>JANNPN010000072.1:0-36846 GCA_031400185.1 Polyangiaceae bacterium
GCCGTTGATGATGTTGACCGTCACCGACGGCACCTCGATGCCCTTTTCGGCGAGATAGACACGGACCTTCTTGGGGTTTGGAGCTCCGGCGAATTCGTGGAGTTTCATGTTCGAGCGCCTCCTCGGAGCCCGTCGAGCCGAGATTCACGAACGCGTCGTGGGCTCGTCGAGCGCACCGCTGTCTGCCAGGCGCTCCGAGCTGACACAATCAGCGCACGCGCGGCGGCGTGAGCCCGGCCGTCCGCAATCCCTCCTCGAACTTGGATCGTCGTGCGAGGGTGAGATGCCGCCCGCGGCGGAGCGTCGCGACGAAGCGCGCGACGAGCGCGGTCGGCCCGCGTGTCACCTCGACCTCGACCCGGGTGAGGCACCGCTCGCGTCCGCGCGCGAGGATCCGCGTGGAGTCGAGGGCGAGCTCGGCGACGATGCGGCCGCGGTGACGGACGGCGAACACCTCGCGTCGCGTGCGGACCGCGAAGAGCCGGCGGAGGCGCGCGTCGCCGATCGCGCGTCGCATCCACGTCGCGACGGCACCGCGCGCGCGCAGCAGCGTCGCGGGTCGCGCGTTCGCGAGGGGTGCGGTGATCTCGCGGCGTTTCGCCGGCCCGCGGCGTGCACGCGCGAGCGCTTTCAGGGTCGCCTCGACCTTCGTGCCGCTCCGTCGCACGCGGAGCGCGTACCCGGCTCGCAGCACTCGCCAGTCGGCGGTGTCGAAGTACGAGTCCCGGAGGCGCACGACCTCGTGCGGCTCGACCGTCCATTCACCGGAGCGGGCGGCGGTGAGCCGGCGGACCGTCCGCGGGTCGCGGAGCGCGAGCTGCCACTCGATCTCGATCGTTCGCCCCACGCGCGCAGCCATCTCACCCGCGTCGGCCGCGAGCAACCCAGTGATGCTACGCCGCGCGCGGCAACTGCACGGTGAACGTCGACCCGATACCCGGCTCGCTCGCGGCGCTCACCGAGCCCCCGTGCGCCTCGACGATCGCCTTCGAGAGATACAAGCCGAGCCCCGTGCCGGGGATGCCCTGGTCGCGGTGGAAGCGGGCGTACTTCGTGAAGAGGCGTTGCAGATCGCTCTTGGCCACGCCGTACCCGGTGTCGCGGACCCGCAGCCACACGTCGCTCAGCGAGGTGCCGACCTCGACGTCGATGCGGCCGCCCGCGGGCGTGTACTTGAGCGCGTTGCCGACGAGGTTCGTGACCACGCGCCCGAGCTGACGGCGATCGCCGCGCACCAGTGCCGTGCCGCCGTCGTGGACGAGCGTGATCCCCTTCTCCGTCGCCGACGGGCGGTGGCGTCCCACGATCTCCGTCGTCAGCACACCGAGGTCGAGGCGTTCGCGCGCGATGCCCGCGACTCCGCGGTCGATCGCGGCCATGTGGAGGTGGTTGGTCGCGAGGTCGGCGACGGCCTTCAGCGACTCCGTCACGGACCCCGCGAGCTGCAGCAGCTCCGCCGACCCTTCGTGCTTCAGACGGTCGCCGAGCATCTCCATGTAGCCGAGCGCCACGTGGACCGGGTTGTTGATGTCGTGGCGCAGCGTCGCGAGGAACTCCTCGCGCGCCTCGTTGCGGGCGGCGTCGAGCGCCAGCGCCGCCGAAGTCGCGACCAGCGCCAGCACGCGTCGGTGATCCTCGAGGACCGTCGCGTCGCCGTGCGTATGGACAAGCAGGATACCGATCGCGGTACCGCGTACCGGAAGCGGCGCCGCGATCAGCGCGAGATCGTCCGCCGGCTCCGGCATCCATGGCAGCGGCGGCACGTCGCGGATCACGATCGGATCGTTTCCGGCGAGGGCCGCCGCGAACGGAGCGCGGTCGATGCTCATCTCGGCGGTCGGCTCGAGATCGAAGCTCGCCGGGAGCACCGACTGCACGGTGCCGATGCGACGCGGCCCATCGACCACGACGAACGCGACGGCCTCGGCGTAGCGCTCTTCCCACACGAGCTCGACGAGCGCGCGGCACGCCGATGCGAAGTCGGGAACCCGCGCCAGCCGCTGGTTCAGCGCGCCAAGGAAGGACATCTCCTCGATGCGCTGGAGCAGCGCCGACTCGGTGCTCACCACGGCGCGTTCACTCGAAGGTGGCATAGTTGAGCGCGTGGTCGAGATCCGCGTCGAACCGCTCGAGGATCGCATCGAGCGTGTCGGGGGTGAGCGCGAGCCGGGCCCACGCGGTCGGATCGATCGGCGCGAGGCGACGGTCGCCGCCGGAGCCGTACCCGAGCGTGCGGACGAGGACGTTCGCGACGTGGACGATGGCCGTCTCGTCGCGCGCCACGCGTGCCCGCGATGGCGCGTGATGCCACGTGATCGGCTCGCCGAGACACGCCGGGAAGCGCCACTTCTCGACCAGCCACCCCGCGATCTCGCCGTGGTCCGTGCCGAGCTCGTCGCGCTCGACGTCGTGAAACGTGCGCCCGGTCTCCGCGGCGGTCTCGACGATGTGCACGAACGCGTCGGGGAGCTGCTTGTAGAGCACCACCTTGCCGAGGTCGTGCAGCAGGCCGGCGGCGGTGACCTCCTCCGGATTCGCGCGCCCCGTGACTTTCGCGATCGCCCCGGCCGCGACCGCGCAGCCGAGCGAGTGCTCCCAGAAGCCGGGCAGTCCGGCGACGGCCTTCATGTCGAGCACGCTCGTCGAGAGGATCACGCTCCGCGTGACCGCGGTACCGAGCATGACGAGCGCGTGGCTCACCTGACTGACGCTTCCCTGCGCGTTGTAGAAGGCCGAGTTCGCGAGCCGTAGCACCTGCGACGTCAGCGACTGGTCGATCTCGATGAGCTCGGCGACGCTCGCCAAGTTGATGTCGGGATCCTCGAGCGCGATCACGACCCGCTCGAGCAGCTTCGGGAGGGTCGGCAAGGTGCGGAGCCGGCTCACCTCCCACCGGAACTTGTCCTTGGACGTCGGTGCTGCCGACGGTCCGCGCGATCCCCGCGGCGTCACGCGTCGTCCGCCGTCGGCGACGGCGGCGGCGCCGTGGCGGCCGCCCGCCGGTCGAGCCGACGCGCGATCGCGGCCCGGATCTCGGCGAGCTGCGGGGTGACGTCCTCACCCGCGAAGCGCGCCGCCAGCGCCGCTTGCTCCTCCTCGACCGTCCGCACCTGTTCCCAAGGCGCCAGACCGCCGGCGTCTTCCACCATCACGCTCTGCACCGCCATGTGCCGGAGCACCCGCACCACCCCCGGCGAGAGCAGGGTCCCCACCCCGGCCACCAGCCGGCCGTTCGCGTCGCTGATCGGCCGCGCGAGCTTCATCTTCGCCGTCGCGAACTGTAGATGGATCCGAACCGCCATGGTCGTCTTCGCCACGTCGTTTCGCATGACGTAGCGCACACCTCCCCCGGGCAGCTGCCCCCGAAGTTTTTTCGGCCGGATCGGGGTGGAGCTTGAGCGGGAGGGTTGACGGTAAACGGAGGAGCCTGTCCAAGACTCGACCTCCGCGCGCGCAGCGCGCGGCCGAGCGCAGCGAGCCGGGGGATGACGGCGAACCGAGGAGCCTGACCCAAGACTTCGACCTCCGCGCGCGCAGCGCGCGGCCGAGCGCAGCGAGCCCGGGGGATGACGGCGAACCGAGGAGCCTGACCCAAGACTCGACCTCCGCGCGCGCAGCGCGCGGCCGAGCGCAGCGAGCCGGGGGATGAGCGAATGCGGCTGTGCCGCATTCGCGAAGGGGGAGAGATCCCCCTTTTGAACTAGTGACCCGCCGCTGCCGTCGCGCCCGGCTTGAAGCGGAACACGTGGTACGGGGCGTGGGAAGCTTGGTGGCCGGGCGCAACGAAGAGGACGTGCTGCAATGAGCTACAAGTGACATAGAGCCAGCCGTCAGGCCCGAAGCTGAGGCCGTCGGGCCAGCGGAGCTTCGGATCCTTGATCAGCGTCTTCAGTTGTCGGTCCGGGCCGAGCGTGAGCACCGCGGAGTGCTCGGGGTCCGTGATGTAGACGTTGCCGGCGTCGTCGCTGCTGAGGCCGTCGCTGTTGGTCTTCGGGCCGTAGTCCTCGACCTTGGCAGCGAGCGCAGCGGCCGCCAGCGACGGGTCGTCGAGCGCCGCCGCCGCCGCGACGCGGAACATGCGGTCGCCGTTCACCGGCGCGTAGTAGAGCCACTCGCCTTTGCGATCGAGCGTGATCGAGTCGACGCCGATCCGGAGCGTGTAGACGCCGAGCACGACCATGTCGCGACCCTCGACGTTCAGCATGTAGTCCTCCGGCATGACGGACGGATGCCGGTCGAGGAGGCGGCGGCTCGTCTTCTTCTCGACGTCGTAGACGATGATTGCGGGCGTCTGCGCGATCGGGCTCGACTCGGCGATGTAGATCTTCGTGCCGTCGGGCGAGACCGCGAAGTCGTTCAGCATCGAGAGAAAACCGGCGACGTCGGACGGGAAGTCGTACTGATGCACGACTGTTCGCGTATCGACGTCGAAGGCGACGATGCGCGGCTGACCGCGGCCGAAGTCGGCGTGGTCGAGCACCCAGAGCCGCCCCTGGCGGTCGATCCGCATCGAGAGCGGCGTCTCGAAATGCGGCGTCCCGTCCTCCGCACGCTGAAAGGCGTCATCGGGAAACGGCACCGGCTTCCCGTCGACGAGCTCGACGACCTTGACCGGCGGCTTCCCGTCCGGATGTTGCGTGATGAACACGCGACCCGACGCCGCGACCGCGATGTTGCCGGGCGGGTACTCGAGCGCCGCTACTTGCTCCACGGCCGCCGCGGGGAGCGCGGGATCAGTGGTGCGGTCGTCGAGCCGGCCGCCGCCGCCGTAGAAGACGCGCACCGCGAGCAAGAGCAGCGCGATGAGGACGATGATGCCGACGATGACCCGGCGGATGATCCGCATGCGCGGGCGTCTAGCGAACACCCGACGCCCGCGCAAACCGTGCTAGCGCGGATCGATGCGGTACACCGTCCCGGCGAGATCGGCGACGTAATGCTCGCCGTTCGCGTCCTCGCCGAACGACGCCAGCACCGCGAGCGTCGCGCTCGACGCGAGCGCGTCAGTGAGCTCGAGCTCGCTCACGGCGGCGCTGCCGTTCCAGACGAACGATCGGATGCGGCCGGTGCAGAGATCGCCGTAGAGATAGCGGCCGACGAGGGATGGGATCGCGCTCCCGCGGTAGACGTAGCCGCCGATCACCGAGCAGTCCTGGCTGTCGGTGCCGTTTGCGTGCGGATAGGCGACCGCCGGAAACGTGATGCCGGTCGTGTCGCAGCCGGTCGACGGCGAGAAGCACTCGAATCCCTCGGTGATGTTCCACCCGTAGTTCCGCCCGCCCTGCCCGCGCGGCTCGACGTCGACCTCCTCGAACGCGCCCTGACCGACGTCGCCGATGTAGAGGTCGCCCGTCGCGCGATCGAAGCTGAACCGGAAGGGGTTGCGGAGACCGTAGTCCCAGACGTCGGGGTCGCCACCGGGGAGGTTGCCGGGCGGCGGCCCGTCCCCGTCGACGTTCAGACGCAGGAGCTTGCCGAGCTTCGACTGGATGTTCTGGCCGTGCTCGCCCGGATCGCCGCCACCCCCACCGTCGCCGAGCCCTGCATAGAGGAAACCGTCGGCGCCGAACGCGATCGTGCCGCCGTTGTGATTGGTCGCCGGCGGATGGTCGATCGTGCGGAGCACGCGCCGCGCGTCGGGAGCGGCGACCGTCGGGTCGCCCTCGCTCCGGCCGTATTCCGCGATCACGATGTCGCCGGCGACGTCCGTGTAGTAGACGAAAAAACGTCCGTTGCTCGTGTACGTGGGGTGGAACGCGAGGCCGAGCAATCCCTGCTCGCCGCCTTTACTGGTGAGCGCGGTGATGTCGAGGAACGGCCGCACGAGCACGGTGCCGTCTTGTCGGACGCGGATGCGCCCGGGTTTCTCCACGATGAAGAGGCGATTCGGGGCGCCGCCTGCGGGCGCACCGACGAAGAGCGGTCCGTCGAGGTCCGTCGCGATCGCGGTGAGCGTGAGCGCCGGCGTGATCGGGCACGCGGTGAACGTCGGCAGCGACGCGGCGAGCCGGAGCACGCTGACGCCGTCGCTGACGGTCACGCGCCCGTTGCCGTCGACGTCGCAGAAGGGCGGATCGCAGCGGTCGCCGATCCCCGCGGCGGCCGCGAGGGTGCGAACGCCGTCGGTCACCGTGACGTCGCCGCTCCGATCCGCGTCGCCGCAGACCTGCGCGGCGGCCGGCGCCACCCCCAAGGACCACACGACGAACGACACGGCGAATGCAATGACGGCACGCAGCCTCGGTGAAACGACCATGGGATCGGCTCCTTCTCCGCCTACGGACGACGGCACGGTTCGGATGCAGGCGACCCCGCTCATATGATGCGCGGAGGGCCGACGGGCAAGCGGGCCGTCAGTCGGAGCCGGGGCAGACGCCGCCGGGAGGCGGCCAGGCCCCGAGCCACCCGTCCGAACGGGGCGCTTCGTAGCGCAGGATCTCGTCGACGCCGCAGGCGTGCTCGTGCGCGAGGCACTGCGCATACGCTGCGATCGTGCCGAGACTCGGGACGCCGAGCTCGGCGCAGCGCGCCTCGAGGGCCTCGAGATTGACGCCGGCGCTCGCGCGGACGAGCGTCATGTCGATCCCGCCGCAGCCGCGCTCGATCGTCGCCGCGAGCCGGTCCGGATCGGCGGCGAGACGGGTCTTCCGCGCGTCGCACGTCACGCGCGCGCGCTCGTGGCACGCGTCGCGGCCGCTCGCCGTCCGGAGGCAGCTCGTGTGGGTCACGAGGCAGCTTTGGAGGGTGGACACGCGATGGCGAACGAAGCGCCGGCCGGCACGCCGGATCGCGCGGCTACAGCCGTCGAGCGCGCGCGCCTCGGTGAGCTCCGGGCCTTCGGGGTCGGGTCCGCCGAGGTCCGCGACGCAGACGTCGGCGCCGGCCATGCCGCCGCGTCCGATCCTGGCGCCGAGCCGCGGCTCCTCGGTCTCGACGAGCCCACCCGTCCGGCAGACGTGCTGCTCGGCGATGCAGCTTGCGAGCGCCGCGACATCGTCGATCCGACCGCAGCCGTCGGCGCGCCGCGCGTGGCCGAGACCGCCGCCCGCGAGCATACCGTCGTCACCGAGCGCCTCGCAGCGCGCGAGCACGCGCTCCACGAACGTCGCGCGCGCGGCCGCGATCCTCGCATTGCCCTCGGCACAGGCGTCGGCGGCCCGGTCGCGGCACGCAGCGTTCCGCCGGCGCGGCACCTCGCACGCCGCGACCGCCGCACCGCACTCGTCGAGGCCTGCGAAGGTACGCGTGACGAGCATCCGGCCGGCTTGCAGGATGGCGCGCTGACAGACCGATGCGAGCGTTCCATCGGGATCGACAGGCGAGGCGCTCGGGCTCGGCGACGGCGCCACGGTCGCGACCGGTGAAATCGTCGCCTGCGGGCTCGGCGTGAGCGAGCGTGTCGGCGTCGACGGCGGCCCGGCCGTGGCAGTGCGAGCCGGCGTCGCCGTGGTGGATGCGACCGGCGGCGGCGTCGCGGTGCGGATCGTGGTCGGCGTCGCGGTCTCGGTCGGCGGCGGCGTGAGAACTGGCGTCGTGGTGTGGACGGCCGTTCCGGTGCGCGCCGGCGTGCTCGTACGCACCGGCGTCGCGGTCGCCTGGCCGGAACGGACGAACGTCACCGTCTGCTGGGTGACGTTGTTGTCGTCGGATACCTCGGGGATCTGCCGCAGCGGGTCGATCGTCACCCGCAGGAGATAGGTCCCGCCCGGAATCCCGGTGATGTCGAGGTACTGACAGCCGAGCGAAGAGTCGTAGGTGTCGTAGCAGCCGGCCGAGATCCCCTGGTTCGCGCACGTATAGATCGGGTTCGCGCAGTTCGTGTCGCGGAGGCAGTAGCCTTGCTTGTGGCCGACGACGACCGTGTCGCCGCTCTGGTCGAGCAGCTCGTACCGCGCGTAGTTGGCGTAGTGCGGATGGTTGTGGCCGGCCGCCGGGCTGCAGACGTAGTCGGGGTTGCCGCATACCTCGAGCGGGTGCTCGGTGCACGGGGTCGGGCACTCCGGGTCGCCGAGCACGAGGTCGGCGGTGCCGACGTTCCTCGAAAGCGCGCTGAAGCGGAGGAGGTCGACGTTGGTCGTCGACTCGGCACAGCCCTCCGCGACGTCGCCCGCGGCGACCGACGCGCCGAATACGATCTGCACGTTCTGGATCTCGGCGGTCATGTCGGGGCGCGCGGCGCCGCTCGTCGGGACCGGCGTCGGCGTGCGAGTCGCAGTGCGAGTGGTGGTCGCTGCGAGCCCCGGCGTCTGGGTGCGCGTCACCGTCACCGTCGGCGTCGCGGTACGGGTCGCTTGGGGGACGACGGTCTGCGTCGGGAGCGGCGTCGGAGTCGCCGTCTTCTTCGGCCTCTTCGTCGGGAAAATCGGCAACGGCTGCGCGAACGCCGGCGCCGCGTGATCGAACGCGAGCGCAACGAGGATCGACAGGAGAACGGCGCGGGTTTTCGACACGACGTGAGAGCTCGAGACTGCGATCCGGGGGGACCTCCACTAGGCCTCCCCGCCGTGGCGTAGTCAATCGCGCGTCCTGCTTGCGCGTCGCGCGCGCGGCATCCGGCAGGGCGCACGCGCTGGCGGTGCCAACCGCGGTCGCGCTCTTTCTCCTTGACGGTCTTCCGACGCCTGATACGGTCCGCGCACCCCAGCCCTAGGAGCCCGCATGCATTCGATCCTCTGCACGACCGCCGTCGCTCTCGCCGTCTCGATCGCTGCGTTCGCGTACGCGGGCGACCCGACGCCGAGCGACGTCTTCACGATCACGAAGCTCTCGATCAAGCTGAGCTTCGCGAAGCCGGCGAACGACACCATCGTACTGAAGAGCACCCTTCCGGTGCCCGACGGCTTCGTCGTCGACGGTCGCATGGTGGTGGTCGACGTCGGCGGGGTCACGCGAACGTTCGTGCTCGACGGCAAGGGCAAAGCGAAGAGCGACGGCATGCAGCTGAAGCTCGCGGTGAAATCGCTGAAGGGCGTCGTCGCCGCGCAAGATGCGAAGCTTCAACTGAAAGGCGTCAAAGGCTCGTGGGCCGACGCGTTCCAGGACGAGGGCCTCGTCGCCGCGACCGTCGACGGCGTGACCGTCATGATGCCGGTCGACGTCACGATCCGCGACCTCGCCTGGTCCGTCACCCAGCCCCTCCTTTACACGGCGAAACAGGGAAAGAGCGGCAAGGCGTACCTCGCGAAGTAGGGTCCCGGCCGTGGACGTGCTTCGGATCGGCTGGATCGGCACCGGCATCATGGGGGGCTCGATGTGCGGCCACCTGATGGCCGCCGGCCACCCCGCGACGATCTTCACGCGGACGCGCGCGCGCGCCGCGCCGTTGCTCGCGCGCGGCGCCGAGTGGGCCGAAACCCCGCGGGCCGTCGCCGCCGCGTCGGACGTCGTGTTCACCATGGTCGGCTATCCGGCCGACGTTCGCGAGGTCGTCCTCGGATCCGACGGCGTGCTCGCCAGCGCCGCTGCCGGATCGGTGCTCGTCGACATGTCGACGAGCGAGCCCGCGCTCGCACGCGAGATCGCGATCGCCGCCGCCGCCCGCGGGGTCGCGAGCCTCGACGCGCCCGTCTCCGGCGGCGACATCGGCGCGCGCGAGGCCCGGCTCTCGATCATGGTCGGCGGCGACACGGAGACCGTCACACGCGTCCATCCGCTCTTCGAATGCATGGGGAAGACGATCGTCCATCAAGGACCCGCGGGATCGGGTCAGCATACCAAGATGGTGAACCAGATCCTGATCGCGACCGGGATGATCGGCGTCTGCGAGGCTCTGCTCTACGCGCGGAAATCGGGGCTCGACGTCGCGACCGTCCTGACGTCGGTCGCGGGCGGCGCCGCCGGCTCGTGGTCGCTCAGCAACTACGTGCCGCGGATCGAGAAGGGCGACCTCGGGCCCGGCTTCATGATCGAGCACTTCGTGAAGGACATGAGGATCGCCCTCGCCGAGTCGAAGCGGATGGGCCTCGCGCTCCCCGGGCTCGAGCTCGCCGAGCGGCTGTACGCGAGCCTCGCCGACACCGGGCACGGCCGGCAAGGCATCCAGGCTCTCCTGCTCGCGCTCGATGCGGCGGCGACCCCGGGTCCACCGGGTACGGAGCCGCGCTAGGGCCAGTAGCCCGGCGCGGCGCGCCGGCGCGGCCGCCCCCGACCAAGGGTCCACTCGCCGCACGCGCGACCAGACCAGACCGGCTTGAACGCGCGAACGGCTCTGGGCTAGAGCCCGGCTCCGTGAACGGATCGTCGCGTCTCGGGATCGTGGTCGTCGCGGCGATCCTGCTGCTGGTCGGCATCGGCCTGTTCCTCCGACGGGTGAACGCCGAGCGCACCCGCACGCGGCCGGGAGCAGACGTCGCCGCGGTCCAGGCCCCGGCAGCGGGACCGCAGGGGGCGCGACGCACGCCGACATGGCGTGCCGACCTCGAGGACGAGGAGCCGTCGGAGGACCTCGCCTACAAGGCCGACCCGCTCGAGCCCAACGTCGACGAGGCCGATCTCTGGGAGCGCATCGACTTCGACGAGATCCGCCGCGCGCTCCCGGACAGCACGTATTGGAAGATGGCGTTCCCCACCAAGGATCCCAAGGTGCTCGAGGAGCGCGAGAGGATCCGCGCCGAATGGAACGTCCAGTTCGGCAAAGTGCAGTCGAACACGGCGAGCGAGGCGGAGATCGACGCCTACTACTCGGACCAGCAGCGGCTCTCGACCGACTACCTCGAGTTCCTCGTCCACCTCGCCGAGCACTATGGGAACGACGTGCCGCGGAGCGCGGTCGGCGCCCTCAAGCTCGCCGGCGAGATGCATTTGGCGCGGCTCGAAGAGATCCCGCGCAAGATCGCCGAGGCGAAGGAGCGCCACGCGGCGCACGAGCAAGCGCGGCAGGCATGGCTCGAAGAGCAGAAGCAGTTCGCGACACCCGCACCCGACTCGAATTGATACACTCGCCGTCGGTAACGCGTAGCGGCGTGAAATCGCTCGCGTCTTTGCGAATTTTCTTCTTGCCTCCTCCCGCAGACGCGTGGTACCCCGCGACCCGAACATCCCTTCGGACGGGGCGCGGGGCCTCGTCGCGTTCATTTGAAAGGAGGCTTCGACGGATGAAAGCTCGTACCCCACTACTGGCACTTGCAGCCTTGGCCGCGCTGATGCTGCCGAGCACCGCGCGCGCGATTGGCATCGAAGACATCGTCGACGGCGGCAACACCTACCCCTGGGTCCGGGTCGAGCTGCCCGGCACGGTCTGCAGCAACGGCTCGCAGTATCGCTTCTGGTATTACGACTCGCCGAGCTCCAACAACATGGTGATCTCGTACGAGGGCGGCGGCGCGTGTTGGGACTACCCGAGTTGCAGCGGCCAGACCGGCATCCTCGGCGCGGCCAATCCGAACGGCATCCCGACCGACTACATCACGCAGATGAAGGCGAAGTTCGTCTCGCCGCTCATCAACGGGAACGACCCGGGCATCCCGCTCTTTCGCTCGAAGACCAACCTCGTCACGAACGGCTGGGACATGGTGTACATGCCGTACTGCACGGGCGACGTGCACGTCGGCAATCGCGTCGTCACCTACACCGATCCGACGGGCGTGAATCCGCCGATCACGTTCCGCCACAACGGCTACAACAACTCGATCGCCGCGCTGAACTTCCTCCGCACCCGCTTTCCGAGCATCGGCAAGCTGCTCGTGACCGGGTTCAGCGCCGGCGGCGTCGCGACCAACACCATCTTCTACCAGGCGCGCCGCACGCTGTTGCCGACGGTCAAGGCGTATCTCCTGAACGACTCCGGTCCCGTCTTCCCGGCGCCGAACTCGAGCTACAGCTCGCGACAGCTGCACCAGACGATCACGGTCTCGTGGAACATGGCGTCGCTCTTCAGCCAGCTGCCGGCGCCGTTCAATCCGAACGACTACGGCACGATCAATCAGATGGTGGCGCAGCAGTTCCCGAGCGACCTCATGGCCTACACGGGGTACTCGAGCGACTTCAACTTCTCGCGCTTCTCGTACGAGCGTTTCTTCCCCGGCATCACGCAGGACGGCATCCTCACCAAGTGGCGCGCGGACCAGACGAACCTGATCAACCAGATCAAGAATTACTCGAACTGGAGCTACCACGTGCCGTGGCACCGCCCGATCAACGACAGCCACTGCTCGTCGATCATCACCTTCATCGGCAGCCACGCGTGCCCCTCGATCCGCAAGAAGAAGTGGTACGAGATCCTCGAGTGGCCGCAGACGCAATCGTGGAAGTGCCCGAGCGGCTTCCTGCCGTTCGAGACCTTCCTCTCGAACTGGGTGGGCAGCAACCTGCAGCGGCGGAACCTCGAGCCCTCGAACAACTACAACAACGAGGATCCGGGGATGCAGATCATCGCCCCGCTCATCAACGACGTACTCGCCGGCGCCTGACGCGCGCTCGCGACATCACCGGGCGGGGGTCCTTCACGGGCCCCCGCCTTTTTCTTGTGCTCGCCTGCGTGGCCGGGGTCGCGGCGTGCAGTCCGGCAGCGCCTCCGGCTCCGTCGCCGACGCCGCCACCGTCCTCACCCGTCGTCGCGGCGACCGCCGTCGGCGCGGTGACGGCCCCGGGGGTCAATCGCGCGCTCGGACTCGGGGAGGTGCGCGCACCCGAGCCCTTCACGCTCGACCGTCGCTTCCTCGACGCGGTCCAACGCAACGACCGGCAGACGATCGAACGCGCCCTCGAGCTCGGCGCGAAGCTCGCCGCGAAAGACGAGATCGGCCGCTCCGCGCTCTTCCTTGCCGTCATGGACGCGCAGAGCCTCGAGCTGACCCGCTGGCTCCATGAGAAGGGTCTGCCCGTCGACGACCCGGACACGAGCGGCAGGACCCCGCTCAGCTTCGCGGCCGACTTCGGCCTGCTCGAGATCGCGCGCTACCTCGTCGAGCAAGGCGCCGGCGTCGACAGCCGCGACGTCCAGCAACGTACGCCCCTCCTGCACGCCGCCGGCGGCAACCGCCCGGAGGTGATCGCGCTTTTGATCGATGCCGGTGCCGACAAGAACACCCGCGACCATTTCGGCGACACCCCGCTCATCGTCGCGTGCGCGAAGGGCAACGCCGCGGCCGCCGCAATGCTGCTGCAGCGCGGCGCCGACACGACGATCACGGACCAGGAAGGGCGAACCGCCAAGCAACGCAGCGCCCCGGAGGCGGAGCCGTGCCTTCGCCTGCCGGCGTAACGCCGGCGCCCGGACCAGCACGGGCGGCGCCGCCGACCGCACGGCGAGCCGCGGCCGCTGCCGCAGCGATCGGAGGAGCGCTCTACGCCGTCGGGTATCTCGGCTGGGGCGCGTGGCCGTGCCTCTTCGTCTTCCTCGCGCCGCTCTGGTGGGCGCTCGCGACGGCCGCCCGGCGGGCTCGGGACGCCGCCGGGCTCGGTTTCCTGTTCGGGCTGCTCGCGTATGCGGGGGGCCACCTGTGGCTGCTCGCGCTCATCGGTCCGTACCTCGACGGCCGCTCCGGCACCGGAATCGCGCTCTGGGCGATCTACGGCGCGTGGTTCGCGCTCGCGTTCGCCGTCTACGGCGTGCTCTTCCAGGTGCTGCACCGGCGCCGCGTGCCGTTCGCGGTCGCCGCGATCGCGCCGTACGTGCTCGTGGAATGGCTGCAGCCGCAGATCTTCCCGCTCTACGCTGGGAACGGCATCGTCGCGATCCCGTTGCTCGCGCAGACCGCCGATGTCGGCGGACCACTGCTGCTGACGGCGCTGCTCGCCGGAGTGAACCTCATCGTCCTCGAAACCGCCATGTGGATCGACGGACGCCGCGCCCGCCCGCTCGCGGTGTGGCTCGCCGGGATCGTCGTCGCGGGCGTCGTGCTCGGATACGGCTGGACGCGCATGGCCGCCGTCGACACTGCGAGCGCACGCGCGCCCGCGCTCCGCGTCGGCGTCGTGCAGGCGAACCTCGACGTCACCTCGAGGGACACGCTCGGCGTCGTGACCCACCGCCGGCATCTCGAGCAGACCCGCGAGCTTCTGAACGAAGGCGACGTCGACCTCGTCGTGTGGCCCGAGAGTGCCTACGTGCGCGGGATCCGCCGGCCGCTCCCGGTATCGAGCCGACCGATCGTGCAGGAGATGCCGGTGCCGCTGCTCTTCGGCGCGAGCTCCACCTTCGAGGTCGATGGGCGAAAGGTGAAGTCGAACTCGGTCTTCCTCGCGGGCGAGGACGGCATGATCCGCGAGGTGTACGACAAGAACCTGCTGATCCCGTGGGCCGAGTCCGTGCCGTTCGCGGGCGTGCTGCCGACGGCGAGCCTCTTCCCGCACGCCGAGGAGTTCCTGCGCGCAACGACGGTGACGGTGTTGACGTTCGCCGGCTGGCGGATCGCGACGCCCATTTGTTACGAGGCGATCCGTCCGGAGTTCGTACGGCGGATGATGCGCGAGACCTCCCCGCACCTCCTCGTGACGCTCGCCAACGACGCGTGGTTCGGCGACTCGCAGGAGCCCTGGCTCCACCTCGGCCTCGCGCAGCTCCGGGCGATCGAGCACCGCCGCTGGCTCGTGCGCGCGACCAACAGCGGCGTCAGCGCGGTCGTCGACCCGGCCGGGCGGATCGTGGCGCGCACCGGGCTCCTGACCCGCGAGAGCTTGATAGCCACGGTGCACCCGCTGGCAGGGAAAACCATCTACGCGGGGGCCGGCGAGTGGCCAGGCTGGCTGTCGCTCGGCGTCGTGATGCTGGCTTTCGCGCGCTCAACCATGCGCTCGCGGTCGCGACGAGCCGCACACCAGGAGCACGCGGCGACGACGACGGCATAGGGTCCACGATACCCGCCTCGATCGTCGTTGACACGTGGCGATCCATGGGAATACCGTCATCGCGCCTCGGAGGCCGCTGCATGCGCGGTCTCTCTCGTCTCACTCACCACGAGCACCTCCGATGCAACTCAGGAGGGCTCATCGATGCGGGACCGATCGTTCGAGGTGCCGAAGAATGCTGCGCGTCGCGCGATCCTCTTGGCGCTGATCTCCATCGCCTGTGGGATGACGCTCCCAATCGAGGGCGCTTCGGGGGCCGCTCCTGGGAGAGCCGCGGCCGCGAGGCAGTCGCCGGCGCCTGCAACCGGCAGCCTCGCACGACCGGTTTCGTTGCATGGCGCACAGGCCATCAGCCACCTGCAGCAGGAGGGCACGTACGATTCGCTCGTGACGACGTTCACCCGCGCACAATATGCCATCCGCCCCGTCGATGGTGCTCGGCGCTCGGACGGTGAGGACGCGTACGAAGCGGTGAATCCGGCCCGCGACCTGCGAGCGTCGTTCACGGGGTCGGCGATCCGTGACCACCGCGGTCGGGAGGTCGCGACCTACGATCACCTGCGGGCATGGGATGCGACGGGGCGTGAGCTGACCGCGAAGATGGCGGTGCGGAAGAACCGAATCTCCCTCGAGGTGGACGATCGGAACGCGCAGTATCCGATCGTCGTCGACCCCCTCGTCTGGCAAGAAGTGTCCCGACCGACCGGCGTAGCTGCCGCGCACGACCTCAATGGCTATGCGGTCGCCATCAGCGGCGACACGGTCATCGTCGGCTCCTACCACGACCAGTTCAGCGGCACCGGCGGGACGGTGTTCGACACCAAGGGCAAGGCATACGTCTTCGTCCGGAAGAGCACGCCATGGACGGCAGAAACGACGTGGGAGCATCAAGCCACCCTCGAGCCCTTGGACGGCAGCCACACCGCGCAATACGGCTCCGCCGTAGCCATCAGCGGCGACACGGCGCTGGTCGGCGACCCGACCGGGACGCTCGCTGAGAATTTTCCCGGCTCCGTCTACATCTTCGTGCGCTCGGGAATCGGATGGACCTTCCACAAGCGCATCAAAGCCAGCGATCCCTTCATCGGGAGCCAGTTCGGCTATTCGGTCGCCATCAGCGGAGAGACGGCCGTCGTCGGTGCTCCCTTCGATGGCCGCTTCGTCTCGACCACCGCCAAGGGCAAGGCCTACGTCTTCACCAGGGACGCAGGATCCTGGAACGAGAAAGCGCAACTGGAGGCGAGCGACGGCACCCGGGAGGACTATTTCGGCATCTCGGTCGCCATCAGCGGCAACACGATCGTCGCCGGCGCCTACGGCCACGACGTAGTGAACGGTCTCACGACGAACGAGGACCAGGGAGCGGCGTACGTCTTCGTCGGCAGCGACACGACGTGGCCGCAGGAAGCAAAGCTCGTTGGTAGTATCGGGGCGCCGTCCGACGGCTTCGGCATCTCGGTCGGCGTCAGCCGCAACATCGCCGTCGGCGGCAGCTCTGCCGGCATCGCATACGTCTTCGGTCGGAGCGGCACGGACTGGACGGAGCAGCAAATCCTGGCGGCCGACGACAGCCATCCCAACGACGGGTTTGGTACCGCAGTCGCCGTCAGCGGCCGGACGATCGTGGTCGGCGCCTCCCGCGCGGACATCGACAAGGGCAACGTCATCGCGACTCGCCAGGGCGCGGCATACCTGTTCCACCGCGACGCCACGGCGTGGAAACAGCAAGACAAGCTGACGGCAGACAACGGGCAATCGAACGACGGCTTCGGCTTTTCGGTCGCCATCGGCGGCGTCGGGCTCATCGTCGGCGCTCCCGGTCACGACGTCGATGGTAGATCGAGACAAGGCGACGCGACCATCTTTCAACAGCTCGATTCCGACGCCGACGGTCTTCCGGACGAATGGGAGAAGAAGGGCGTCACGATCGAGGGCTCATTCATCGATCTGCCGAAGATGGGAGCCCAGGTGCTCCACAAGGACGTCTTCGTGCACGCCGACTGGATGGCGACCGGTCCGAACGGGGCGGTGCTCAAGCCGAGCGCTCGCGCCATCAAGATGGTGACCGATGCATTCGCGGCCTCACCGGTCACGAACCCCGACGGCAAGAAGGGCGTGCGGCTCCACGTCGACCTCGGCCCGGACAGCATCATGAATCCGAGCACCGGCGCCAAGTGGGGGACGCTTTCACGCGCCGGCCAGGTGCCGTTTCAGGAGGCGCTGGGCGCCTTCGGCGGTCCTCCGGATTTTCCGTACGACTGGCACGAGCTCGACGACGTCAAGGCCACGACCTTCGACGCGTTTCATCGCGACACCGTTTTTCATTACGGCTTGTTCTGCAACACGCTCCCCGACGTCTTGCTCCTGCAGCGACCCATACGCGGCCATGCGCGTTCCACCCCATCGGCCGATTTCGTGGTCGCGCTCGGGGCGTTCAAGCGCGCCAACGGCACGGTCTTCAGTACCCCGCTGCAGCAGGCTCTCACGTTCATGCACGAGCTCGGCCACAATCTCGGGCTCGGGCATGGCGGCGGAGACGACGACAACTTCAAGCCGAACTACCTGAGCATCATGAACTATCGCTTCGATTCCACCGGCCTGCTGATCGCCAACAAGAAGCAGCGCAAGCTCGACTACTCGCGCGCGAAGCTTCCGACACTGAACGAGACGAATCTCAACGAAGCCGTGGGCATCAGCGATCCGACGGGGCATCTCACCACGTGGAACCCGCTCACCGGCGACACGACCCTCGTGACCACCCCGCCCGGTTTCAACCAGTGCCTGACCAATCCGGGCGGCTATTGGAAGATCTTCTTGCCCGGTCCCGCCCTCGACTGGGACTGCAACGGGATGCTGACGCCGGTCACCAACGAGCCATTGGTCGCGGACCTCAACAGCGACGGACGTTGCATCGCACACGGCGAGGATGCGAACGGTGAGAGTCTGCCGTTGCAGACGACGCAAGCGTTCCTGCAAGGCGACGACGAGATCCGGGCCAACTTCGTCACCTCTGGAGCCGACCGCATCTGTCAGACTCCGAAGCACGGCGTCACGGACATACCGTTGCAGGCCGTCGGCTGGTCGGAGCCCGACGAGTTGGTCGGCTTCAACGACTGGAGCGCTCTGAAATTCGATGGTGGCGGCCGGATTGGCGCGTCGTTGGGCGAGAATGACAGCGACCCGACGAGCACGCCGCTCGACGAGTCGCCCGTGGAGCGATTTCAAGAGGACGTTCCGGCTGTCCTGCTCGCCGAAGACGCCGCCGCACCGCTCGACGAGGTCAGCTACGCACCGGCGGAAGGCCCGGCCGCGCTCACCGTCGATTTCGACGGCAGCGCCTCGACTGCAACCACGGGAACGATCGTCGAATGGGCGTGGGACTTCGGGGACGGAGCCATCGGCACCGGCGCGACGGTCGTTCACACGTACACCGCACCGGGCGAGTACTTCGCGAGCCTCACCGTGACGGACGATAGCGGCAACGTGAACCTGGCGCCGCTGCTTCACCTCGTCACCGTCGCCGACCCGCCCTCTCCGACGCCAACGTCCACAACGACCCCACTCCCGGGGGCGACCGCGACCCGGACGCCGACGCCGGCGCCGACGGCAACGCCGACCCGGACGGCGACCGGCACGCCGGGCACGGGCTCCGGTCTGACGCCGACACCTGGACCGACGACGCCTCCGCCCGTGACGCCGACACCGCTCCCGACGCAAACGCCAGCAACGAGCGTCGGCAGCGTCGATCGCACCTTCGACCCAACGGTGACCAGCGTCTACGGGCGCTACATCAACGCGGTCGTCCCCCAGCCCGACCACAAGATCATCGTCGGCGGGGATTTCGAATCCTTCGCAGGATGCGCGCGTCGGAATCTCGCGCGGATCAATGCCGACGGCAGTTGCGATAGCACGTTCGACCCCGGCCTCGAGCTGACGACGGTGATCCAAAACGTGTTCGGCGGCGGCGGTCAGATCGGGCCCAGCACGCAGCGGGTCGGCCTTGTGGTCCACGCGCTGGCGCTACAAGCCGACGGCAAGATCGTGGTCGGCATGGCTCCGGTCCCCGGCTTTCGGAACGGGGTATTCGGCTCGAGCAAAATGATCGTCCGGCTGAACGCGGACGGCACGCTGGATCCCTCGTTCGAGGGCCCGGCATCTTCGTTCGTCACCACGAGCCTCGGACGCGCATTCTCCCGCGTGCTCGCGATCGCGATCCAACCGAACGGAAAGATGATCGTCGGCGGCAGTTTCACGCAGAGCGACGACACGACCGTGGCACTGCGCTTGAACGCGGATGGCAGCGTGGATGGCTCGTTCCACGCGCCGACCACCCCGTATGGCGGGGTGAACGCCTCACAAAAAGACTATGTGCAAGCGCTCGCCCTGCAATCCGACGGCAAGATCGTCATCGGCGGATTCTTGAACCGCGACATCATCCCCCGGCCCGCTGTCGCGCGACTGAACAGCGATGGGAGCCTGGACACCGGATACAACGCACCGATCCCGCCGACGGGTCGCTATACCAGCGAGTTCGCCTCCATCAGCATGGTGTACGCGCTCGCCCTGCAGGCCGACGGTAAGATGCTCGTCGCGGGCGGAACCGAGGCCATCGGTGGCACCTCCCCCGCCGGACTCGCGCGACTCAACACCGATGGCAGCCGCGATACCGGCTTCGCGGACTGGCGCCCCTCCTCGATCTTTGGCCTCGCGTTGCAAGCAGACCAGAAGATTCTGATCGGCAGTGATTTCCGGATCACCATGCCGGCAGTGCGCAACAGCATTGCGCGGCTGAATCCGGACGGAACACTCGATCCGACCTTCGATACCCCGGGCATGCGAAGCGACTTCTATGCGGTCAACGGCACCCGAGACGTGTCCGGCATCGCCGTGCAGGCGGGCGGTAAGATCGTCGCCGTCGGCCGTTTCGACAACTACGCGAACGAGCCCGCCGAAGGCATCGTGCAGCTGGAGCCGAACGGCGACCGCGATCCCGCGTTCGACTCGAACGGCCCCGGCTCGCATGGCCACGTGTTCGCGCTCGTCCGGCAACCGGACGGCAAGCTGCTCGTCGGCTTGAGCCCTTCGTCCTTGGGTCGGCCGACGCATCTCAATGGCGAACGACGTGGCGGTATCGGGCGATTGCATGCCGACGGCACGACCGACACCGGGTTCACCTCACCCTTCGGCTACGAGTCGACCGTCTACGGCATCGCGGTCCAGTCCGACGGTAAGGTTATCGTCGGCGGCTCCCTCAGGTTCTTAGGGTCGACCACCGATTTCGAGTTCGCGCGGCTGAATGCCGACGGAACGCTCGACGCGGGCTTCGTGCTCCCCGGTCCCGGGACTCATCTCGGCAACCGTGCGGCCTTCACGTTGCAGGGAGACGGGAAAATTCTCGCCAACGAGGTCAACGATTTCAATCAACGACGTCTGGCGCGCCTCAATACCGACGGCACGCCGGACGAAACGTTCTCCGTGCCACTCTCCGGCGGCGCCATCGAGCACATCCTGCTGCAACCTGACGGAAAGATCCTCCTCACCGGTCTCGTCCCAGGGAACAACGGACAGTATGCGGGCCTGACGCGGCTGAACGCGGACGGCACGCCCGATCCGACGTTCGACCCCGGCACAGGACCCGACTTCACGGTGAGCTCGATCCTGCTCCAGCCCGACGGGAAGATCATCATCGGCGGCCTTTTCTTCTCCTATGACGGCACGGCACGCGACCGGATCGCGCGCGTGAATGCGGATGGCAGCCTGGATCCATCGTTTCTGCCGACGATCCCCTACGCACCGTATCGGGTCGGCGCACTGGCGCTCGCTGCTGACGGGAAAATCGTCGTCGGCCTCGCCGACTACGAGCTCGAGTCCGACAACGAGCGGCCGAATCGAGTCTTCCGGCTGAACCCGGACGGCAGCCTCGACGATACGCTCCCCCAAGACGGCTCGGGGATCGAAGGCGGGGACGTCAACGCGCTCCTGCTCGATCCCGACGGGGGCATCGTGCTCGGCGGCGAGTTCGCTGCCCTGAACGGCGTCGCGCGGATGTCCCTTGCACGGCTCGTCGGTCAGAGTTTGCCCGCTGCGGTCGATGCGTTCGTCTTCTACAAGGTGAAGACGACGAAAGGCGCCCCCAAGTTCGCGCCGCTCGGCCCGCTGACGCTCGCCGACGCGGTCACGACGACCGACGTCGACGTCCAGAAGCTCGCCGCACTGGGAATCCCGGCGAACGCGAACGACGCCGGCATCAGCGATGCCGTCACGCACCTCACCGGCTACGCCCTCAAACAGCGAAAGGGTGGACCGAAGTTTCGTCCGATCCCCGACGTGCGCGTGCAGAATCCCTGCGGCGAGCTCGTCGTGACCGTGACGAAGCCCCAGGATCTGCTCGTGCCGACCCTCCTGAACCCGCCCGCCCCGGCATCGCCGCCGGCTGCCGAGACGCACGAGGTAGCGGACTTCCGCTGTTACAGGGTGAAGCTCCAAAAGAAGCGTGCCGACGGCACGACGCTCGCGGCGTTTCCGAAGCGCGCCCAAATCGAGGCCGGCGACACGATCCAAGCGCGGCGCTACGACCTGAAGAAGCTCACCCGCATTTGCTTCCCCGTCGCCGAATCCGGCGCCCCGGTGGTGCTGAAGACGGGCGAGCCGATCGACTTCACGCCAGCGGCACTGCGCCACGAGACGTTGCAGCTCGCGTGCTATCAAGTGAAGGCGGCCAAGAAGACGATCGCGCAGAACGGCTGCGGCCCGATCGACCCGAAGGACAAGGGCGCCAAGATCATTCCCGCGCCACCCAAGCACCAGAAACAGTCCGGCCTCCGCGTGATCAGTCAGCTCGGGACGGGGACGCTCGATACCGCCAAAGAGCTGGAGCTCTGCATTCCTTCCACGGTGACTCGATTCTGAACCCCGCGTCTGCGGGCGCTCGCAGCGGTTCGCCCGCCACTGCACGCCGGTGACCGAGCACGCAAAATGGCTCATGGCGGGCCCTGCCGAGGGCCGAATCGCGACCAGGTAGTGGCCCGGCACCGCCAGACGTGTCAAGAAGTGAACACGTGTCGGAGCTCACCTCGCAGCTTCTGGTCGCCATGCCGCAGCTGGACGACCCAAACTTCAAGCGTGCGGTCGTCCTCCTCGTGCACCACGGCGGCGGCGGCAGCTTCGGCATCGTCCTGAACCGCGCGCTCGACCTCACCATGAGCGAGCTCATGCAAAACAGCGGCATCCAGTGGCCTATCGGGATCGGCAGCGTCGGATGGGGCGGCCCCGTCCAGCCCGAGCGCGGCTGGGTGGTGTTCTGCGACGAAGCCCGGCCGCCCTCGCCGCCGACCGAGGACGACGACGTGGCCACGTTGCAGCAGGGCGTGTGCGTGACCGGCTCGCTCGACATGCTGCGCTCCGTCGCGAGCCACCCGCCCGCCGCCGTCCGGCTCTTCCTCGGCTACGCCGGCTGGGGCGCGGAGCAGCTCGAGAGCGAGCTCGCCGAGGGCGCGTGGCTGACGGCGCCGCTCCGGCGCGAGGTCGTCTTCGACACCGCCGAGGACGACATGTGGGAAGCCGTGGTCCGCAGTCTCGGGATCGACCCGACGGCCCTGGTTCCGGCGCGCGGCATCCACTAGAAGCCTCCGCGCATGGATCTCGAGGTCGCGAAGCGCGCGCTGGAAACCGGCATCACGTTCGTCGCCAACTGCGGCCTCAAGGTCCTCGAGCTCCGACGCGGCTACGTGAAATGCCTCCTCCCGTTCGAGGGCAACGGCAACCACGTCGGCACGATGTACGCGGGCGCGCTCTTCACGGTGGCCGAGATCCCCGGCGGCGCCCTCTTCCTCTCGTCGTTCGACACTCGCCGGTACTTCCCGATCGTGGCATCGCTGGACATGAAGTTCCTGAAGCCTGCCAAGTCGGACGTGACGGTCGAGATCATGCTCAGCGACGAGCAGATCGCGTCGGTCAGCGCCGAGGCCGACGCGAAGGGCAAAGCGACGTTCACCCTCGACGGCGAGCTCACGACCGCCGACGGTACCGTCGTCGCCACCAGCCACGGCGTCTATCAACTTCGGTCAGTCGAGCGTCGTCCCTCGTAGGAGAGCGACCCGAGACGCGACCTCCGCGCGCGCAACGCGCGGCCGAGCGAAGCGAGCCGGCGAGTGACGGGAGAGATCCGCTCGTAGATGAGTTGGTCGCGACACAGGCGTCGTCGCGCGCTGTCCACAAGACGGTTAGTAAGAAAAGCGCTTGCGAACGGCGGCGCGCGCGAAACCGCGCGCGCGACAAACTGCCGGCTTCGATGATCGCGACGGTCCGGGTTCTCAGCCGGGGACATCCGCTGGGTCGAGGAGACCGTGACGGCGCCAGCCGACGCGCAATAGCCACGTCTTCGCGCGCGCCACAGGTCGGACGTCCGACGGGCTGCGAGCTCGATCGTTCCCGGTTACGAGAGGGACCCACTTCCAACCTTCGAACCAATGCGCCGACGACGCGGGATCGAGGCGCAACGCCTTCTTGACCGCCGCACCTGCCGCTGACGCGTGGCGGCGTGCGTTCAGCAGCACGTACCGAAGGGCGTTTCTCACTTCCTTTGGCGTCGGCAGCAGACGCACGTGGTAGCGGTCGGCGAGCACCCGTCCTGTGCGGTTGGCGATCCGGTTCACCGCGCGCGCGAGTCGCGCCCCGATCGATTTCATCCCGCGTCCGAGCGCGTCGCGATCGCGCGCCTCTACGACCAGATGCGCATGGTTGCCCTGCAGCGAGTAGTGCACGAGCCGGAAGTCGGAGCGCTCACAGCCGGCGGCGAATGTCTGCTCGATCGCATTCACGATCGGCACCGTGCGGAGCGACGGGGTGTCGGCGCGCAGCCGCAGGGTGACGTGCGCAGGCAGCGGCGTCGCGAAGCGCGCGCGCCTCCGATGCGGCATGCCCGCCGTGGCACCAACCGGCTTCCGCCCTGCCCCTTCGCGACGTCCACCCCACGTTCGACGTGCAGAAAGGGCGAGCGTCAACTGACGTGGTCGTCGTCTAGGCATGATAGGGCTATGTATTGTCAAACATCTCGCAAAGTCAAGTACAGGCATCGAATCTGAGGCTTCCGCCGCGTGACGATTGCTCGGGCTACGACGCGCGATCAGCCGCTTTGGGTACGGCAGGAATGCAACACAGGCTCGCACGACCCCACCCATCGAGGTGGACTCAACCGGAGCCAGGATCAGGTGGCCAGCAGAGGACCGCCGACCGGACATCCGAGGATCGGCGGTCGCACGCGCTTTCGGCTACACGGAAGCGACCGCCGCGCGTTGCCAATGCCGCGCCCGAGCGGCTCCGCCAGCCGCCTCTAAACAAACTGATCTGTTGAGGTCGTTGCCTCGCCGGGGGCGGGCGGAGGCGCGCATCGGAGCGAGGCAGCGCGCTACTGAACGTGCAACCACAAGTGAAACTGTCGGACCGAAACCGCTGGTGCGACGGCGATTACACGTCGAGCGCAGCAGCGACCTCAGTCGACCTCCGGCAACCCCTCCGGAACGAAGAAGTCGGGCTGGAAGCTCTTCGTCCCCGGCACGACTGCGTACTTGGAGAAATCGCGGACGCCGGACTCGTGGAGCACGACGTCGTCGATGCAGAAGTTGCCGGTGAAGTCTTTCGAGCGCTTGGTCAGAATGACGTGCGCCGCGTCGGCCATGATCTCGGGCGTCCGGCCCTGGCGCATCATGGCGTCACCGCCGAGCATGTTGATGGCGGCGGTCGCGATGATCGTCCGCGGCCAGAGCGAGTTGGCGGCGATACCGTTGCCCTTGAACTCCTCGGCCCAGGCGAGCGTGCAGAGCGACATGCCGTACTTCGCCATCGAGTAGGCGACGTGCGGCGCGAACCACTGCGCGCGCATGTCGAGCGGGGGTGAGAGCGACAGGATGTGAGGGTTCGGGGCCTCCTTGAGATGCGGGATGCAGTACTTGCCGCAGAGGAAGGTGCCGCGCGCGTTGATCCCGTTCATGAGGTCGTAGCGCTTCATGTCGGTTTCGAGGGTGCCGGTGAGCGAGATGGCGCTCGCGTTGTTGACGAGCACGTCGATCCCCCCGAACGTCGCGACGGTCTTCTTGACGGCGTCGGCAACCTGTTGCTCGTCGCGGATGTCGCATTGGATCGCGAGGCCCTTACCGCCGGCCTCCTCGATCTCCTTCACCGCGGTGAAGATCGTGCCCGGGAGCCTCGGGTGCGGGTCGGCCGTCTTGGCGGCGATCGTCACGTTGGCGCCGTCGCGCGCCGCGCGAAGCGCGATCGCGAGGCCGATGCCGCGTGACCCGCCGCTGACGAACAGGGTCTTTCCTTTGAGGCTCGGGGTGCTCATGGCTTCCTCCACAGGGCGCGAACGTATTCGCGGTTGAGACGCTGGATGTTGGCGACGGAGATCTCTTTCGGACAGACGGCCTCGCACTCGCCCTCGTTCGAGCACGCGCCGAATCCTTCTTTCTCCATTTGGGCGACCATGGCCAGTACCCGGCGCTCGCGCTCCGGCCCGCCCTGGGGGACGAGGGCCATGTGGCTGATCTTGGCGCCGACGAAGAGGACGGCCGACGCGTTCTTGCAGGCGGCGACGCAGGCGCCGCAGCCGATGCAGGCGGCCGCGTCCATCGCCCGGTCGGCGGTGTGCTTCGGTATCGGCAGCAGATTGGCCTCCGGAGCACTCCCGGTGTCGACCGAGACGTACCCGCCCGCCGAAATGATCCGGTCGAAGGCGCTCCGGTCGACGACTAGGTCCTTCACGACCGGGAAGGCGCGCGCCCGCCACGGCTCGACGGTGATGACCGCGCCGTCCGTGAAGTGGCGCATGAAGAGCTGGCAGGTCGTGGTCGCGGCGCGCGGGCCGTGCGCGACGCCGTCGATCACGAGCCCGCACGAGCCACAGATGCCCTCGCGGCAGTCGTAGTCGAACGCGATCGGATCCTCGCCTTTGCGCGTCAGGTCCTCGTTCACGACGTCGAGGAGCTCGAGGAACGACATGTGCGGCGACACGTCGCGCGCCGTGTACTCGACGAGCCGGCCCGGGGCGCTCGGGCCGGCCTGGCGCCAGACCCGGAGCGTGAGCGTCGACGTCGCGTCGGCAGGCGCGGTCGTGCTCACCGGTAGTTCCTCTGCGCGAGCGCGACGCTCTCGAAGTGCAGCGGCTCCGTGTGCAGCGTCGGCGGCCGCGTCGATCCGTGCCATTCCCACGCGGCGACGTGCGCGAACCGCTCGTCGTTGCGCTCGGCCTCGCCGTCCGGCGTCTGGTGCTCCTCGCGAAAATGGCAGCCGCACGACTCGTCGCGCGCGAGCGCGTCGATCGCGACGAGCTCGCCGAACTCGAGGAAGTCGGCGACGCGGAGCGCGAGCTCCAGCGACTTGTTGAGGTTCGACGACTCGCCCGGGACGCGCACGTTCTGCCAGAACTCGTCGCGCTGCGCGCGCACCGCGTCCCGCGCCTCCGCGATGCCTGCCGCCGTCCGCGAGATGCTGCACTTCTCCCACATCACCTGGCCGAGTCGGCGGTGGTGCTGCGTCACGGTGACGTCGCCGCGGACGCGCAGCAGATGGTCGATGCGGGTCTGCACGACGTTCGCGGCCTCGGCGAATGCCTCGTGCTCGGTCGTCACCGGCGCGAGGCTCGTGCCGGCGATGTAGTCCGCGAGCGTGTAGGGGATGATGAAGTACCCGTCGGCGAGCCCCTGCATGAGCGCGCTCGCGCCGAGGCGGTTGGCGCCGTGGTCGGAGAAGTTGGCCTCGCCGAGCACGAAGAGGCCCGGCACGTTGCTCATCAGGTTGTAGTCCACCCAGAGCCCGCCCATCGTGTAGTGCACCGCCGGGTAGATGCGCATGGGCGCGCGGTACGGGTCGTCGCCGACGATGCGCTCGTACATTTGAAAGAGGTTGCCATAGCGCTCGGCAATCACATGAGTCCCGAGACGATGCATGGCATCCGCAAAGTCGAGGTAGACGGCGTAGCCGGTCGGCCCGACGCCCTGCCCCGCCTCGCAGACGGCCTTGCAGCTGCGGGCGGCGACGTCGCGCGGCACGAGGTTTCCGAAGCTCGGATAGCGCTCTTCGAGGAAGTAGAGGCGCTCGGCCTCGGGGACGTCCTGGGGCGCGCGCCGATCGCCAGCCTGCTTCGGCACCCAGACGCGGCCGTCGTTGCGCAGACTCTCGCTCATGAGCGTGAGCTTCGACTGGTACTCGCCGGATGCCGGAATGCAGGTCGGATGGATCTGCACGAAGCACGGATTCGCGAAGTACGCGCCGCGCTTGGCGCAGCGCCATGCCGCGGTGACGTTCGAGTTCCCGGCGTTGGTCGAGAGGTAGTAGAGGTTGCCGTAGCCGCCGGTCGCGAGCAGCACGGCGTCGGCGGCGAAGCGCTCGATCTCCCCGGTCACGAGGTTCCGGGTCACGATGCCGCGCGCCTTGCCGTCGACGACGACCAGGTCGAGCATCTCGCGGCGCGCGAACATCGTCACCGTCCCGGCGTCGACCTGGCGCATGAGCGCGCCGTAGGCGCCGATCAGCAGCTGCTGCCCGGTCTGCCCGCGCGCGTAGAACGTGCGCGAGAGTTGCGCCCCACCGAACGAGCGGTTGTCGAGGAGGCCGCCGTACTCGCGCGCGAACGGTACGCCCTGCGCGACGCACTGATCGATGATCTTGACGCTCACCTCGGCAAGGCGGTGCACGTTGGCCTCGCGGGCGCGGAAGTCGCCGCCCGTGATGGTGTCGTAGAAGAGGCGGAAGACCGAGTCGCCGTCGTTCTTGTAGTTCTTGGCCGCGTTGATCCCGCCCTGCGCGGCGATCGAGTGCGCGCGCCGCGGGCTGTCGAGGATCGTGAACGCGAGGACGTTGTAGCCGAGCTCGCCGAGCGAGGCCGCGGCCGACGCGCCGGCGAGCCCGGTGCCGACCACGATCACTGCGTGCTTTCGTCGGTTCGCCGGGTTCACGAGCCTCAGGTGGTCCTTGTGGTTCGACCACTTTGCGTCGAGCGACCCTCCGGGCGTGCGGCCGTCGAGCATCATGCCCGCACCCAGCCGAAGAAGATCGCGAGCGGGACGACCACGAACCCGGCCGTGATCGCGACGGCGAGCGCCTGGCCGATCCGGCGCAGCCACGGCCGATCGGTCACGCCGAGCGACTCGAGCCCGCTCCCGAACCCGTGCCACAGGTGCATCCCGATGATCAGCATCGCGCCGACGTACCAGGCCGTTTCGATCGGCTTCCGGAACTCTTCGACGACGAGCCTATGGAGATCCCGCACAGCGGGATCTCCAGTCGAGTAGTGCGGACCCCACTTGAACGTCCACAGGTGCAACGGCACGAACGCCAGCACGAAGACCCCCGAGAGAATCATGCTGCTCGACGCGAGGCTCTTGTGACTGGCCCCGCCCGCCCGCCGCTTCACGACGTAGCCGACGGGGCGCGCCCCGCGGTTCTGCCGCGTCACCACGAGGCCCGACACGAAGTGCAGCACGAAGAGCGCCAGCAGGCCGAGCTCCGCCACGTAGATCAGCGGGTTGGTGACGAGGGAGTGGCTGTAGTGATTGAAAGCGTCGGGGCCGGCGAAGAGGATCAGGTTGCCGGTGACGTGCACGACGAGGAAGAGGAGGAGCAACAGCCCACTTGCCCCCATGAGCATCTTCCGACCGAGAGAGGACCCGAGGAAGCGGACGAGCTCCGACACGAACCCTCCTCTATGTCAGCTTCCCGGTGTCCCCAGCCAGCCGCGGCTCACGACATCCGCCATCGTGAAAGCGAGCATGATCGCGAGGAAGAAGAAGCCGCTCGCGACCACGAGCCAGGTGAGCTTCGAGCTGTATTTCACGTGCATGAAGAACAGGATCACGAGCGTCGCCTTCGTGACGGCGACGCCGAGTGCGACGAAGGTGTTCATCGGCCCGAGGTCGACGAACGCGACCGCGACCGTGATCACCGTCAGCACCATCAACGCGGCGAAGATCGCGAGGTAGAGCTTGATCGAGACGACGTGTCCGCTGCTGTCGGCGCTCATGCGGTCAGTGCCTCCCGATCAGGTAGAGCAGCGGAAAGAGGAAGATCCAGACGATGTCAACGAAGTGCCAATAGAGCCCGGTGAGCTCGACCGGGCTGTAGTACGATGGGCCGTACGCGCCGCGCCACGCCTGCCAGACGAGCACCGCGAGCACGGCGATGCCGATCACCATGTGGAGCGCGTGCAAGCCGGTCATCACGAAGTAGAGCGAGAAAAAGATCTGGGCGTGGTTGGCGTCGCCGTCGAACACGAAGCCCGGTCCCGGGACGAGGTGCTCATGGAACTTGTGGCCGTACTCGATCGCCTTGACACCGAGGAAGATGGACCCGAGGACGATCGTGAGGACGAGGAAGATCACCTGCGTCCAGCGCTGACCGAGCTGCGCGCCGTGGACGGCGAGCGCCATCGTGAGGCTCGAGCCGATGAGCACCGCGGTGTTGAAGCAGCCCAGCGTCACGTCGAGGTGGTGGCTCCCCTGCGCGAACGCCGTCGGGTACGCATAGCGATAGACGGCGTACGCGACGAAGAGCCCGCCGAAGAACAGGATCTCCTGCGCGATGAACACCCACATCCCGAGCTGCGACGCGCTGTGCTGGTGCTCCGCGCTGTCGAACTGATGCGCGTACGCGTGGGTCGTGGCGTGATCAGACATATTCGGGTTTCCGGATCGCGGAGTAGGCGTAGGCCTCTTCGGTCACGACGGGCGTCGTCGCGAAGTTCTCGGTCGGCGGCGGCGACGGCGTCTGCCACTCGAGCCCGGTCGCGCGCCAGGGATTCGCCGACGCGACCTTGCCGTAGCGCAGCGACCAGAGGAGGTACGTGAGCGGCAACAGGTAGCCGACCCCGAGGATCGTGGCGCCCGCCGTCGACATGACGTTCAGCACCTGAAACTCCGGCGGGTACATGTGATAGCGGCGCGGCATCCCGAGGTAGCCGGCGAGGAACTGCGGGAAGAAGGTCAGGTTGAACCCGATGAAGATGATGGCGGCGCCGATGCGCGCCGGCCACTCCGGGTACATGCGGCCCGAGATTTTCGGCCACCAGAAGTGGATGCCGCCGAGGTACCCCATGATCGCGCCGCCGACCATGATGTAGTGGAAGTGGGCGACGACGAAGTACGTGTCGTGCACGTGGACGTCGAAGCCGAGGGTCGCGAGGAAGAGGCCCGTGAGGCCGCCGATCGTGAAGAGACCGATGAAGCCGAGCGCGTAGATCATCGGCGCCGCGAACTCCACCGAGCCCTTGTAGAGGGTCGCCGTCCAGTTGAAGACCTTCACCGCCGACGGGATCGCGACCAGGAAGCTCAGGACGGAGAAGATGAGCGACGCGTAGACCGACTGGCCGGACAAGAAGAGGTGGTGGCCCCACACGAGGAAGCCGAGGATCGCGATCGCCATGCTCGAGACCGCAATGAACCCGTATCCGAAGATGACCTTCCGCGAGAAGCACGTGACGAGCTCGCTGATCACGCCCATCGCCGGCAGGATCATGATGTAGACGGCGGGGTGCGAGTAGAACCAGAAGAGGTGCTGGAAGAGGATCGGGTCGCCGCCGAGCGCCGGGTCGAAGATGCCGAAGTGGAACCCGCGCTCCACCGCGACCAGCAGGATCGTGATCGCGATCACCGGCGTGCCGAGAATGAAGATCAGGCTCGTCGCGTAGTGCGCCCACACGAAGAGCGGCAGCCGAAACCAGGTGAGGCCCGGCGCCCGCATGCGGTGGATGCTGACGATGAAGTTGAGGCCCGTCAGGATCGACGAGAAGCCGGTGATGAAGATGCCGAGCGCCGCCGGAATCACCTTCGTGTTGGCGACCGCCGTGCTGTACGGCGTGTAGAAGGTCCAGCCCGTGTCGACGCCGCCGGTGAAGACCGCATACATCGTGAAGAGCGCGCCGACCATGTAGACGTACCAGCTCGCGAGGTTCAGGCGTGGAAACGCCAAATCGCGCGCGCCGATCATCATCGGGATCAGGAAGTTGCCGAGCGTCGCAGGAATCGACGGCACCAGGAAAAAGAACACCATGACGATGCCGTGCATGGTGAACATCTTGTTGTACGTGTCGGCCGTGAGGAGGTCGCCAGGCGGCGTCAGCAGCTCCAGGCGGATCGCGAGCGCGAAGATGCCGCCCAGGAGGAACATGAACGTGATCGAGATCAGGTAGAGGATCGCGATCCGTTTGTGGTCCTTGGTGAGGAGCCAGGACCAGATGCCGTAGTCGGCATTGAGATAGTTGTTGGTCGTGCTCATGACGTTCGTCCCGGCGCGGCGCCGGCACCGCCCTCCGCGCTCGGCGGCTGGCCGAGCGACTTGATGTAGGTGATGAGCTGGAGGATCTGCTCCTCCGTCACCTGGCCCTTGAAGGTCGGCATGACGGGCGTGAACCCGGCGACGATCTTCGCCTGCGGGGTCAGGATCGACTCGCGGAGATAGTCGTCGTCGGCCGTCACCGTGGCCCCGTCCTGCAGCTTCACCGACTTGCCGGCGAGCCCCGCGAGCGACGGACCGAGCGTGCCACTCTCACCGCGATGGCAGGTGACGCAGCCGAGCTGGCCGAAGAGGCTCTCGCCGGTGCTCGCGACCGAGCCCGTGCCGGTGGACGCCGCGACGACGCCGACTCCGGTGTCGCCCGCGAGCCACTCCTGGTAGTCGGCCGGCTCCATCACGACGACCTTGCCGATCATCCCCGAGTGCACCGTTCCGCAGTACTCCGCGCAGAAGAGGTGGTAGCTGCCGACGCGCGTCGCCTCGAACCACACCGTCGTGTAGCGGCCGGGCACGGCGTCCTGCTTGATGCGAAACGCGGGCACGTAGAAGCTGTGGATCACGTCCTCCGACGTGAGCGTCAGCTTCACCGGACGCCCGACCGGTACGTGCAGCTCGTTGATCTCGCGCCGCCCCTCGAGGTGCTGCAGCTTCCACATCCACTGCTTCCCGACCACGTTCACCTGCAATGCGTCATCGGGCGGGCGCTTCAGGGTCACGAACAGGTGGGCGCCCCAGAAGAACATGATCATCGTGATGCCGAACGGGATGATCGACCAGGCGACCTCGAGCGCCGTCGAGCCGTGGATGTGCGGCGTCGGCTCGCTGCCGGGACGGCGGCGGTACTTGATCGAGAACCCGATCACCGCGGCGGCGATCAGGATCGAGAAGAACGCCGTCACGGCGACGAGGAAGCCGTAGAGCAGGTCGACCTGGAGGGCCAGGCTCGACGCTTGCGGAGGCAGGAGGCCGAATCGTTCGAGCATGCCTCAGGCGCTCCTGGTCCTGCGGCGGCGGTCGGCGACCGCTTCGCGGCGGAACATCACGGTCATGAAGACGCCGAGCGCGAGCACCGTCGCCACGCCGCCCGCGCGCACCAAATTGAGGGCGATCGCGCCGTACTTCCCCGTCGCGGGGTCGTAGCGGTAGCAGAAGAGGAGCAGCGCATCGACGGCCGAGCCGATCTTGTGGTCGGCGGCCTCGACGAGCCCGAGCCGCAGATCGCGGCCGGCGTAGTCGACACCGTAGAAGTAGCGCGCCATGCGCCCCTCGGGGGTCGCCACCATGACGGCGGCGGCGTGCGCGAACTGCTTCTCCTCGGGCACCCACGTGTACCGGAACCCGGCCGCCTTCGCGACGCGCTCGATCGACGCGTGCTCGCCCGTGAGGAAGTGCCAGCCGTCGGCCGTCGCCGGCCGGCCGTAGTCGGCGAGGTACGCGGCCTTCTTCTTGGCGGCGGTCGCGGGCGTGTCGCGCGGGTCGAAGCTCACCGCGACGACGTCGAACTCCTTGCCGGGCTCGAAGCTCATGGTCTTGAGCGTCTTCCCGAGCCCGTTCAGGACGAGGGTGCAGAGCATCGGACATTCGAAGTAGGTCATCACGAGGACCACGGGCTTCGTGCCGAAGTAGTCCCCGAGCGTGACCGCGCGGCCGCGGTCGTCGGTGAAGGTCGCGTCGAGCGGCAGCTGCTCGCCGAGCCGCTGGTCGACGCCGACCTCGCGGAGCGCCGGCGGCCGGCCGTCGGCGGCGGGCTCGGTCGCCGAGGACGCCGGCGCGGTCAGCACCAGGACCAGGAGCGCCGCGACGACCGGCCGGACGCGCGCGCTCACTGTCGCCCTCGCCGCGCGAGATTCCGCGCCGGCAACCCGCGCTCGGCCAGCACGGCGATCGCCCGCTCGATCGGGATCCGAACGACGCCGGCGTCGCGGTCCACCCACGCGTAGGCGTGAAGCGCCGCGGCGTCGCGCGCGCGGAGCGCCTGCAAGTCGGCGATCGGCTCGGTCTGCAGACGCGGCGGTGGCGGCTCCTTCAACCCGTACTTGGCGGCGAGCGGGCTCGGCGGGGCGCTCTGCTTCGCCTGCCTCGCCGCGAGCACGTTGAACAGCAGGTGCATGAGGAAAAACGCCGCCACGGTCACGGCGGTGAGTCCGACCACGGAGAGCACGATCGGGCGCGCACGGATGTCGCGCTCCTCGTGGCCGACCGTGACGTCGGGCGCCGGCGGCTCGGGGTGACTGAGCGTGCCGCTCATCTCACGCCTCCCTCGGGATCGCGGGGTCGTTGAGCGGCAGCACCGGGCGCGTCTTCAGCTGCGACACGAAGAACCACATCCAGGTGCCGCCGATGGCCGCGACCGCCGCGGGGTCGAGCCAGTGCACCGCGAAGCCCTCCGGCGCGACGGCCGGCCGGAGCAGCCAGAAGAGGTCCACGAACCGTGCCGCGACCAGTACGAGCGCGACGACAGCGACCGCGCGCGCGTGCCGCTTCACGTCGCGCGAGAGCAACACCACGAACGGCAGCGCGAAGTGCACGACGACGAGCACGACCGCCACCCACTCCCAACCGCCCTTCGTGCGCGCGAGGTAGAACGGGATCTCCTCGGGCAGATTCGCCGACCAGATGATGAGGTACTGCGAGAACGCGAAGTACGCCCACAGCATCACGAACGCCAGCATCAGCTTGCCGAGGTCGTGGAATTGCGCCGGCGTGATGATGCGCGAAAAGGGCGGGCGCTCGGCGATCAGCGCCGCGATCGGGATCATGAACGCGAACGTCGAGAGGCCCTGGCCGCCCATGAACATCACGCCGTAGAGGGTCGAGAACCAGTGCGGCTCGAGCGACATGCCCCAGTCCATCGCCGCGAACGTCATCGTGAGCGCATAGAGCAGGAGCCCACCCCGGCTCAGCATCTCGAGCCGACGCGTGAGCCGCGGATCGGCGGCGGCGTCCTGCTCGAGCGACCAGCGGTTCAGGAAGTAGGCCGTGGCGATCCAGGCGGTGAAGTAGAAGACCGCGCGCCCGAGGAAGAACGGGACGTTCAGGTAGACGCTCTTGTGCTGCAGGATCGGGTCGTGCGCGACGTGCTCCGGCCGCGCCCACTCGTAGAGGTGGCCGAGCCCGAACGCGATCGGGAGGAACAGCACCGCGAGCAGCGGCAGCGTTCGCGTCGCCGACTCCAGGAGGCGCCGGATGACCGCGCCCCAGGCGCCGCCGGTCACGTACTGGATCATCAAGACCGCCAGCGAGCCGAGGGCGAGGCCGAGGAAGAAGAGGTACGAGACGAGATAGGCCTGGAAGAACTGATCGCGCGCGGCGAAGATCCCGACGACGCAGCCGAGGCTCCCGAGACCACCGACGACGAGCGCACCGTGCTGCACGCGGTGCAGCACGTGGTCGGGCGCCAGGTCGTACGCGGTGAAGCGCGCCGGCTCAGTCATGGCCGCCTCCGTGCGCCGACGCGGCGCCGGCGCCGGGCGCGACCGGCGCGGAAATCGGCTGGCCCGTGAGCAGCGCATTGCGCTCCGCCTCCGGGACCTCGGCGAGGGTCGCATGCTGGCTCAGCTGCAGCGCCCGGATGTAGGCGGCGATGGCCCAGCGGTCGAAGACGGGAATCTGCGCCGCGTAGCTCGGCATGACGCCGAAGCCGTTCGTGATGACGTCAAAGAAGTAGCCCGGCGGCATGGCGCGCAGACGCTCCTCGTGGAACGACGTCGGCTGCTTGTAGCCGCGCTCCACGATCATGCCGCGCCCGCTCCCGACGCGGTCGTGGCACGGCGAGCAGTACACGTCGAAGCGCTGCCGGCCGCGCTCGAGCGTCACCTGCGACACCGGACCCGGAAAGACGTCGGCGAGCTTGCCGTCTGCGCCCTTGCCGGTCACGTAGAGCACGTCGTCGTCGCGCCGCCCGCGCGCGACCGTTCCCGGGATGCGCGGCCGCGACGCGCGGCCGTCGGCGAAGAACGAGCTCGCCTCGAGCGGGTCGTACTTCGGCTGATCGTGCATGTCCTGCCGGCACCCCGGCAGCGCGACGAGCGCCAGGCCCGCGAGCACGACGCGGTGGAGCGCGCGCACCATCAGTTCTCGACCTCCGCCACGCTGCGCGGCTCGAGACTCTCGAGGAACCGTCGCGTCTCCTCGAGGCGGAAATGCGGATCGGTCGCCTCGATGCACAGGAAGAACTTCTCCCGGGTGGCGAGCGCGAACTGCGGCACGTTGAAGACCGGGTGGTACGGCATCGGCAGGCCGTTCAGCGCGAGCAGGCCGAGCACGGTCGTCGCCGCCGCCACCAAGACCGTCGTCTCGAACGTGATCGGGATGAACGACGGCCAGCTGAAGAACGGCCTCCCGCCGACGTTGAGCGGGTAGTCGTAGACGGACGTCCAGGTCGCGAGCGCGAAGCCGCCGACGCAGCCCGCGATGCCGCCTATCAGGACGAGCAGCGGCAGGAGCCGATCGTGGATGTGGAGCGCCTCGGACACCTCCTCGATCGGGAACGGGGAGTACGCGTCCATCGTCCGGTAGCCCGCCGCGCGCGCCTTGTTGATCGCGACGACGAGGGCCGTCGGGCTGTCGAACTCGGCCATGAGGCCATGGAGCGGCGTGCGCCTCATTGGGTCGCCTTCGGCGCCTCGAGCGCCGTGTCGTGCGCTTCCTCGTCGACCTTGGCCTCCGGGATCATCGTCCGCATCTCGAAGATCGAGATCATCGGGAGGAAACGTATGAAGAGGAACAGCAGGCTCGAGAAGAGACCCATCGTGCCGAGGAACGTCGCCCAGTCCCAGACCGTGCCGGTGTACATGCCCCACGACGACGGCAGGAAGTCGCGGTGCAGGCTCACGACGATGATGATGTAGCGCTCGAGCCACATGCCGACCGACACGATGATCGACACGGCGAAGAGCCACCCGAGGTTCAGGCGCAGCGCCTTGAACCACATGAGCTGCGGCGCGACCACGTTGCAGAAGATCAGCGCCCAGTAGAGCTTGTTGTACGGCCCGAAGAACCGATTCTCGATCATGAACGCTTCGTAGTTGCTGGCGCTGTACCAGGCGACGAAGGTTTCCATCATGTAGCCGTAGGCGACCACGAGGCCGGTCGCGAGCATCACGCGCGCCATGTTGTCGAGGTGGCGGAGCGTGATGAAGTCCTCGAGGTCGTAATACCAGCGGAGCGGGATCGCGAGCGTCAGCACCATCGCGAAGCCGGCGTAGATCGCGCCCGCGACGAAGTACGGCGGGAAGATCGTCGCGTGCCACCCGGGCACGAGCGACACCGCGAAGTCGAAGCTGACGATCGTATGCACCGAGACGACGAGCGGGGTCGAAAGACCGGCGAGCAGCAGGTAGGCGGTCTCGTACCGGTGCCAGTGGAGCGCGGACCCGCGCCAGCCCATCGCGAGCATGCCGTAGACGAAGCGGCCGACCCGGCTCTGCGAGCGATCGCGCAGCGTCGCGAGGTCGGGGATGAGGCCGATGTACCAGAAGAGCGCCGAGACGGTGGCGTAGGTCGTGACCGCGAACACGTCCCAAACGAGCGGGCTGCGGAAGTTCGGCCACAGCCCCATCGTGTTGGGATAGGGCAGGAGCCAGTGGGCGACCCACGGCCGGCCCATGTGGAAGATGGGGTAGAACGCCGCGCAGGAGACGGCGAAGAGCGTCATCGCCTCGGCGAAGCGGTTGATCGAGGTCCGCCACTCCTGGCGCAGCAGGAGCAGGATGGCGGAGATGAGCGTCCCGGCGTGGCCGATGCCGATCCACCACACGAAGTTGATGATGTCGAAGC
>JANNPN010000097.1:0-33687 GCA_031400185.1 Polyangiaceae bacterium
GCGACCCCGGTGAACTGGAAACCGGGCGAGGACTGCATCATCGTCCCGTCGATCTCCGACGACGACGCGAAGAAGAAGTTCCCGGGCGGTTGGAAGGCCCTGAAGCCCTACCTCCGCATCGTCCCGCAACCGCACTGAGTCGAGCCGCGTGGGCACGGGATCGCCGTGCCCACGTGCACTCGGTGTCGTCAGCGCTTCAGCTTCGCCGATTTGCCGTTCGAGTTCGTGTAGACGACCGGCACGACGCTCGTGAAGTGATGATCGTCGAAGAGCACGGTAGCGCCGATCGTGCGGGGGAGCTTCTTCCCGGTCGAGGCCGCGGCGACCCCTTCGTCGCACAGCGCGCCCGCGGCATCGGTCTTCGTGAGCTTGGCGGTGAACTTGGCGGCCGCGTTCACGACCGCCGCGCCCGTGCCGTCGAGCTTCAGCGCGACGCTGAACGTGTCGGCCCCCTTCGGCGTCGACTTGCCCTTTCCGTCGAGGGTGAACTGACGGCGGACGCCGCCGACGTCGACACGGACGATGAGGCCGGCAGGCAGCAGGCCGGCGCGGACCGGCAGCGTCCCGGTCAGCGTGAGCTTGTCCTTCGCCGCCTGCGGGAACGTGACGTCGGCGGTGAGCTTCGTGACCGCGAGCGGCTCGGGTGCGTTGGCGACCGGACGCGATCCGGCGTCGGTCGGGGTGCTGCCCGCGAAGACCTCGAGCGCGTCGCTCGCGCCGTCCCCGTCGCCGTCGGGTTCGCGCGCGGCAAACGCGGGGAGCGCGTACAGCTCGCGACCGGTGGCGCCGTCGTCGGCGGCGAAGAAGACCGTGGCGGTCGTGGGAAGGAAGCGCGCCGGCGTCGCGTCGTCGTCGTCCCCCGTCAGGTCTTGCAGCAACGTCGTGCCGCCCGGCGTGCCGTCGGTCCGCCAGAGCTCGATGCCGTGCGTGCCGTCGTCCGCGGCGAAGACGGCGACGCAGCCGCGCTCGAGCGCCGTGAGGCTCGTCGGGTTGGAGCTGGTCGTCGTAGCCGCGAGGTTCTGGAGCGGGCCCGTCCCGGCCTCGGTGCCGTCGGTCGCGTAGAGCTCGACGCCGGTCGTGCCGTCGTCGGCGGCGAAGTAGACCGTGTCGCCGGCGGCGGCGAGCCCGGTCGGGTTCGAGCCGACGCTCCCCGGCCGCAGGTCGCGGATGCGGCGCGTGCCCGCGACGGTCCCGTCGCTGATCCACGGCTCGCGGCCGCCCGCCCCGTCCTCGCCGCTGAAGACGACGCGCGCGCCGATGGCCGTGAGCTCGGCAGTCGTGGCGAGCCCGTTCGTGCTCGGGCTCCCGATGATGAACGTGCCGCTCGCCTTGCCGGAGCTGCGCCAGAGCTCCGTGTCGCCGCCGGTCGAGTTGGCGGTGAAGAAGAGGAGCTTTCCGACCGCGGTGAGATTCCGCGGGAACGCGCCGATGTCACCCGGCCGGGCGTCGAGCACGAGCTTCGTGCCGCTCGGCTTGCCATTCGTGGTCCAGAGCTCGGGGCCGGTGCTGCCGTCGTCCGCCTCGAAGTAGACGTTCTTCCCGAGCGCGACCAACCGCGAGGGATTCGAGGGCGCGATGCCGGGATTGATGTCGAGGATGCGGACCGTGCCGGGGCCGGTGCCATCGCTCGCCCAGATCTCGCGGCCGGCGGTGGCGTCTTCCGCCGAGAAATAGAGACGGCCGTTCGCGACCAGCATCTCGGTAGGGAACGAGCCGAACGCGCCCGGGTTCAAGTCACCGACGGGAAAGGTCCCAGCCTCCGTGCCGTCGGAGCGCCAGAGCTCGTCGCCGCTCAGCAGATCGTCGGCGGCGAAGTAGAGGATCCCGCCGAAGTCGACGAGGTGGCGGAGATTCGACCCCGCCGCTCCGACACGGATGTCGCGGACGAGCGTCGCCCCCTGCCCGAGACCGGCGGAGACCCAGAGCTCGCGCCCGTGCTCGCCGTCGTCGGCCGTGAAGAAGAGCTTGCCACCCGCCCACGTGAGCGCGTCCGGATCGGCGTCGGACGCGTCCGGGTCGAGGTTCGCGACGAGCGCGGTGCCGTTGGCGGTGCCGTCGCCCGACCACACCTCGGCGCCCGTCGTGCCGTCGTTCGCCGCGAACCAGACCGTCGTGCCGACGAGGCTCGGCACGATGAAGCCCGCGCCGCCGCTCCCCGGACGGATCTCGAGCAGCTGGTTCGTGCCGCCTTCCGTGCCGTTGCTGGTCCACAGCTCGCGGCCGTGGACGCCGTCATCGGCGTCGAACTGGAGGATGCCGTTCACTGCGATCAGCCCCTGGGGACGCGAGTCGCCGTTCGCCCGGATGTCCTTCACCAGCGTCGTCCCGCCTTCGGTGCCGTTGCTCTTCCAGAGCTCGCGGCCGGTCGCGCCGTCGTCGGCGCCGAAGTACAGCGTCGAGCCGACCGCGGTCAGCTGCTCGACGGCGGCGTTCTCGGTGCCGGTGCGGATGTCCTTCACGCGGAACGTGCCGCCCTCGCTGCCGTCGGTGACCCACAGCTCGTTGCCATGGTCCGGGTCGGAGCCGACGAAGTAGAGCTTCGTGCCGGCCTTCGTGAAGCCCGTGACCGGGTGCGCGTCCGGGTCGACGCTGGCGCCGCGGACGAGGACGGTCCCCGGCCCCGTGCCATCGGTCTTCCAGACCTGGGCGCCATTGGTCGTGTCGCTCGCGAAGAAGTAGACGAGGCCGCCGAGCTCGGTGAAGCCGCCCGGATTGCTGCCGCTCGAGCCGGTGCGGATCTCCTTCAGCAGCACCGTCCCGTTCACGGTGCCGTCGGTGATGAAGAGCTCCGCGCCGGTCCCGGCTTGCCGCGCGCGGAAATACGCGTGGCCGCCGAATACGAAGGGGAGATCCGGGTCACCGCCGGCGCCGCCGGCGATCAACGCCTTGAAGAGCGTGGTGCCCTGCTCGGTGCCGTCGCTCGTCCAGAGCTCCGACCCTTCGGCCTCCGTGAACGCCCTGAAGAAGAGGGTGCCGTTCAGGACGAAGAGGTCGCTCGCGAACGACGAGTCCTCGCCCGGGACGATGTCGCGGACGAGGTGCGTGCCGGCGGCGGTGCCGTTCGTCACCCAGAGCTCGGCGCCGTGGACGCCGTCGTCGGCGACGAAGAAGAGCTGGCTCCCGACCTGCACGAACGGCCCGGGATTCGAGGCGGCGGTGCCGGGGGCGATGTCGAACAGAATCTCCACCTGTTGGTTCGACGCCCGGCGGACGAACAGCTCGCTGCCTTCGCGATCGGTCGTCGCGGTGAAGTAGAGGTCGCCGCCGAACGCGAAAAACTGCGCGGGGTTGGTGCCGTTGGGCACCGTGAGCGTGCGGACGTCGGCGACCTGCTGCGCGACGTCGACGGCGTGCGCGGCGCTGGTGCAGAGGAGCGAGCCGGCGGCGAGCACGGCGAGAACGGGGTGAGAGGGCATGGAAGCTCCGGGGTGACGGCTCGAGATACGGCAGCGCGTAGCGAATGGATGGCGACAGCGTCAAGCACGGGTTGACCATAGGGGACCGCGTCGGTAGCGTGCGCGCCCGATGAGAACTCGAACGAGGACGTTGGTGGCGACGCTCGGCGTGCTCGCCGTGCTCACGGTCGGCTGTCAAAGCGCACCCAAGACCGAAGAATCCGGCGGGGCAGAGCCCGGAAAGGCGAAAGCTATGGCGGAGAACATGGAAACGACCCCGAGCGGCTTGCAGTATCAGGACGTGAAGGTCGGGACCGGTGCATCGCCCTCGACGGGACAGACCGCGGTGGTGCACTACACGGGGTGGCTCCTCGACGGGAAGAAGTTCGACAGCTCGAAGGATCGCGGCGACCCGTTCAGCTTCGCTGTCGGACGGGGCCAGGTCATCAAAGGATGGGACGAGGGCGTGGCGACGATGAAGGTCGGCGGCACGCGCATTCTGATGATCCCGCCCGAGCTCGGCTACGGCGCACGCGGCGCGGGCGGCGTCATTCCGCCGAACGCGACCCTCAAGTTCGAGGTCGAGCTGCTCGAGGTGCGCTGACCCGGCGTCGGCGTCTCCGGAGCGCGCCAATGGCCGAGTCTCCGCTCCGCGTCGTTGCCTTCGAGAGCCGACGGGCGACCGAGATGACGGCGCTCATCCGGAAGCTCGGCGGCGAGCCGTTCGTCGCGCCGTCGATGCGCGAGATTCCGCTCGACGAGCAGCCGGCGGCGCTTGCGCTCGCGCGAGCGCTCGCGGCCGGCGAAATCGACGTGCTCGTGTGTCTCACCGGGGTCGGGACGCGTGCGCTCGTCGACGCGATCACGCCGCGCGTGCCGCGTGAGGAGCTCGTGGCGCAGCTCGCGCGGACGACGCTCGTCGCGCGCGGGCCGAAACCGGTCGCCGCGCTCCGCGAGCTCGGCCTGACCCCGGCGCTCGTCGTGCCCGAGCCGAACACGTGGCGCGAGCTGCTCGGCGCGATCGACGGCGGGCTCGCGATCGCGGGGAAGCGCGTCGCCGTCCAGGAGTACGGGATCAGCAATGCGGAGCTGCTCGCGGGACTTCGGGCCCGCGGCGCGACGGTCATGGCGGTGCCGGTCTATCGCTGGGCGCTGCCGGAGGATCTGGGTCCGCTGCATGCGGCGATCGCGCGCATCGCCGACGGCGCGCTCGACGTCGCGCTCTTCACGAGCGCCACGCAGGTGACGCACCTCGGGCAGGTGGCGAGCGACCTCGGAAAGCACGCGGCGCTCGCGCCCGCCTTCGGGCGCGCGGTCGTCGGTTCGATCGGGCCCGTGTGTTCGGAAGCGCTCCGCGCCGCCGGCATCGCGGTCGACCTCGAGCCGACGCATCCGAAGATGGGACCGCTCGTCGCGGAGACGTTGCGGGCCGCCCCGGCCCTGCTCGCCGCGAAGCAGATACGAGCCTGACGCGAAACCTCCGGGCGCGAAGGGGGCGGTGGCAGCAGGCGGGCGGGTCGGGGATGGCTTCTACGGTCGCCGGGTTCCGGCCACCCAGCGCATACTGCCCGCCGGTGCCTCGCTGGCTTGCCCACCCGCGTGGTGCGGCTCCCCGAACCCACCCCCGACCCGTCCGCCTGCCGCATCCTCACTCATTTTTTGAAGCGTCGGCTTCCGCGGCGAGTCCGCGCGCCGACACCGCACGCTGACGGCGCGCGGCAGACCGAGGCTCTGGTCGTCATCGAGCTGCGTCACTACTGTGGACGGGTCGCTCGACGGCGCACGGCGCGCCTGGCATTGTCCTCGCGGGTGTCCGCCGCCACGCGATTTCTTCGCGCCTGCCGTCGCGAGCCAGCCGACTGCACCCCGGTCTGGATCATGCGACAGGCCGGCCGCTATCTCCCTGAGTATCGGGAGCTGCGTGCGCGCCACGGGTTTCTCGAGCTCTGCAAGACGCCCGCGCTCGCGGCCCAAGTGACGTTGATGCCGGTCGAGCGCTTCCCGGTCGACGCGGCGATCCTCTTCGCGGACATCCTGCTCGTGCTGGAGCCGATGGGCGTCGGGCTCGAGTTCGCGCCGGGCGACGGTCCGGTGATCCACCGTCCGGTCCGGACGCGCGCCGACGTCGATGCGCTCGCGCGCGTGCCGGCAACGCACGCCCTCGACTACGTGCTCGCGACCGTGCGTCTCGTGCGCGAGCGCCTCGCCGGCCGCGTCCCGTTGATCGGCTTCGCCGGGGCGCCGTTCACGCTCGCCTCCTACGCGATCGAGGGCGGCGGCTCGCGCCAGTACCGCCATACGAAGACGCTCATGTACACCGACCCGGGCGCATGGCACCGCTTGATGGAGCTCCTCTCCGAGACGATCGTCGACTACCTGCGAGCGCAGGTGGCCGCCGGTGCACAGGCGGTGCAGCTGTTCGACAGCTGGGTCGGGTGCCTCGGTCCGGACGATTACCGCGCCTACGTGCTCCCGCACATGCAGGCGACGTTCGCGGCGCTCGCGGACACCGGCGTCCCGACGATCCACTTCGGCACCGGCACGGCCGCGCTCCTCGAGCTCATGCGTCAGGGCGGTGGCGACGTGATCGGGATCGACTGGCACGTCGACCTCGCCGAAGCGTGGGCGCGCGTCGGCCACGACGTCGCGGTGCAGGGGAACCTCGACCCGGTGGCGCTCTTCGCGCCGCCAGACGAGATCCGCCGCCGGGTCGCGCACATCCTCGCGCGCGCTGCCGGCCGACCCGGACACGTCTTCAACCTCGGGCACGGCGTGCTCCCGGAGACGCCACTCGAGCACGTCGCGACGCTGATCGACGCCGTGCACGAGCTCTCGGCGCGGGGCTGACTTGGCCATGCCGGTCGACGCGGTCCTGCTGATCGCCTTCGGCGGTCCCGAGTGCATGGACGACGTGCGGCCGTTCCTCGACAACGTGCTCCGCGGCCGGCCGGTGCCGCGCGAGCGCTACGAGGAGGTCGTTCACCACTACGAGCTGATCGGCGGACGCTCGCCGCTGAACGCGTACACGATGGCGCAGGCCGCCGGTCTGCGGAGCGCGCTCGCGGCGGAAGGATCGCCGTTGCCCGTCTACGTGGGCATGCGCAACTGGGCGCCGTACATCGCCGACACGCTCGCGACGATGCAGGCCGACGGCCTCCGCAATGCGCTCGGCGTCATCCTCGCGCCGCACCGCGCCGAGGCCAGCTTCGAGCGCTACATGGCGTCCGTCGATGCCGGCCGCGCGCAGCTCGGGGCCGGGGCGCCGACGGTCACGTACGCCGGTCCCTGGTTCGACCATCCGCTCTTCATCGAGACGATGGCGACTCGGACGCGTGCCGCGCTCGCGGACGCACCCGACGCGCCGCTCGTCTTCACCGCGCACAGCATCCCGGTGCCGATGGCGGGCGAGTCGCCATACGTGCGCGAGCTCACGACGTCGGCGCGGCTCACCGCGGCGGCGGTCGGCCGCGACGACTTCACGATCGCGTACCAGAGCCGGAGCGGCGGCCCGCGCGACCCCTGGCTCGAGCCCGACGTCAACGACGTGATCCGCGACCTCGCGGCGTGCGGCGGCCGGTCGGTCGTCGTCGTGCCGATCGGCTTCGTCTGCGATCACGTCGAGGTGCGCTACGATCTCGACATCGAGGCGCGCGCGACCGCCGAGTCGGTCGGGGTGCGGCTCGTGCGGGCCGAGACCGCCAACGATCACCCGACGTTCGCGCGGATGCTCGCCGCGGTCGTGCGCGCGCGCCTCGGCGCCTGAGGACGACGGGGATGCCGGTCCGTGGCGACGTGGCGATCGTCGGCGGTGGAATCTCCGGCCTTGCCGCCGCACACCGGATCCGCGAGCGCGACCCGGCGGCGCGCGTCACGGTGCTCGAAGCCGGCGACCGGCTCGGGGGCGCGATCGCGACCGAAGTGACGCAGGGCTTTCTCGTCGAGCACGGCGCCGACTCGTTTCTCACCGAGAAGCCGTGGGCGATGGACCTGGCGCGCCGACTCGGTCTCGAGGATCGGTTGGTCCGGACGCGGGACGAGCAACGGCGGACGTACGTGGTGCGCGCCGGTCGCCTGCACGTCTTGCCCGACGGCTTCTTGGTGATGGCGCCGACGCGCCTGTGGCCGTTCGTCACGAGCAGTCTCTTCAGCCTCCCCGGGAAGCTCCGGATGGCGCTCGACCTCGTGCTGCCGCGGCGGTCCGCGACCGACGACGAGAGCCTCGACGCCTTCGTCCGCCGCCGGTTCGGCGCGGAGGCGCTCGAGCGCGTCGCGCAGCCGCTCGTCGGCGGCATCTACACGGCTGATCCGGCGCGCTTGAGCCTCGCCGCGACCATGCCGCGCTTCATCGAGATGGAGCGGAAGCACCGGAGCATCATCCTCGCGATGCGCCGGCAGGCACGGGCGGCCGCGCGGAACGCCGCAGGCGACAGCGGTGCGCGCTGGAGCCTCTTCGCGAGCTTCGCGGGCGGTATGCAGACGCTCGTCGATGCGCTCGCGCAGCGCCTGCCCGAGGGCGCGGTCCGGCTCCGCACGCGGGTCGAGGCGCTCGCACGCGGGGCGCAGGGCGGCTGGCGCCTCGCGCTCAGCGGCGGCGAGCACGTCGACGCGGCGCACGTCGTGCTGACGTTGCCGTCGTACGCGAACGCCGATCTGCTGCGTCCGCATGACCCGGCACTGGCCGACCTCCTCGCCGGCATCCGCTACGCGTCGTCGGCGATCGTGACGCTCGCCTACCCGCGGGCGCAGGTCGCGCACCCCCTCGACGGGTTCGGCTTCGTCGTGCCGGCGATCGAGGGGCGGAGCATCATCGCGGGAAGCTTCAGCAGCGTGAAGTACGCGGGGCGGGCGCCGGGCGATCAGGCGCTCTTCCGGGTGTTCGCCGGCGGGGCGCTCGCCGAGCACCTCGCGAGCGCATCCGACGACGAGCTCGTGACGATCGCGGAGCGCGAGCTCGCGGAGCTCGTCGGTGTCCGCGGGGCGCCCGTGCTCGTGCGGGTCGCGCGCCACCGTCGCGCGATGCCGCAGTACGACCTCGGGCACCTCGCACGCGTCGCGGCGATCGAGAACGCCGTCACGCGCCTCGGCGGGCTCGCACTCGCGGGGAGCGCGTACCGCGGCGTCGGGGTGCCCGACTGCGTGCACAGTGGCGAACGCGCGGCCGACGCGCTGCTGGGAGAACGCGCGGCCGACGCGCGGCTGGCGGACCACGCCGTCGACGGACTCTTCGACCGCATGGTACAGCGCTGACCATGTTGCGTACGCCGCTCTGCGACCTTCTCGGCATCGCGCACCCGATCATGCTGGCCGGCATGGGCGGCGTGTCCTATGCCGCGGTGACCGCGGCGGTGTCGGAGGCCGGGGGGTTCGGCTGCCTGGGCGCGGCCATCATGAGCCACGACGAGATGACGCGGGAGATCGCGGCGGTCCGCGCGGCGACCGGCAAGCCCTTCGGCGTCGACCTGCTCACCGCGAGCCCGCGCGACCTCGTTGCGATGGTCGAGACCATCTGCGCGTCGGGCGCGCGCGCGTTCGTCGCCGGGCTCGGCGTGCCGTCGCAGGTCGTCGACCTCTGCCATCGGCACGGGCTCCTCGTCGTCAACATGTGCGGCAAGGTCGACCACGCGCGGCGCGCGGTCGACGCCGGGTGCGACATCGTCGTGGCGCAGGGCACGGAGGCGGGCGGACACACCGGGACGATCGCGACCCTGCCGCTCGTGCCGATGATCGTCGACGCGGTGACGGTGCCGGTCGTCGCGGCGGGCGGCATCTTCGACGGACGCGGGCTCGTTGCGGCCCTGGCGCTCGGGGCGCAGGGCATCTGGATGGGGACCCGCTTCATCGCCTCGGCCGAGGCGCGGGCGCACCGCGACTTCAAGGACCGGATCGTCGCCATCGACGAGACCGGCACGGTCGTCACTCGCGCCTACAGCGGAAAGACGATGCGAGCCATTCGCACGCGTTATACCGACGAGTGGGAAGAGCGGCGCGACGAGCTGATGCCATTCCCCATGCAGGCCGCCCGCGCCACCCAGGACGGCGTGTGGAACATCGGCGCGGGGCCCGCGGCGGGCTTCGACGTCGAGCGCGACTGCATGCCGACCGGGCAGAGCGCGGGCGGGATCGCGCGCGTGCAGCCGTGTCGCGACATCGTCGCCGGCATCGTCGCGCAGGCCGAGTCCATTCTTCAGGCGCTCCCGCGTCCGTAGACCGCGCCGGCCCTCCGTCGCATTGCGGCATTCGTCCCGTCAGCTAGAATCCGTTGCGAAAACACGCGAAAGGAAACGACGCCATGGGCAAGGATTCGCTGACGGTCACCGACAATCGCACGGGGAAGAGCTACGAGCTGGCGATCGAGGACAACACGATCCGCGCGCTCGACCTGCGGAAGATCAAGACGGGCCCCGAGGATTTCGGGCTCATGGCGTACGACCCGGCTTACACCAACACGGCCTCCTGCAAGAGCAAGATCACCTACATCGACGGCGACGAGGGCATCCTGCGCTACCGCGGCTACCCGATCGAGCAGCTCGCCGAGAAGAGCACGTACCTCGAGACCGCCTATCTGCTGGTCAAGGGTGAGCTGCCGAAGCCCTCGCACCTCACCGCGTTCGACCAGAACATCCGCCACCACACGATCATCCACGAGAACATCAAGAAATTCATCGACGGCTTCCACTACGACGCGCACCCGATGGGCATTCTCGTCGGGACGGTCGGCGCGCTCTCGACCTTCTACCCGGACGCGAAGCGCATCTTCGACCCCGAGTCGCGCCGCATCCAGACGCACCGTCTCATCGCGAAGATGCCGACGATCGCGGCGTTCGCGTACCGGCACTCGATCGGCATGCCGTACGCGTACCCCGACAACGACCTCAGCTACACCGGCAACTTCCTGAACATGCTCCTCAAGATGACGGAGCTGAAATACAAGCCGAACCCGGCGCTCGAGCGTGCGATCGACATCCTGTTCATCCTGCACGCCGACCACGAGCAGAACTGCTCGACGAGCGCCATGCGCGGCGTCGGCAGCTCGCAGGTCGACCCGTACTCGGCGATTGCGGCCGCGACCGCCGCGCTCTACGGGCCGCTGCACGGCGGCGCCAACGAGGCCGTCATCCGCATGCTCATGGAGATCGCCTCGAAGGACAACGTGCCGGCCTACATCAAGCGGGTCAAAGAAGGGGAGATCCGCCTGATGGGCTTCGGCCATCGCATCTACAAGAACTACGACCCGCGCGCGAAGATCGTCCGCGAGGTCGCGAACGAGGTGTTCGAGGTGACGGGGCCGAACCCGCTCCTCGAGATCGCGCTCGAGCTCGAGCGCATCGCGCTCGCCGACGACTACTTCATCTCGAAGAAGCTCTACCCGAACGTCGATTTCTACTCGGGCATCATCTACCAGGCGATGGGCTTCCCGATGGACATGTTCCCCGTCCTGTTCGCGATCCCGCGGACCTCGGGATGGCTCGCGCAGTGGATCGAGATGCTGCAGGACGACGATCAGAAGATCGCCCGGCCGCGGCAGATCTACCTCGGGCCGGAAGAGCGCGAATACGTGCCGGTGTCGGAGCGTTCCGAGTAGGGCGCAGCGCTCGACGCGACCTACTTGATGATGAAATAAGCGACGGCGACGATCATGGCGCCGCCCGCGATCCCAAGCGCGACGAACAGGCCATCCATGGGGCTGTATCTACACCTCTCGCATCGTCGAGCAAGCTTTTTCGCACATGAATGACCTCGCCTTCAGACCCGCGTGGCAGCTCGCGGAGGACGTCCGCCACGGGAGACTTTCCCCGACCGCGCTCGTGCAGTCGTGCCTCAGTCGCATCGATGCACTGAACCCGACGCTAAATGCCTTCGTGGCCTTGCGCCGCGACGATGCGCTCGAGGAGGCTGCCGCGCTGCAGCGCGCCATCGTGGCGGGAAAACGGCTCGGCCCTCTTGCAGGGCTGCCCGTCGGGGTGAAGGACCTCGAGGACGTCGCCGGCCTTCCGACGACCTACGGGTCGGTGCCGTTCAAGGATTACCGCCCGGTCAAGGACTCGGTGCAGGTCGCACGTCTCAAGGCCGCCGGCGCGATCATCGTCGGCAAGACCAACACGCCGGAGTTCGGCTACACGGCCCTCACGAAGAACCTGCTCTTCGGCGTCACGCGGAACCCGTGGAACGTCGAGCGCACTCCCGGCGGGTCGAGCGGCGGATCGTCTGCCGCGATCGCGTCGGGCATGGTGCCCCTGGTCACCGCCTCCGACGGCGGTGGGTCGATTCGCATCCCGGCGTGCTACGTCGGCGCGTTCGGCCTGAAGCCCACCCTCGGACGTATCCCGGTCGGGCCGCTGATCGCGGCGCCGGCGCCGATGCTGTCGTGGATCGACACCGTCTGCTACGGCCCGCTCACGCGCACGGTCCGCGACGCGGCGCTCTTCCTCGACGTCGTCGCGGGGCCCGATCCAGCCGATCCCGAGACGCTGCCGGCACCGGGCATCTCGTACGTCGACACGCTCGAGGCGTTGCCCGCGCGCCTTCGCATCGCCGTCAGCCCCGGGCTCGGGTATGCGCGCGTGCAGCACGACGTGTGGCGCGAGGTCGAGGCCGCGATCGACGTGTTTCGCCGGCTCGGCCATCGCGTCGAGGTGATCGACGACGTCTTTCCCGATCTCGGCGTCGAATGGGCGCTCGTGTCGGCGGCCGAGAACTACGGCGTACTCGGCGAGGAGACGATCGAGCGCCATCGCGGCGACTGGGGCCGGGCGTTCTACGAGGGCCTGCAACGCGGGAAGGAGATCGGTCCGGAGTTCATTGCGCGCGCACAACGGAAGCGCGCCGCGCTGCACGCGGTGCTCGCCCGCATCTTCGCCGAGTACGCGCTGCTGCTGACGCCGACGCTGCCGACCGAGGCGTTCCGGGCCGCCGGCCCGTTTCCGGATGCGATCGACGGCGTGCCGATCACGTCGGCGCTCGGCGCGGTCGCCTTCACCTACCCGTTCAACTTCTCCGGGCATCCCGCGGCGAGCGTGCGCGCCGGCTTCACCGACGCGGGACTGCCCGCGGGCTTGCAGATCGTCGGGCCGCGCTTCCGTGACGACCTCGTGCTGCAGGCCTCGTACGCGTACGAGCAGGTGCGGCCGTGGAACGACCATTGGCCGGAGCTCGGCGCGTGACGACGCATCAGTTTCGCATCGGCGGCGTCACCGTCGCGCCGAACCTCGTGCTGGCGCCGATGTCGGGCATCACCGACTCCGTGTATCGCTCGCTCGTGAAGGAGCAGAACCCGGGCGCCGTCGGGCTCGTCGTGACCGAGCTCGTCAGCATCGAGGCGCTCACACGTCAGAACCCTCGGACGCAGAACATGCTCCGCTTCCGGCCGCTCGAGCACCCGATCTCGATCCAGCTCTTCGGCGCCGACCCGGACCGGATGGCCGAGTCGGCGCGCATGGCGCAGGACCTCGGCGCCGACGTCGTCGACGTGAACTGCGGCTGTCCCGCGCCGAAGGTGACCAAGAAGGGAGGCGGCGCCGAGCTCATGCGGCGCCCCCACGTGTTGCAGGAGATCCTCCGAGCGCTGCGCCGCGTGCTCACCATCCCGTTCACCGTGAAGATCCGGGCCGGCTGGGACGAGGAGTCGCGAAACGCCGTCGAGGTCGCCTGCATGGCGGAAGGGGAGGGCGCCCAGGCGATTGCCGTCCACGGCCGGACGCGGACCCAGCTCTATGCTGGCGAGCCCGATTGGGAGCTCGTCGCGCGCGTGAAGCAGGCCGTGCGCGTGCCGGTGATCGGCAGCGGCGACATCGTGACCGCGGCAGGGGCGCTCGCGCGGCTCGCCACGAGCGGGGTCGACGGCGTCATGATCGGCCGTGCGACGCTCGCGCATCCGTGGATCTTCCGCGAGATCGACGCGCTCCAGCGCGGGCTCCCGGTGACGCCCGTCTCCACCGCCGAGCGTTTCGGCGCCGTCGACCGGCTGATCGCGCGCCTCGAGGAGGAGCTGCATCCGGCGGCTGCGCTCGGCCGTTCGCGCGGCCTCGCTTGCCGGATGGTGAAGTACCTGCGGGGCGGCGCCGAGCTCCGTGCCGCGCTCACGCGCGCACCCACGACGACGGCGATGCGCGAGCTGCTGGCCGCGGCTGGAACCCTTGTGTACGAATCCGCAGCGTAGTGTAATCCGCGCACACCGTCACCGCGACTCGTGCGCGGGGCGATCGTTCAGAACCTTGTTACCCCACACACGGTGCAATCCTGCACCGTCAAATCGCAAGGAGGTTCGAGCATGCGCACAGCGTTGCTGAGTATCGCCGGTGCCGGCGTTCTGCTGCTGGGCTTCACGCCGAGTTTCGCGTCCAGTGTGAACTGCGGGATCGTCATGAAGTCGGTGAAGCTCGGTCGGTCGGCGCAGGACATCGCCGACACGATGATGATCTCCACGGCGGACGTGGAGAAGTGCAAGAAGGAAGCGGAGGCCGCTCCGAAGGAAGGCCAGCCGGCCAACAGCGAAAAGCCGGCGGTCGAAGGCAAGAAACCGGAAGCCGCGGCGCACTAACCGCCGTCCCGCTCCGGACATCAGTGAGCCGACGCGCCGGGGAGCTCGATGCTCTCCGGCGCGTCGGCGTTTCAGGAGCTCAGCATGTGCGCGATGCGGTGCTCGATGGTGCGCTGGTGCATCTGAGCCCGCAGGCGCGAGAAGAGCTCGGTCTTGTTGATGGGCTTGGTCAGGAACTCACTGACCCCGAGGCGCATGCCGACGACGCGCGTCTCCATGTCGTCCTTGGCGGTGAGGAGGATGATGGGAATCGCTTTCGTGCGGTCGCTCTGACGGAGCGCCTCGCAGACCTGGAACCCGTCCATGTCCGGCATCATCACGTCGAGGAGGATCACGTCGATGGGATGGGCGGCAACCACCGCCAACGCTTCGCGTCCGCCGTGGGCGCATTGCACCACGAAGCCTTCCTTCGTCAGCAGGCGGTTCAGGATGTCGACCGCGTTCCGGTCGTCGTCCACGACCAACACGGTCCCCTCGTGCTTCGCGTCCATGCGTCCCTCTCTCCTACAGTAGGTAGCTTTGCTGTGCGCCGGGCTGATACGGGGCGCCCGGTTTGCGGCGTCGGAGCTTCGCGACGAGCGTCGTGCGCTTGAGGCCCAGCAAACGGGCGGCCGCTTGCTTGTTGCCTTTGGTGCGCCGGAGCGCCTCCTCGATCAGCCGGTTCTCGAACTCCTCGACCGCGCTGTTCAGATCGAGACCGTTCTCGGACAGCGACGGCTTCGGGATCCGCTTTTCCGAGATGAACGAGCGGATGTTGCTCGGGAGGTTCTCGACGCGAATCCAGCCGTCCTCGGAGAGGATGACCATGCGCTCGACGAGGTTCTCGAGCTCGCGCACGTTGCCGGGCCAGTCGTACTCCCAGAGGTGCACCATGCTGTCGTCGGTGATCTGCACGGGATGATCGGGACGCTTGCGGTTGTGCTTCTCGAGGAAGTGCGCGATCAGCAGCGGGATGTCCGAGCGGCGCTCGCGGAGCGGCGGCATGATGATCGGAATCACCTGCAACCGGTAGAAGAGGTCCTCGCGGAACGTGCCGCGGTCGACCTCCTGCTGGAGATCCTTGTTGGTGGCGGCGAGCACCCGGACGTCGACTTTCATCGTGCGGTCGGCGCCGACGGGGCGCACCTCGCGATCCTGCAGCACGCGCAGCAGCTTCACTTGCAGCCGCGGGCTCATCTCGCCGACCTCGTCGAGGAAGATCGTACCGCCGTTCGCGAGCTGGAACATGCCGGCACGCGCGCCGATCGCGCCCGTGAACGCGCCGCGCTCGTGGCCGAAGATCTCCGACTCGAGCAGCTCCGCGGGGATCGCGCCGCAGTTCACCGGGATGAACGGCTTGTCGGCGCGCGGCGACAACTGGTGCATCGCGCGTGCCACCAGCTCCTTGCCGGTTCCGCTCTCACCCATGACGAGGACCGTGGCGTCGGTCGCCGTCACTTTCTTGATGAGAGCGTGGATCTTCTGCACCAGGGGGTGCTGCCCGATGAGGAACGGAAATTGATCCATACGCGCTCGTTCTCCGATGAGTTGAAGAATTTGTAGCGTGCGTGAAAAACGTAACAGTCGTGTTTCGGGCGAACAAGACAGAATCTTTAGGAACGGTGCAGTGAAACCCGTATCGATGGCTGCGTCCGCACGTCATCGCGCGTGCGTGATGTCGCGTGTGATCTGCGACCCGTGTCGGGAAGTTGACATCACTGCGTGAGTGCGATGATTCAGCGCTCCACGTCGCGATCTGCGACACGCAACGACGCCTCGCACGGCGGACGAGAGGAGCGGGTATGACGGTGGCTTCGCAAGCGCGGGACGCGCACGGAAAAGCACGGGACACGCAGGGCAAGGCGCGCGGTTCGCGACCGGACGGACGGCGGGCGCGCGAGCTCCGACCGGTGGAGATCACCCCGAACTACCTGCGCCACGCCGAGGGCTCGGCGCTGATCGCGTTCGGCGCGACGCGCGTGCTCTGCGCGGCGTCGGTGCAGGAAGGTGTGCCGCAGTTTCTGCGCAACACCGGGCGCGGCTGGGTCACCGCCGAGTACGGCATGCTGCCGCGTTCGACGCACACGCGCTCCGATCGCGAGGCGGCGCGCGGCAAGATCGGCGGCCGTACGCAGGAAATTCAGCGCCTGATCGGCCGGAGCCTCCGCGCCGTGATCGACATGACGGCGCTCGGCGAACGGACGATCTGGATCGACTGCGACGTCATCGAGGCGGACGGCGGCACGCGGACCGCCGCGATCACCGGGGCGTACGTGGCCCTCGCGCTCGCCGTGCAGAAGCTGCAGACGGCGCAGCTCGTGACGGGGTCGCCGCTCCTCGACCACGTCGCCGCCGTCAGCGTCGGCATGGTCGACAAGAAGCTCTACCTCGACCTCATGTACGAGGAGGACAGCAAGGCCGAGGTCGACATGAACGTCGTGATGACCGGCAAAGGCAAGTTCATCGAGGTCCAGGGCACGGCCGAGGGCAAGCCCTTCACGGCCACCCAGCTCGAGGCGATGACCGCCCTCGCGACCGAGGGCATCGGGCAACTGGTGGCGCTCCAGAAGAAGGTGCTCGCCGACACGCTCGGCGGCTGAGCCACCAAATGGGGGCGACGGGGTGGCCGCCGCGGCTCGTCTTCGCGACGACCAACCGCGGGAAGCTCCGCGAGGTCGCCGAGATCCTGGCGGCTGACGGGGTCGAGGTCGTCGGCATCGCCGACGTCGCCCCCGGCTGGTCGGTCGTCGAGGACGGTGCGTCGTTCGCCGAGAACGCGCGGATCAAAGCCCGTGATCTCGCGGCGCGGACGGGTCTCCCGGTGCTCGGCGACGACTCCGGGCTCGAGGTCGACGCGCTCGCGGGTCGGCCGGGCGTGCGGTCGGCGCGCTACGCGGGCGAGCACGCGACCGACGCCGAGAACACCGCGCTCCTGCTGCACGCACTCCGCGCCGTCCCCGACGACGGGCGCCGCGCCGCGTTTCGTTGCGCGGTCGCGCTCGCATGGCCCGACGGACGCGTCGTCGAGGCGGAGGGTCGCTGTGAAGGTTGGATAGCGCGCGCACCGCGCGGCAAGGGCGGCTTCGGCTACGACCCCGTCTTCGTCGACCCCGCGAGCGGGCAGACGTTCGGCGAGCTTCCCGCCGAGGCGAAGAACGCGTTCAGCCACCGCCGGCGCGCGCTCGACGCGCTCCGGACGGTGCTCGGAGCGGCGACGCGCGCTTGAAAGGCCGGGATCGCGATGGTACTCCCGCCTCTGTAGGGCGCGCCCGAACGAGATCGACGAGCATGGAAGGCGGCGCGGGAAGTGCGAGTTCTAGACGGGGCGTGGCGCAGCCTGGTAGCGCACCTGCCTTGGGTGCAGGGGGTCGGAGGTTCGAATCCTCTCGCCCCGATTCGCTGGCACGTTTCCGCTTCCGCTTGCGCCAGTAGCTCAGGTGGATAGAGCAACGGCCTTCTAAGCCGTAGGTCAGAGGTTCGAATCCTCTCTGGCGCGCTCGCAAACGATTCACAAACAGTGTGGTGACTGTAGCTCAGTTGGTAGAGCACCGGATTGTGGCTCCGGGGGTCGAGGGTTCGAAACCCTTCAGTCACCCTTGATCGAGGCAGCGACCGCAGCCACACCGCGGTCGCTGCCCGCGATCTACTCCGATCTCGGCCCCGCGCGCTCGACCACTTCGTGGTCGATGGTCCGACCGCTCACCACGAGAATTTCTGAGCGCGGAGACGTGACACCGCGCGCCGAATCGTCTAGATTCCCGCGCTCTCGCCATCCACCTCGGTGGGCCGGTAGCTCAATTGGTAGAGCAGCTGACTCTTAATCAGCGGGTTGGCGGTTCGATCCCGCCCCGGCCCATTAGAAATCAATACTTTAGGTGTCACGCATGCGGAGTGAATAAACAGCGGGTAACGTCGGGGTAACGTATCGAGGAAGGGTGCACCGCGCCGAGACTGAGGTGTCCACGGTCAGCTTTGTTGAGCGCGTGCCCAAGGTCTCACCGCCAGGCATCCTGCAAGAAGTCGGATGCCTGGCGGTCGTTAGAGCAGCGCTGACGATCAAAGCAGCTTCTCTCGTGTGCGGCTTGCCGTCGCGATTCCGGCGCGGTCATCCCACCGGGTGCCTGATCACTTCCTGTTGTTGCCGCGTGCTGTCGCGCGATTTCGCAAGTAGTCGTCGAGACCCGTTTCATCCCACCCGACGCACTTGGCGCTGATCTTAATGCGAGGATCATGCCGGCGTTCTCCAGTCTGTAGACCGTCATTTTCGACACCCCAAGTTTTTTCGCGGCGGCTACTGGGCGTAGGATCTGCACCTGGCGATTCCGCGGCTTGTCTCTCTCCCCGGCCTTGTCATCTGCGGGATCGCTTCGGGCTATGGGCCCTTCGGTGTGAGTGTCGATGTCAGCCGCGAATCCCTTCCCGCGACGAGGCACCGATGAATCATTGATTGAGATCTGGGCGACCTGCTGGAGCAAGGGCTCCAGGCGCTTGAGGATTTCGCCAGCCACCCGTTCGGCGAACACGTCGACCAAGGCCGCGAAGGGGTCAGCAGCGGCCGGTAGGGCCTGGACGCCCCCATTTTGGCGTGGCCGACTCATTGCGTGCCTTCAGCGGCGAGATGATCGACGTGTCGCAGGTGCCAGGCGATGCTCTGCCGCCCGGTGCGCTGGTGAACCGTCTTGGCTCGGACGAGGGATGCTGCGAGGCTGATGACCGCCCACATCGCTCCGACCAGGCTCCTCACGTCGCGGGAGTTGGCGTAGTCGTAGCCGGTCGCGCTACCGAACGAATCCGCGGGGCTCATGGCGCCGACTGCGATCGACACCATCATCGAACAGGTCGCCGCCCACCCACGGAAGTTGACCCTACCCGACAGTGTGAGTATGCTCGCACTGTGACGTCGCGCGAGCGCACCTGGCTGGAAGTGCTTCCACGGAAGATCGGGTTGCAGGTTGTGAGCGAGTCGCCGTTCGAGAACGGAGCGCGTTCGGCGGGTGAGGCTTGTGCGGTGTTGGAGGCGCAGGGCGTCGCCATGAATCTGGCGACCCTGCGTTGGTTTCAGAACGTCGGGCTCATTGATAGCCCCGCAAAGGAAGGTCGCTGCGCTCTCTATCCCCGCCCCGTTCTCGACGAGGTGGCGAGTTTGCGAGTCCTGCAGAATTTGTACGGCCGCAGTGTCGAAGATCTCAAAGAACTTCGGCGACAGGAAATCCCTTTCACCGACACAGTGAAGCACCTGCTTCGTCTGGAACAAGGGCAGTTTCCGCCGGACGACGAAACCGACGAGAAGATGAAGATGATTTCGCCGTTGTGGGCGCGGTCTCTCGATCGACTTGCCCTCGTGAGCGAATTCTTTGAACGGGTCCTGAGCGACGGTGTGCATCCTGGTCGTCTGGTTCTGAAAGGCGCAGGGTCGGTGCTGCTTGAGTTTGGGCGACGTAGGTAGGCACTCGTGCATTGCGAGAAACAGCCGCATCTCAACAGTGAGAGTATACTCGCACTGTTGCTGCGCGATGTCCAATGAATCGAGACTCTGAAGAGGAAGTCGAGAGTCGCGGGGTTCATCGCGATGAAACGGAGTCCGTATCCGCCGAAGCGCGGAGGTATGCCCGGAAGTTGTGGATCGTGGAGCCCGTGACCCTGGCGGCGTATCTTCCCGCCTAACCAGCCGCCGCCTCTTGTCGCGCGGTGGGAAGGAGGCCGCATCAATGCTGAGGGTCGTCGGCAACGAGTCGGCGCATGACGAGGTGGACGGGCGATCCCTGCTCGACGAGATCGCCCGCGAGGGAGCCCGCCGGATGCTCGTGGCGGCCCTGGAGACCGAGGTCTCCGCGTACTTGGAGGCGCACGGCGACGAACGCGACGATGAGGGCCACGCCTTGGTCGTCCGCAACGGCAAGGGCCGCACGCGGAAGATCACGCTTGGCGCCGGAACGATTCCTGTGGGCGCCCCTCGCGTCAACGATCGTCGGATCAACGCGGATGGCGAGCGGCGCCGGTTCACGAGTCGTATCCTGCCGCCGTACATGCGCCGCTCCCCGAAGGTCGCCGAGGTGCTGCCGGTGCTCTACCTGCGCGGCCTCTCCACCGGGGACTTCCGCGAGGCGCTCGCCGCATTGCTCGGGGACGATGCTTCCGGGTTGTCCGCCACCAACATCGCGCGGCTGACCAACGAGTGGGAGACCGAGTACCGGGCCTTCCAGCAGCGCAGCCTCGCCGACCGCGACTACGTGTACGTGTGGGTCGATGGCGTCCACTTCAATGTCCGCCTGGAAGACGACCGCCTCTGCACGCTCGTGATGATCGGCGCGCGGGCCGATGGCACGAAGGATCTGATCGCCGTCGAGGACGGCTACCGCGAGAGCGCCGAGAGTTGGAAGACGGTGCTCCGTGACCTGAAACGCCGAGGCATGCGCGCTCCGGTGGTCGCCGTCGGCGACGGCGCCCTCGGCTTCTGGGCCGCCGTGCGGGACGTGTGGCCGAAGACCCGCGCGCAGCGGGATTGGTTCCACAAGCTCGGCAACATCCTCGACAAGCTCCCGAAGCGGTTACAGCCGCGCGTAAAGGCCGCGCTCCACGAGGTGATGTACGCCGACACCCGCGCGCACGCCCGTGACGCGATCACGCGGTTCGCTACCGAGTACAGGGCCAAGTACCCGAAGGCGGTCACGACGTTGGAGCAGGACGCCGACGCACTCCTGACGTTCTTCGACTTCCCCGCAGAACACTGGAAGCACCTACGCACGTCGAACGTGATCGAGTCCCCGTTCGCGACGGTGCGGCTGCGCCAGCGCGTGACGAAGGGCGCGGGATCACGCACGAAAGGGCTGCTGATGGCCTACAAGCTGCTCGACATGGCGCAGGCCCGGTGGCGACGGCTCGACGGCGCGCACCTGCTGCCGTTGGTTCGGGATGGCGTCGCGTTCGTGGACGGCGTGCAGCAGGCAGCCAAGCGCGGCAAGCCCCGAGCACGAGCCGCGTAGCGCACCCCTCGCATCGTCCGAGTCACCTGTCCACATCCTCCAAAATTCGCGGACCCCGGCCGAGGAGTCGGTGGATCAAGCCAAGTTGGCTCGATCCTTTTTCGGCGTTCAGAAATTCACGCGCTTACATGCGGGCGTGATCGGGCGAAAATCGGCTGGGTGTCCGAGAATCTGATGCATTCGGCCACATGCCGAGGCGAGGGGACGGGGTCCACTTGCCAACAACCAGTCAGGCCTCGTAGGTCGTTCGGCCACCCATCACCGTGCGCAGCACACGAATTTCCATGATGCGATCTGGGTCCACATCATGTGGATCGTGTTCCAGTATGACGAAATCTGCGAGCTTGCCTGGAGCCAAGGATCCTTTGAGGTTTTCCTCAAATGACGCGTAGGCGCCGTTCATCGTACAGATCCGGAGCGCCTCATCGACGGAGATTCGCTGCTTCGGTCCCCAGATCCTCCCGGTCTTGTCCTTGCGTGTCACCATGCTCTGAATCGCCATCAGCGGCTCGAAAGGCCCGGGCGTGAAATCAGATGCGGGTGCAACGGGGATACCCGCGTCGAGAAAGCTACGATGAGCGAACATCCAGTTCATCGTCTCCTCGCCGTACTCTGCCCACTTTTCGCCGTGGTAGTACGCGTATGTATAGAATGGAGTCGGGATCACGCCGGCGGCCTTGATGCGCGCGATCAGCGCAGGGTTTACCAGCGAGCAGTGTTCGATGCGAAGACGCGGGTTGGGCCCCTTCCAGTCGTTCAAGACTCTCTCATAAGCGTTCAACGTCATGTCGATGGCGACATCGCCGTTGGCGTGGATGCCCACGCGGAAACCGCTTGCGACCGCGTCTTTCACCGCCTCGTCGATCTGCGACTGATCCATCCTGAGGATGCCGTGGTCGTCGGGGCGCCCTCGATACGGCTCGCTCATGCGCATGGTGCGCTCTGATGCCGAACCGTCAGCGAGGAACTTGACGGCGCCGATGCGCAGCATGTCGTCGCCAAATCCCGAGCGAACGCCGGCTGCTTTCAATCCCTGATGTACAGGGCCGCTGCCCGCCGGCATGAACGACACCCGAAAATACATCTCACCGGACTCGCGCGCGTCCTGGTACGCGACGAACTTGTCGCGATCACCCAAGGCGTCCGTCGTCGATGTCAGGCCCGCGGCGGCCATACGCTTGGATATGAGCATCACATTCTGCTTGCGTGTCTCGCGGTCGTCCGCTGGCCATGTGCCGGCCTTTCGAAAGGGTTCGATCGCCATCTCGGCGATCTTTCCGGTGAAAGCACCACTTTCCCGGTAGAATGTGCCTCCCGTCGGATCCGGCGTTTCCATCGTGATGCCGGCGATCTCGAACGCGCGCGAGTTGACCACGGCGGTGTGACCGCCGCGGTGGCGCACGATCACCGGTCGATCCGGCACGACGGCGTCGATGTCGATGCGATTCAGCGGCCGGTTTTCGACGAACTTGGTGTCGTCGTACATGATGCCGACGACCCAGTGATCGGGTGGGGTCGTGGCCGCTTTGCGCTTGAGCGCCGCCTGTACCTGGGAGATGCGGGAAAATCCGACATTGACACCCGTCGACTCGCTGAAGAGCAGCGGATGGCTGTGTGAATCGATGAATCCAGGGGTAACGGTGGCGCCCGCCGCATCGATCCGACGGGTATGGGGGCCCGCCCATTGTTGGACGTGAGCCGCGTCGCCAACGGCCAGAATGAAGTCACCACGGATCGCCATGGCTTTAGCCTCCGGCAGGCCTGGATCCATGGTCAACAACTTGCCAGTGACGATCGCGTCTGCGGCGCCGCCCTCTCCCTTTTGAGGGCCGAGCAACGACCGCGTGCGAACGCTGGTGCAGCCCGCAACAAAGCTCAGGATAGAAGACTGCAAGAACGATCGTCTGGAAACACGAGACACCCAGCCCATAGCGTCGTAGCTCCAACGTTCAGACGTGCTCACGACGAGCTCAGTCTCGTCTGCGAGCTTCTTGCAGAACTACGTGCGCGGGGTCAACGAAGACCGTTCAACGGATTCGGTCACGATGGCCGAAATCGGGACGCATTCGGCCACCGGCCCGACGCGTCAACTGCCCCGTTCTGGGGCAGTAGGCAGGGATGTTGCCCGGGAGAGCCTCGGCGATCGCCACGGGCTTGGCGCGGCGATTCCCTCACGCGCCTGCTACGCGATCCACACCTTTTGACAATATCTCTTCCAAGAGATCCACTACCGTTTCGCGGTAGTGGGGGAAGTTGATGTCGAACGGCGTTCCGCGTCGTGGCCGGTGGACGCGTAGAAAATCGAGAACCATCGCCACGCGTTGTCGCTGTACTACATGTTCTACAACTTCTCGCGCATCCATCTGACGACGCGCGTGACTCCGGCGATGGCGGCCGGCGTGGCGGATCACCCGTGGGAGGTTGAGGAGATCGTGGGGCTCCTGAAAGAGGAAGCGGTCGTCATCCTTCGCTAGGGGGATAGCGCCGCTCGCAGTGTCGATCGACTGCCTCGACCAACGCGCGCCCGTCGATAGGCTTTCGCAAAAACTCGCGGATGCCGACCGCCTTCGCGCGCTCGTGGTCGGCGCGCTCCGACGACAGGATGACGACGGCCGTGCGCGCCAGCTCGTCGTGCGCCTTCATCCGGTCCCACACCTCCCAGCCGTCGAGGTCGGGTAAGCGAACGTCGAGCAGCATCACGCACGGCCGCATACCGCCTTGCAGGAGTTCGAGCGCCGCCCCGCCCGACGCGACGCCGATCACGTCGAACCCCTTACGTCACGATCGCCACACGCCCGTCGTCGTAGTCATCAACGACGAGGACGTTGTGGCGAGAATGGGGCGGGTCGGGCCGTCCCGACCGTGAGGGCATGTCACAGCGATAGGCGCGCGAATACGGCTAGTCAAAACTGAATCGGCGAACGCTGTTCCAGATCAAACGCCCCCACTACCGGTTTCGCAGGCAAAGTTGCATTCGTGACCGGGGCCGCGAGCGGCATCGGCCGTGCGGCAGCGCTGGCCTTCCCGCGAGGGTGCCAGCGTGGTGGCCGCGGACGTGTCGGAACAGTGCGAGCAAACAGCGCGCATGATCGAGGAACGAGGCGGCCGAGCGCTCGCCGTCCGGTGCGACGTGACGCGTGGCGACGACATCAGGGCGGCCCTAGCTTGCCCGACTGTCTGGCCGCGCCGAGCATCTGCGGCGTCCGGATCGGCTGCCCCGATTCCAATTTCTGCGACTCACCACCGTAAGCTTCTCGCACGTAGGAAAGCTGAAGGACATCGGCCCAGTGTCGCCTTGCCCGCGCCTTTGGCATTCCGCGTGCACGTACGCTAATCCAGACTCCAGCGGTCCCAATGGTTGTGGAGCTCACCTATAGGAGGACGGGATGAAGAAGATCATGACTGTGGCTTTGGTGGCACTTTTGGCGATCAGTGCAGCTCCGGCGTTCGCTGCGGAAGACCTCTCCGCGAAAATCTCGGCTGCAAAGACGGCGGCCGACCATCAGGCCCTTGCCGACGCATACGCGAAGGAAGCCGCCGAAGCCGAGGCAAATGCGGCCGCTCACGACAAGATGGCGGCCAGCTACAAGGCCCTTGGCAAGATGGGGCTGTACCACGACCAGCATTGCGCCGCGATCGCGTACCGCTACCGTGAACAGGCGAAGGACCTCAAGGTTCTCGCCGACGCGGAGCGCGCCGCCGCAAAAGCAGCGAAGTAATTCCCCTCAAGGCGGACGGACAACAGGATCTCGTTGTTCCGTCCGCCTTTTTGTTCCCGCCGCGTCGCCAGGATTCACAACGACGCGCTACCGCGCCAGCGCAACCGGTCCAATCATAAATTGCCGAGAGCCACACGGTCGCGGTAGGTTTCACTCCACCAGTTGCGCGTAGACCCGACGCGCCACTGTCGTGCAGCGTAAGAGCCACGCAAATAGGTTGTAGTCTTCCCGTAGCGCAAAGAGCCACGGCGCTAAGGGCCTGGCGAAGCCACAAAGTGCGCGGCCTCTATCAGTCGAGGATCTTCGCGACAGCTGGTAGCGCGAGGACGCTGGACATCCCGACGCCGTCGGGTGACGCACGGTACGCTATGCAAAGGTGGTCGGGAAGTCGGATCGATGCGGTTGCGCCGAGTGAGATCTCGAGCTGGCAGCGTGGCACGACGTGAGTGAGGTGTCTCGATGAAGCGACTCTCGTTAGTCATCAGTGGGGTTGCGTTCGCTAGCGTGTTCGCGCCGGCCCTCGCCGCTCAGGGCTACGCCGAGACTCTTGAGGTGGCGACCCTTCCTGCGTTACTCGAGGCCGCTCGCGCGCAGAATCCGGAGATCAAAGCTGCGGAAGCTCGCTACCAAGCGATGCGCCAGCGACCCATTCAGGAACGGACGCTGCCCGATCCCGTTCTCGGCGTCCGCTATCATAACGAGAAGAGCGACCAGATCACCTTCGGCGAGTCCGAGTTCTCGTTCGTCGAGCTTTTCGCTGAGCAAGAAGTTCCATTTCCAGGCAAGCTAGGCCTCCGCGGCGATATGGCGGACCGCGAGGCAGAGCGCGAAGGAGCAATGCGTGACGCCACGATTCTTATGGTGCTCGCACGCGTCGCATCAAGCTACGTCGACCTCGCGGTCGCGGATCGATCACGCGCGCTCCTCGCCGAGAGCCAGCGGGCGCTTGACTTGATGGTCGAGCAGGCAAACGCCGCCTATGGGGTTGGAACGGCGGCGCAACAGGATGTACTCCGTGGAACCCTCGAACGGGACGTGCTCGTCGAGCGGCTCACGATGCTGGGCCAGAGACGTGTTGCCGCGCAGGCAGCGCTCAACGCACTCCTCGCTCGTCCCGCTGAGACGGAAGTTCCTCTCACGACTTGGTCCAATGCGACAGCCACGCTTCCCCCCGCCGAAGAGCTCCGGAGGCGGCTGGCAGATGCGGCGCCAGAGCTGCGCGCCGCGCGGGAAAGCGTCCTGCAAAGCTCGGCCGCCCTCGACCTCGCGCAGCGTGGATACCTTCCCGACCTCGCGTTCATGGCGGGCTACACGAACAAGGACCGCCTCGAGCCGGAATGGGAAGTCGGCATGCGTCTCAAGGTTCCGCTGTACTTTTGGCGCCGGCAGCAACCGGCCGTTGCGGAGGCGACGTATGCCAAAACCGCGGCCGAGCACACTCAGCGAAACGTCCGCAGCACGCTCGAGGGCCGGCTCGGACAGGTGCTAAGCATGGGTGAGGCCGCGGCGCGGCTTGTACGGCTCTACGGCGACAAGCTCGTCCCCCAAGCGGGGCTCACCCTCGCCTCCGCGCGCAACTCTTACGCCGTTGGGAAGGTGGATTTCCTAACCGTTCTCACCGCGTTTACTGCTCTGCTCGACTACCAGGTTCGCCAGGTCGAGGAGATCGGTAACCTCCAGCGCGCACGTGCGGAGCTCGCACCGCTCATCGGCGAATCGCCGCCGGAGGCATGGGACAAATGACGCCGACACTACGGACGCTCCTTCTGCTCCTTCTCTCATCGCTTATCGCCTGCTCAGGGGACCCTGACTCACGAAATGCCGCCGCAAGCCGCACTGGCCAGGCCCGCACGGCCGATAACTCCCCTGAAGGAGCCGGCACTGGCGTGACCCCCCCGAGCGCGGACGTCTGGACCTGCTCTATGCACCCGCAGATTCGCCTACCCCAAGCGGGCACCTGTCCAATCTGCTCGATGCCGTTGGTACCAGCGGGCGGGTCGTCCACCACCGCGAGCTCAATGTTGGAGCTCTCGGAGCACGCGCGGGCAATGGCGAGTGTTGAAACCGTTCCTGTCCAGCGTCGGCCGATGCAGCGCGCCATTCGGGTCGTCGGCAAGGTGCAATACAACGAGACGACCCTCGCCAACATCACCACGCGTGTCGAAGGCTATGTCGAGCGGCTGTTCGTGGACTACACCGGCATCGAGGTGAAGGCCGGCGACCATCTCGTGGAGATCTACAGTCCCGATCTTGTTCTGGCGGAACAAGAGCTGCTGCTCGTGCTAGGCAGCCAGCAAAACGCTCCACTCGTCGCCTCCGCTAAACGCAAGCTGCTGCTCTGGGGCCTCACGCCACAGCAGGTGGACGATCTGGTACGCGACAAGAAGGTCAGCGACCGGATCACCCTCTTTTCACCCATCCGCGGCACGGTCACGGACAAGATGGTCGTGCAGCAGGCCATGGTGAAGCCGGGCGAGATGCTCTACCGGCTCGCAAATCTCGAGTCGGTCTGGGTCTATCTCGACGTCTACGAGTCCGAGCTGCCATGGGTGCAATACGGCCAGACGGTCACCGTCGAGTCCGAGGCCTATCCCGGTCGGAGCCTCACTGGCCGCGTGTGGTTCATCAGCCCGGTGCTCAACGACGAGACACGCACGGTGCGCGTCCTCCTCAACATCGACAACACGGATCGCACGTTGAAGCCGGGGATGTACGTCAGCGCGGTCATTCGCGCCGAGCTGTTGGCGGACGGCCATCCAGCGCCGACCGGCGTCGAAGGCCAGTGGAGCTGCCCGATGCATCCACTCGTGATTTTGCCAAAGGCCGGTCAGTGCCCAGTCTGCAAGATGAACCTCGTTCAGATTCCCGGCACGCCCGTTGGCAAGCACGCCGCCGGCCCAGCACCTCTCACGGTGCCCGTGACCGCCGTGCTCGACAGTGGCGTGCGTAAGCTCGTCTATGTCGAAAGAAGCAAGGGCCAGTTTGCCCCCGTCGAGATCACCACCGGCCCGCGCACCGACGACGCCTATCCTGTCCTCAGCGGATTGAGTGAGGGCGACCGAGTAGCGGTTCGCGGCAGCTTCCTGCTCGACAGCCAATCCCAGATTCGCGGTTTGCCGAGCCTCTTTTACAAGGAAGGCCAGGCCGCCGTCGTCGGTCATCAGCACGGGAGTTCTCCGCCAGTGGATTCGCCCACCAGTGCTGTGGCGCCACCAGCTCACACCCAGCACTAGGCGAACCATGATCAACGCCGTCATCCATTGGTGCCTCAAGCACGCATTCCTGGTGATTCTCGCCGTCGTCGGGATCGGCGCCGGCGGCTACTACGCGCTGACACAGACGCCGGTCGATGCCATTCCCGACATCGGTGAGAAGCAGGTCATCGTCTTCGCAGACTGGCCCGGACGGTCGCCGCAGGACGTCGACAACCAAGTCACGTATCCGCTGACGACGAGCCTCACCGGCACGCCGGGTGTGAAGACGATTCGCTCGATGTCCGGCTTCGGCTTCGCGATGGTGTTCGTCATCTTCAAGGACGAAGTCGACTACTACTGGGCGCGGTCGCGTGTGCTGGAACGCATCAATGTTGCCCAACAGCGGCTCCCAGCGGGCGTAACGCCGGTGCTCGGTCCCGATGCGACGGCCCTCGGACAGGTGTTCTGGTACACCGTCGAGGCGGAGGGTTTTGACCTCGCGGAGCTACGCTCCGTGCAGGACTGGTATCTCCGCTACCAGCTCAATGCCGTCGAAGGTGTCAGCGAGGTCGCCAGCATCGGTGGCTTCGTGAAGCAGTACCAAATCGACGTTCATCCCGACAAACTCCGCGCCCATCGCGTCACCCTCATGGAGGTCTACGAGGCGGTCCGGAAGTCGAACATCGACGTCGGAGCGAAGGTCCTCGAAAAGAACGGCCTCGAGTTCTTCATTCGTGGTGTCGGCTTCATCAAGGCGGTGGAAGACCTGGAGAAGGTCGTCATCCGGCAAGAGAAGGGCACGCCCATTCAGGTCAAGCACGTCGCTACCGTGAGTCTCGGTCCGGAGTTCCGTCGCGGCGCGCTGGACAAAGCTGGCGTCGAGGCCGTCGGCGGCGTGGTGTTGATGCGGTACGGCGAAAACCCGCTCCACGTCGTCGAACGGTTGAAGGAGAAGATCAAACAGCTCGAGCCGGGCCTCCCCCAGAAGACTCTCGCGGATGGCCGCATCTCCAAAGTCCGTATCGTGTCGTTCTACGACCGCACCGACATCGTGAAAGACACCATCGACACGCTGACGGAGGCGTTGCTCGAAGAGGCGCTCATGGCCAGCGCCGTGATTCTTATCTTCCTGCTGCACCTGCGCAGCACCCTCTCCGTGATCGTGACACTGCCGCTCTCCGTCGGGATCTGCTTCATCCTCATGTACGGGTTCGGCATCGACTCCAACATCATGTCGCTCGCCGGCCTCGCCATCGCCATCGGCGATGTTGCCGACATGGGGATCATCATGACGGAGAACATCTACCGTCACATTGCGACGGGGGAGAAGTCCAAGAGCCACTTCCAAAAGGTCTTTGACGGAGCATCCGAAGTCGGCGGAGCCATTGTCACCGCGGTCTCGAACACGCTCGTCTCCTTCATCCCGGTCTTCTTCCTCGCCGACCAGGAAGGAAAGCTCTTCCGCCCGCTCGCGTTCACGAAGACCTTCGCCATTGGCGGATCGGTCGTTCTCGCACTCACGGTCGTGCCGCTGGTGTGTTACTTCCTGTTCCGCCCCGTGCCGTGGTCGAAGCGCACCGCGTGGCTCATAGCCGGCGCGCTCGGCTTTGTCGCGGTCTTTGCCGCGCACGCGACGTTCATGTGGGCACTGGCGGGGAGCCACTACAGTGGCTGGCCGATGTCCGTGGTCGTTGGTGTCATCGTCGCGCTTGCGGTCGTCCGCATGACTCGCGAACGCTTCCTGCCACTGGAGGAGAACCCGGTCTCGCGTGGCGTAGCTTCCATCTACGCGCCGACGTTGCGATGGATCTTGGCGCACAAGGCCACTTTCCTCATCGCACCGGTCACCATTCTCTTTGCCGGTATGACCATTTGGCTCGGCATCGGAACGACGCTCGCGCCCGTGGGCTGGGCGGTCAATCTCCTCGCGCGTGAAGAGGCATCGCCCGAGCTGAAGCAGTCTATGTATAGGAAAGCCACCGATCGCGTGACCCGCCCCCTCATCGAGCTCGACCAGTTGCGATGGCAGCGGACGAAGCGTGCGGACGGTTCCATTGACCGCCGAATGCTTTGGCGGCGCCAGGACCCGCAGGAACGTGATGCCGAGACGACATCGGGTCTCACCGTGGTGAGAGAGCGCCGCATCCTCCACGGTATCGGGCGCGAGTTCATACCCTCGCTGGACGAGGGCTCGTTCCTCTACATGCCGTCGCTGCTGCCCCAAACGGGCCTCGGGCCGGCCGTCGAAGTGAACGCGAAGCAGGACCTTGCTATTGCCAGCGTGCCGGAGGTCGAGAGTGTCGTAGGCAAGATCGGCCGCACCGAATCTGCGCTCGATCCCGCGCCCATCAGCATGATGGAGAGCATCGTCATTCTGAAGCCCGAGTCTGACTGGCGGCACCTTCCCGTGACGCGCTGGTTCTCCGGGTTACCCGGATGGCTCAAAGCCCCGCTCGCTTTTTTCGCTCCGGAGCACCGCCGCATCACCAAGGGTGAACTACTCACCGAGCTCCAGGAGAAGACCGCCATCCCGGGAGTCCTGCCGACGTTCCTCCAGCCGATTCAGACGCGTCTCATCATGTTGCAGACGGGCTTCCGCGCCATGATGGGTGTAAAGATCTACGGCAGCGACCTGAAGGAGATCGAGCGCGTTGGCTTGGAAATCGAACAACTGCTGAAGCACGTCCCCGGCGCAACCGACATCGTGGCTGACCGCATCGTCGGGAAGCCGTATCTGGAGTTCGAAATCGACCGTGATCGCATCGCCCGCTACGGCGTGAACATCCGCGACGTGCAGGACGTCATCGAGATCGCCATCGGCGGCATGAACGTCATGGAGTCGGTCGAGGGCCGTGAGCGGTACCCGATTCGCGTTCGCTATCTCCGCGAGTTCCGTGAAGATACGCCGGAGCTGGAGAAGATTCTCGTGCCGACCAGCAGCGGTGCGCAAATCCCGCTCGTGCAGGTCTTGACCATCAAGAGCGTCCTTGGTCCGCAGGAAATCAAAGGTGAGCGCGGTCTCCTCGTGGGCTACGTGACAATGAATACGCGTGACCGCGACGAGGTCAGCGTGGTCGATGATGCCGAAGCCGTACTCCAGGGCGCTGTGCGCGACGGCCGCCTCAAGCTCCCGCCCGGCTACTACTGGGAGTGGAGCGGCCAGTTCGAGAACCAGGTTCGCGCCACGAAGCGAATGAGCATCCTCATCCCGGCCTGCCTCTTCATCATGTTCGTGATGCTTTACCTCGGCTTCAAGCGCTGGTGGATCGCGCCAATTATCTACTTTAGCATCCTCGTGTCGGCGTCGGGGGGATTCATCATGCTGGCACTGTGGGGCGTGAACCTCTCCATCGCAGTGTGGGTGGGCTTTCTCGTGCTCTTAGGTGTCGTGGACGACGACGGGGTGGTCATCTCGACCTATCTCGAAGACGTCTTCGACAAGGCGACGTTCCATTCCGTGCAAGACATCCGCGATGCCGTCCTGCAAGCGGGCCTCAAACGCATCCGCCCCTGCCTGATGACCCTTTCGACGACCATCTTCGGCCTCATGCCCATCTTCTGGGCGACCGGCCGCGGCTCGGACGTAATGCGACCCATGGCGATCCCGTCCGTCGGCGGCATGGTCGTCAGCCTGTTCGTGACGATCTTCATCGCGCCTTGTCTCTTCTCCGCCGTCGAGGAATGGAAATGGAAGCGCGCGCAACGCGTCGCCCCGAACGCAGCCATCACGTGACCACGGAGCCCGCCATCACCAGGGAACCAAAGGGGGAACCTTGGCACAGCCAGGCGGCCGAGGGCGTGCTGGCACAACTCGGCTCGGCAGAGAGCGGACTCTCGGCGACGGAAGCAGCACAACGCCTCTCGACGAATGGCCCGAACGAGCTGAAGGAAGGCAAGCGTGTCAGCCCGCTGCAGATTTTCCTCGGCCAGTTCAAGAGCCTCATCATCTGGATTCTCATCGCTGCCGGCGTCATCTCCGGCGTCCTCGGCGAAGTGGTCGACACCATCGCCATCCTCGCGATCGTCGTCCTCAACGCCATCATCGGCTTCTACCAGGAGTTCAACGCGGAGAAGTCCATCGCGGCGCTTCAGAAGATGACCGCGCCCCACGCCAAGGTGCGACGGGACGGGCAGGTTACGTCGATTCCGGCCGCGCAACTCGTCGTTGGTGACATCCTCGTACTGGAAGCTGGCGACCTGGTCGCGGCTGACGCCCGGCTCCTGGAAGCGGCCTCCCTCCGGTCCATTGAGTCTGCGCTCACTGGCGAGTCAGAGGCGGTGACCAAGCAGCCCGCGAGTCTGCAGCAGCGTGAGATCCCGCTCGGCGATCGCGACAACATGGTGTTCATGGGAACCGCCGTCGCGGCGGGTACCGGCCACGCCGTCGTTGTCGCCACGGGAATGAACTCAGAGTTGGGCCACATCGCCGGTTTGATCGAGGCCGCGAGCGCCGACGAGGGAACACCGCTTCAGCAGAAACTCGACTCGTTCGGCCGCGTTCTCGTGTGGGCGGCGCTCGGCATCGTCGCGCTGCTCTTCGGCCTCGGACTGCTTCGTGGGACGAATCTTCTCGAACTGTCCTTGACGTCGATTAGCCTTGCGGTGGCCGCCGTACCGGAAGGACTGCCCGCCGTCGTCACCGTGTCGCTTGCGCTCGGGGTGTTACGGATGTCCCGTCGCCGCGCGCTCGTGCGCAAACTGCCGGCGGTCGAGACGCTGGGCTCGACGACGGTCATCTGCACGGACAAAACCGGTACCTTGACCGTAGGTGAAATGACCGTGCGCGCGCTCTACGTCGCGGGCCAAAGCTACGAAGTGTCCGGCGAAGGCTATGGTCCGGAGGGCGAAGTCCGCCTCGAGGGTAAGAAGGTGGATCTCGAGAACGCGGCGCCCTTGCTCGAGCTCGCGACCGTCATGCTCGGTTGTAACAACGCCCATCTCGTCCAGGAAGGGGAGACATGGAAAGTCATCGGTGACCCCACCGAAGGTGCTTTGCTCGCCGCTGGTTCCAAAGCGGGCGGCCATCAGGAGCGCATCGAGAAGGAGCTGCCGAAGTATCACGAGATACCTTTCGACTCCGACCGCAAACGCAGCACGGTCATTCGCAAGACGGCGGACGGGAAGCTCCGCGCCTTCATCAACGGTGCACCCGACGTGCTGTTAGAGCGCTGCACACACATCTACACGACCACCGGTATTCGCCCCCTAGCGGACGGGGACCGCCAGAATATCGTGGCACAGAACACTGCAATGGCAGAGCAAGCCCTGCGCGTGCTCGGCTCGGCCCATCGCGACCTGGACAACGCTTCGCCCGCCAACCTCTCGGCCGAGAATGTGGAGCACGATCTCGTCTTCATTGGCCTAGAGGGAATGTACGACCCGCCACGTCCGGAGGCCAAAGAGGCCGTCGCAAAATGCCGCTCCGCTGGGATTCGCGTCGTGATGATAACCGGTGACCATCCGCACACCGCGCGGGCGATTGCGCGGGAAATCGGCATCGCTTCGGACGACGACCTTGCTGTCGCCGGGGCTGAGTTGGACAAGCTGAGCGACGCCGAGCTTCGGCAACGCGCGCCCAACATCGCCGTCTACGCCCGCGTCACCGCCGAGCACAAACTGCGCATCGTCCGAGCTTGGAAAGCGAATGATGCGGTCGTCGCCATGACCGGCGACGGCGTGAACGACGCGCCGGCCATCAAAGGCGCCGACATCGGGATCGCCATGGGGAAATCGGGTACGGAAGTCGCCACCTCCGTCAAAACCGACCTCCTCCACGACACCCACGCCGCACGCTCAAACCTCGACGGCGGAACCGTCTGGGTGTACGACCCCACCGGAGGAACGGGATTCCCGACCGCGGGTTGGACGCCGCTCAACGGC
>JANNPN010000211.1:0-20580 GCA_031400185.1 Polyangiaceae bacterium
CGTGAGCGGGATGGGTGTGCGAGACGTTGGCCGGCGAGCCGACGCCCCACGCCTCCCACGCAGCGCCCCCCGCGCGACCGCAGGCGTGTCGATGCTAGTGCAGCTCGACGTGGAGGTGCTTGATCCCGTTGATGAAGCCCGACCGGAGGCGGTCGGGCTCGCCGACGATCGCGATCGCCGGGAGGCGCTGAAAGAGCTCGCGGAACATCACGGTGATCTCGCGGCGGGCGAGGTGGGCACCGAGGCAGAAGTGGGGACCCGGACCGCCGAAGCCCACGTGGAAGTTCGGGTCGCGGCGGACGTCGAAGCGATAGGGATCGTCGAACACGGCCTCGTCGCGGTTGGCGGAGTTGTAGAAGAGGATGCATTTGTCGCCGGCGTGGTACTGGTGCCCGCCGACGATGGCGTCGCGCGTGGCGGTTCGCCGCATGAAGATGACCGGCGTCGCCCAGCGCACGATCTCCTCGACCGCCGTCGGGGCCACGCCCTCGAAGTCGGCCGCCCAGACGGCGCGCTGCTCGGGATAGTCGCGGAGCGCCACGAGCCCGTGCGTGATCGCATTCCGGGTGGTCTCGTTCCCGGCAGCGAGCAGTAGGATGAAGAACGACGCGAGCTCCTGGTCGCTCAGGTGCTCGCCGTCGACCTCGGCGGTGACGAGCGCCGAGGCGAGGTCGCTCCCGGGGCTCCGGCGCTTGTGCGTTGCGACGTCGCCCATCATCCCCGCGAGCTCGGCCCCGGCGGTCATGAAGGCCTGGATGAGGTCGGCGCCCTCCGGGATGTATTCGGGGTCGCCGCTCGAGAGGATGATGTTCGATTTCGCGAGCACGAAGTCGTACTGGCTCTCGGGGACGCCCATCATCTCGCAGATGATCTTGAGCGGCATCCGCATCGAGACTTCGGTCACGAAGTCGAAGGAGCCCATGCCGCGGACGCGCTCGATGACCTCGACGGCCGTTCGCTGCACGTCCTCCATCAGCGTCGCCATGACGCGCGGCGTGAAGCTCCGCGATACGATGCCGCGGAGGCGCGCGTGGCGCGGGTCGTCCATGTTGATCATCGAGCCGTAGAACTCGAGCATCTCGGTCGGCATGTCGTTGATCGACGTGGCCCCCTTGCCCGAGCAGAACACCTCCGGCTGTCGGCTCATCTCGAGGATGTCGGCGTGGCGGGTGATCGCGTGGAACCCGTCGCCGACGGGGATCCCGGGGATGAAGTCGATCTCCTTGAACTTGCGGGTCGGGTCCTCGCGGCGCAGTGTCCGAAAGGAGCCTTCGCGCTCGGGGATGGGGAGCGACCAGAACATGATGTTGCTCAAGTCGACGTCGTCGAGCGACGCGGGCTCGATGGGTTTCATGCAGCCTCACTCTTCGCGATGACGTGGTCCGCGAACATGCGGAGCGCGTCGATCTTCTTCTGGAGCGGCGTGGTGTCCTTGTCGTACATGTTACGGAACCCGACGATCGCATCGGTGACTCCGAGGTCGGCGAGCTTCTTCACCCCGTCGACGTTGAAGCCGTCGAACGAGATGACGTGGTTCTCGAAGGGCAGGTGGCTCCGGCCATACTCGCGACGGAGCTCGTCGATCCGCTTCAGGTGGCCCTCCATCAGCGCCTGGTCGCCGCCGGCGTGCATCCAGCCGTCGTTCCGCGCGGCGCGCTTCAGCGCCGCCTCGGAGTGGCCGCCGATCAGGATGGGGATCGGCGCGGTCGGCGTCGGGCAGATTTTGATGCTCGGGACGTCGTAGTGCTTGCCGTGGTACTCGAAATAGCCGCCTGCGGTGAGGCCGCGGATGATCGCGATCATCTCGTCGAGGCGCGCGCCGCGCGTCTTCCACTCGGTGCCCGTCACGACGAAGTCCTCCGGCCAGGGGCTCGTCCCGACGCCGAACGCGAAGCGGTTGTCGCTCATGACGGCGAGACTCGCCGCCTGCTTTGCCATCAGCACCGGCTGCCGGATGGGCAGCTTCACGACGAACGTCGTGAAGCGGAGCTGGGTCGTGACGGCGGCCATCGCGCCCATCAAGACGAAGGGCTCGATGAACGGCTTGTCCTCGATGAACGTGCGCTCGCCGTCGGCGGTGTACGGATACCGGCTGTCGGAGAACTGCGGGTAACAGATGCTGTCCGGGATCGTGAACGAGGTGAACCCCACTTCTTCAGCCGCGCGCGCGAGCGGCAGATAGTGCGTCGGCTCGCACATCGCTTCGGCGTACGAGAAGCGCATCAGATGGTGAGCCCGCCGTCGAAAGGCACGATCGCGCCGGACATGTAGCGACCCTCGTCGGACGCGATGAAGGCGACCAGTGCCGCGACCTCCTCGGGGCGGCTCCGCCCGAGCGGCGTCATGAGCTTGCGGAGGTGCTCCGGATCGCCGCCCGGTGGCAGCTCGAACGCGCGCTGGAGCGGCGTCTTGATCCCGCCCGGCGCGACGCAGTTCGCGCGGACGCCGCGCCCGAGGAACTCGGCCGCCAGCGAGCGCGTGAGCTGCACGACGCCGCCCTTCGACGCGCAATAGGCCGCGCCGTACGGCACGCCCTGGAGGCCGGCGTTCGACGCGATCGTCACGATCGAGCCGCCGCCGTCGAGAAGGTGCGGGAGCGCGGCCTGGACGACGAGGAACGTGCCGGTGAGGTTCACGGCGATGATGCGCGACCAGTCCTCGAACGCCATGTCGGCGGCGTGCGCGAACTTGCCGATGCCGGCGCAGGTCACGACGATCGACGGGCGGCCGAGGTCGTGCGCGGCGGCGTCTACGGCGGTCTTCACCGACGTGGGGTTGGCGACGTCGCACTGGTAGGCGCGGGCACGCCCGGCGGCGCCGCCGAGATCGGCGGCGGTCTGCTCGACCGCTTCGGGCAGCAAGTCGAGACACGCGACCGCGCCGCCCTCTGCGGCAATGCGCGCGGCGACCGCGCGACCCAATCCGGAGCCCGCACCCGTCACGATGGCAGTGCGGCCGAGAAAGCGATTCAGGGATCCGTCCATGGCGCGCGAGAGTAGCGTCCCGCGTGCGATCGCACAATAAGTGCAGGCTCGTGCAATTGGCGCGGCGGGTGGCACCGACCTTGCCACGGGGCCGGGAACGGTCGTACACCACGAGCGCCGACCGAGGAGGGAGCGCATGGCGGACTTGCAGGAAATAGAAGCGATCAAGCGGCTCAAGTACCGCTACGTCCGGAGCCTCGACCTGAAGCTCTGGGACGATCTCGGCGCGTGCCTCACCGAGGATTGCAAGTCGGCGTACGGCGACGGGCATTTCAGCTTCGACGGCCGGGCCGCGATCCTCGCGTTCCTGCGGGACGCGCTCGGGCCGACGACGCGGATCACGAGCCACCGGGTGCACCAGCCCGAGATCGACTTCACGAGCCCGACCACCGCGACCGGCGTCTGGGCGCTCGAGGACGTCGTCATCGAGACCGAGGCGAAGCTCACGATCCGCGGCGCCGCCTTCTACTACGACGAGTACGTGAAGGTCGGCGGCGAGTGGAAGATCGCCAAGACCGGCTACAAGCGCATCTACGAAGAGACCGAATCACGCACCGACACGCCGAGCCTGACACTCACCAAGCACGCGTTCGTCGGCACGAAGAAGGACTAGAGGAGACGCGCAATGTCCGAGGAGCATCCTGCCCGCGCCGCGTCGCAGCGGTCGCGCGCCGCCGTCACGGCCAAACGCAAGGACGACTGGCTCGCGCTCTTCGCGGCCGACGCCGTCATCGAAGATCCCATCGGCAAGTCGCCGATCGATCCGAGCGGCGACGGCCATCGCGGCGCCGCTGCGATCTCCGCGTTCTGGGACAAACAGATCGCGCCGAGCACGATCGAGTTCGCCGTTCACCAGTCGTACGCCGCCGGCTCGGAGTGCGCGAACGTTCTCACCCTGACGATCCGCATGCCGAACGGGATGCAAGCGCGCTGCGACGGTGTGTTCGTGTATCGGGTGAACGACGCCGGTAAGCTCGTCTCGCTGAGAGGGTACTGGGAGTTCGACGAGATGATGGCGACGCTCGGGCCCGCCTGAGGCGCGGGGCAGGGCCGTCGTTTCGGCGGGGGTGGCAGGCGCCTGTTCCGCTCGCCAGCCGCCGATGCGGGCGCGTCGAGACCGTGGCGGTGTATCTGACGGGCGCCCGACGCGCGGCGCGACGCGCTTCGCGAGCGCGATCCCGAGCTCGCCTAGAAGGCCGCGCGGATCGCCCGCCGACCGCCGTCGGTCAGGGGGCCTAGCACAGGGAGCCGTCAGTGCGCGGCGGCGGACTTGGACGGCTTGGCAGCGCCCTTTTCGCCCCACGACTTCCGGAGCGCGCGCATCTCTTCGCGTTTGGCGATCTTCTGACGGCGCTGCTTGTTGTAGCGGCTCTTGTCTCCAGTGACTCGTCCCATGATCCGACCTTTCCGTGGTGCGCGTTCGGCGAGCGGACGGTTTTTCACACTTGGGGGCCAGGCGCCAGCGGCTGCGAATGCGCGGCCGGCGGACCGGCGCGGCGGGCCAGGTAGCCAGCGACGGCGACCAGCGCGGCGGCCATCACCAGGCCGACGGCCGGGAGCATCATGGCGGTGTGGAGGCTGCCCGTCGCGTCGGAGGTGGCGCCGATGACGAAGGGGCCGATCGCGCTCCCGAGCCCCCCGAGGAAGAAGACGTTCAGTGCCGAGGCGAGCCCGTGACGTTGCGCCGGCACGAGCGAGAGCAGCAGCGCCTGGAGGCCCGGGAAGAAGGAATAGATGGCGATCGAGGCGAGGAGGCCGACCGGGATGAAGAGCCACGGCGCCTCGGTGTTGATCGTGAGCAGGACGAGCGGGGCCGCGATGAGCGCGCCGCGGACCGACACGTCGACCTCGCCCGCGAAACGGCGGCGGCGTTGCCGATCCGAGAGCGCGCCCCCGAGGAGGCTTCCGACGATTCCCCCGAGGAGCGCCGCCGCGCCGAAGAGGGCGCCCGCACCCGTCGCGTCGAGCCCGTGCTCGCGCACGAAATACGACGGGATCCACGCGGCGTACCCGAGACCCGCCGCCATCGCGGTGCCGCCGCCGAGCCACAGCACCAGGAGCCGGGGGTCGGAGACGAGATCGCGGACCACCTTCCAGGGGGGCGTGCCGCCCGCGGCGTGCCGCTCCCGCCGCGCCTCGGGCACGCTCAGCACGAGCGGCAGCAACAGGAGGCCGGCGCCGCCGTAGATGAAGAACACGGCGCGCCAGCCGAGCACGTCGGCGAGCTTGCCGCCGAGCCCGATGCCGAGGCCGGCGCCGATGGCGGCGGCAATGCCGAAGATGCCGAGCGCACGGCCGCGGCGCTCCGCGGGGAAGCGCTCGCCGAGCAGCGAGATGGCGCACGGGAAGAGGCTCGCCTCGCCGATCCCCGTGAAGAAGCGCGCCCAGAAGAGGCTCGTGAAGCTGTTCGCGAGGCCGCCTGCCGCGGTCGCGAGGCTCCACACGGTGAGCCCGAACGCGATCACGCGCACGCGCACCCAGCGGTCGGCGGCGAACCCGAAGAAGAAGCCGGTGACGGCATAGATCAACGAGAACGCGAGGCCGCCGATGATGCCGAGCTCGGTATCGCTGAGGCCGAGCTCGGCGCGGATGCCGGGAAAGAGGATCGGCACGACCTGGCGGTCGGCCCAGTTGATCGTGCTCGTGAGCGTCAGCACGGTGAGGAGGTAGGCGTTGCCGTGGCGGAAGCCGGTCGTCGTAGGGCTCATGAGCTCGCTTGCCGCGGGCGAGTCACCCGCAATTGGCGGACGAGGTGCGGCGAGGCGTCCAGCACCTCGAGCAGCGTCCCGTCCGGCGCCGTGACCTTCGCGCCGCGTTGCGGGATGCCGCCCGCGAGCGCCAGGCAGTAGCCGGCGACGGTCGAGAAGTCCTCGTCCTCGGGCAGGTCGGTGCCGAGCGCCCGGTTGAGCTCGCGGATCGGCGTATGGCCGCGCACGATGGCGCGACCCTCGCTCTCGATGCGGACGAACTCCTCGGCGGCCTCGTCCTCGTCGGTCGAGAGCACGCCGAGAACCTCTTCGATCAAGTCGCGCAGCGTCAGCAGGCCGGAGAGCCCGCCGTGCTCGTCGACGACGAACGCGATCGCGGTCCGGCGCTTCCGCATTTCCTCCAGGATTTGCGTCGCGAGCGTACTCTCGGGAATGAAGAGCGGCGGGCGGATCAGGTCCTCGAGCACCACCAGGCGTCCTTCCCAGGCGAGGGCCAGCACGTCTTTCGTGCTCACGTAGCCGACGATGTTGTCGACGGTGCCGTCGTAGACGGGCATGCGCGCGTGGCCGGCCTCGAGCAGGATCGCCTTCACGTCCTCGAAGCTCGCGTTTCGCGGGATCGCGTCGATGCGGTTCCGCGGCAGCATGATCTCACCCGCAGTGAGGACGCCGAAGTCGAGCGCGCGCGACGCGATCTCGCTCGCCTCCTCGTCGAGCGCGCCGCTCTTGCCGGCCTGCTCGACGAGCTCCTGGAGCTCCTCGGACGAGAACCGCGCCTCGCTGAAGTTCGTACTGTCGCCGAACGGCCGCAGCACCACGTTCGAGCTCGCGGTGAGCACGCGCACCGCCGGACCGACGAGCCACGCGACCGTCCAGACCAGCGGCCCGATGAGAAGGGCGTAACGTTCGGCGTGGCGGAGGGCCAGCGACTTCGGCACGAGCTCGCCGAGCACGATCGACAGATAGGAGATCGTCGCGACGACGAGGACGAGCGCCGTGACGCCGGCCGCGCGCGCCGGCATCCCGAACGTCTCGAGGGTGGCGCGCAGCGTTTCGGCGGTCGTGGCGCCGCCGAGCGCCGCGGCCGCCGCGCCGACGACCGTGATCCCGATCTGCACGGTCGCGAGGAAGCGCTCGGGCTGGTTCCGCAATTTGAGCACGGTCCGCGCGCGGCGCGAGCCGTTGTCGACGAGCTGCTGGAGGCGCGTATTGCGGATCGTCAAGATCGCGAGCTCGGCGCCGGAGAAGACGCCGTTCAGGGCGATGAGGACGAGAATCGCGACGAGCTCGACCATGCAAGGGCGCGCAACCTATCACCGCACCGGACCCGGTGCGATGTACGCACCGCACCCCCGTGATGCAGGTCAAACGGGCGCGATCGCGACCGGGATGCCGTTCAGGACGGCGTTGCCCGACGGCACGTCGACGAGGTCGATGGGTGCCAGCAGGTTGTTGTTGACGCCCGCATGGGCCGTCGCGACGCCGAGCCGGACCCCGGCGCGGTCGTGGCCCCAGCCGTGGGGCAGCGACACGACACCCGGCGCCATCTCCTCGCTCACCTCGACGGGCGCCTCGATCGTGCCCGCGGCCGAGGTGATGCGGGCGCGGGCGCCGTGGCGGACGCCCGTCCGCTCCGCGTCGGCGGGGTGCACGAGCAGGGTGCAGCGCTCGCGGCCGCTCACCAGCACGGGGACGTTGTGCATCCACGAGTTGTTCGAGCGCACGTCGCGGCGGCTCACGAGCACCAGCGGTTCGCGCGGCCGCGCGAGGCGGGCGCGGAGCCGCGGCACGTCCGCGGTGACGTAGGGCGGGGCGAGCTCGATCCGCTTGGACGGCGTGGCGAGGATCTCGCGCACGCGCGGCACGAGCGGCCCCAAGTCGAGCCCGTCGGGGGCGTCCTTGAACGACTGCAGCGTGAGCCCGCCTGGCCGCGCACCGTAGCGGTCGCCGAAAGGGCCGGTTCGTATCGTCAGATCGAGGATTCGTTCGGGTCCGCGGTGATCGTACGATCCGGTGATGGCGGAGGCGTCGATGCCCTGCATCCCCGCGAGCGCCGCGAAGTAGCCGTCGTCGATCGCGCCGACATCCACCAGGTCGCCGGTCATCCCCATGCAGACCGCGGCGAGGCGGGTGAGGATCTCCCATTCGCGCGGGCGCTCGGCCGGCGGCGGCAGCACGGCGGGCGAGTACTTGCCGGCGCTCCGCACGCCCCAGAGCCAGATCATGTCGTCGAAGTGCGGCTGCTCGAGCGCCGAGAGCCCCGGCAAGATCACGTGCGCGTGGCGCGTCGTCTCGTTCAGCCAGTTGTCGACGCTGACCATGCACTCGAGGCTCGGGAGCGCGGCGTCGAGCCCGGCGGCACCGGGCCCGCTGATCACCGGGTTGCCCGCGATCGTCACGAGCCCGCGAATCTGGCCCGGGCCAGGCGTCGCGATCTCCTCGGCGAGGCACGACAGCGGAACCTGGCCGAGCACCTCTGGTGCGCCGCGCACGCGGGTCTTCCAACGATGGAAGGTGAAGCCGGCGGCGAAGTCGGGGTGCGGCAGCGACGCGACGGACCACGCGACCGGCTTCCCGAAGAGCATGCCGCCCGGGCGATCGCAGTTGCCGGTCAGCACGTTCACGACGTCGACGAGCCACGACGCGAGCGTGCCGAACTCCTGCGTACAGGTGCCGATGCGGCCGTAGACCGCGGCGGTCGGCGCGTGGCTCAGCTCGCGTGCGATGCGCCGTATCGTCGCAGCCGGGATGCCGCACGCGGCCGCCACCGCCTCGGGCGTGAAGTCCGCGGCCGCGCGCCGCACGTCGTCGAGGCCGCGCACGACGTCGGCGACGTCGCCGAGGTCGACCCGGTCCTCCGCGCAGAGCACGTGGACGATTGCCAGGAGGAACGCGGCGTCGGTGCCGGGAATGATCGGCAGCCATTCGTCGGCGCTCGCCGCGGTGCCGGTGCGGCGCGGATCGACGACGACGACCTTGCCCCCGCGGGCGCGGATCGCGGCGAGCGCGCCGGGCAGGTCGGGGCAGGCGAGCAGGCTCCCCTGCGACGCGGACGGGTTCGCGCCCATGAGCAGCAAGTAGTGGGTGCGGTGCACGTCGGGAATGCCGATCGCCCACATGTGGCCGTACATGAGCGCGGCCGTCAGATTCTTCGGCCACTGGTCGACCGTGCCGGCGGAGTAGACCGTCGGGAGCCCCGACATGCCGACGAAGAGCCCGACGTAGCGACTGATCGAGAAGTTGTGAACGGTCGGATTCCCGATGTACGCGGTCACCGCCTCCTTGCCGTGGCGCGCGATCACGCCGGCGAGGAGCTCCTCGGCGCGCGCGAAAGCCGCGGGCCAGGTCGCTTCGCGCCATGTCGTGCCGTCGCGGATCATCGGCACGCGCAAGCGGTCGGGGTCGTGGTGCAGCTGTCCCAGCACCGCGCCCTTCGGGCACACGTAGCCGCGGCTCCACACGTCGTCGGGGTCGGGCTCGACCCGGCCGGCCCGATCCCCTTCGACGTGGACGCGGAGCCCGCACATGGCCTCGCAGAGCGGGCAGGTGCGGCGGTGAACGGTCGTCGCTATTGAAGGCTCGCGCTGAACGGCGGCACGAAGCCGCTGATGTCGAAGAACCCCACCGGTCCTGCGTTGTAGCTGGCGGGGGAGTAACACCCCGGGCTCTGGCAGCAGCAGCGGTCGGGCGAAGTGAAGACGAGGCCGGAGCCCGTACACGCCCCGAGCGTCGTCGGTCCGAACTCCTGACTGCTGATGAGCGTCAGCGGCGACGAGGAGGGTGCATAGTAGAGCATCGTGCCATCGACTCCGACCATATTGCGCAGATACCCGAGCGCGATCGGTGAGTCGAAGTAGAGCTTCGGCCCGGTGCAGTCGGTGCTTGCGTAGAGGTAGAAGAAGTTGTTCCCGAACCCGGCCGGGAACGCGAAGGCGCTGACGAGCGTCCCCCCGGCATCGAAGATGAAGCCGCCGGCGATGTCGAGCGCTCCGAGGATCGCTCCGTTGGCGTCCTTGAGCACGGGTGTTCCCCCGACCGTGCCGCTGCTGGTCGTCGACGCTTGCACCTGACACGCCCCGCCGACCGGCGTGATGCCGGTGCCGGTCACCTGCGCGTAGAGCGGTGCCGCGGGCGCGACGCCGGTGAGGGTGGCGCGGAGGTCGGTCGTCTTCGGCGGCTTCACGCCGTTCTTCGGCTTCGAACGCTTCAAAACCGACTGCATGTTGGTGGCGTCGATCGTCAGCACCTGGGTGTGGGCGAGGGCCGTGCAGGTGGCGTTGGTGTGGAGCTGGAACGTGAGGTTGGTCCCGGAGATCGCGAGCTTCAGAGCGGTCGTGTCGACGGTGTAGACGACCGGGACGTCGGCGGCACGGACGAGCGCGGGCGCGACCAGCAGGGCCGCGAGCAGGAACGAGGGGAACGGGCGCATGGGCGAATCCTCCTTGGGCGCGCACCGTAGATGGCCTCCCGCGCGCGCGTCAACGAGATTCGCCCGACGCCCGCTCTCGAAGGTCATACCCCGCGACGTTGCGCGCGTTCGCGCGCCTCCTCGCGGACGCGCTTCCTGGTCATCTCGAGTGCGCGTGAGCGCTACGGCGGTGGAATCAGATGCAGGGTGAACGTGCCGTTGCGGCCGTTGTAGCCGTCGACGACGATCATGTACGTCTGCCCGGCGTTCACGGCGAACGAGAGTTGCGACCCGTGATACGTGTTGCTCGCAGTGGCGCAGCCGGTGGTGTCGTCGTTGCACGCGAGGTCGAGGCCGGCGCAGCCCGGGTTCCGCACGTAGACGACGCTATCGTAGCTCGTGCCGCTCACGCCGCACGTCGAGACCTGCGCGGTGCCGGACTTGGCCGGGGTCCATGAGAAGACGCTCTCGGGTGAGTTGCCGCTCGTGGCGCAGAAGCCGCCGAGGGCGCTCGGGCCGCCGGTCGTGACGCCCGGGAAATCGCCGCCGGCCGCGGGGAGCACGATCGGCTGCGCGCAGGTGCCGTAGGCGGGCGTCGGGGTCACGGTCGGGACCGGCGTCGCCGTGGCGGTGCGGGTCGGCGTCGCCGTGACGGCGGGCGTCGCGGTTCGTGTCGGCGTCGGCGTCGCGACGGTCGCGGTCGCCTGCGTGGTTGCGGTCGGCGTCGGCGTGCGCGTGGTCGTTGCCGTCGCGGTCGGCACGGGGGTCGTCGTCGCGGTCGCAAGCGGCGTCGCGGTGGCCGTCGGAACGGCGGTGGTGGTCGCCGTCGGTCCCGGACCGGGAGCGCTCACGGACAGGCTGAAGGCACCCTGGCGGCCGCCATATCCGTCGACCACGATGTAGTAGGTTTCGCCCGCGACGACGTTCGGGGTGATGCGGGACGCGTGGTACGTGCTCGGCTCGCTGGTGAAGCAGCCTTGGGAGTCGTCGTTGCACGCGAGCTCGGGTCCGGCCGTGCAGTCCGCGTGGCGGAGGTAGACGACCGAGTCGTATCCCGTGCCGTTGCCGTCGCAGGTCTGGATGATCGCCGGACCGCTCGCGGTCGGCGTCCACTCGAAGACCTTCTCGGGCGACGTCGTGCTCGCGGCGCAGGTACCGGCGAGCGTGCTCGCGCCGCTGGTGGTGCCGGCGAACACGCCGCCCGCCGCCGGGATCACGGTCGCGCTCTGGCAGGCGTTCGGCACGGGCGTGGGCGTCGGACCCCCCGCGGGCGGCGCGGTGACGGTGAGGGTGTAGCTGCCGGCCCTGCCGCCGTAGCCGTCGACGACGATGAAGTACGTCTGGCCGGCGATGACCGAGGCCGTAAGCCGCGACGCATGGTGGTCGTTGGGCTCGCTCGTGAAGCAGCCTTGCGAGTCGTCGTTGCACGCGACCTCGATGCCGCTCGTGCAGGTGGCGCGCCGGAGGTACACGACGGTGTCGAAGGACGTCTGGGTGCTGCTGCAGGTGCTGAGCGTCGCGGTGCCGGTCGTGGTCGGGGTCCACTGGTAGACGCGCTCCGGCGACGTCGCGCTGTTGGCGCAGGTGCCGGCGAGCGTGCTGACGCCGCTCGTCGTGCCGGTGACGGTGCCGCCCGCCGCGGGGATCACGACGGCGTTGTCGCAGGGCGCCGTGCTGCCGCCCGGCGTCGCGGTCACGGTCGGCAGCGGCGTCTGAGTCGCGGTCAGAGTCGGGACCACGGTTTGCGTCGCAGTCGGGTGCGCCGTGGCCGTCGCGGTCGTCGTCGGATTCGCGGTGAGCGTGGCGGTGACGGTCGCAGTCGCAGTGATGGCGGGGGTCGCGGTGGCGGTGGCTGTCGTTGTGGCGGTCGCGCTCACGGTCGGGGTTGGGCTCACACTCGGGGTTGGGCTCACGCTCGGGGTCGGGGTGCGCGTCGGTGTCGCCGTCATCGTGGGAGTCGCCGTGCGAGTCGTGGTCGGCGTCGCTGTGACGGTCGGGGTGGCGGTCAGGGTCGGAGTCGCCGTGACGGTCGGGGTTGCCGTGATGGTCGGCGTCGCCGTCCGAGTCGGTGTCGCGGTGCGCGTTGGCGTCGGCGTTGCCGTCGCGGTCGGCGTGGCTGTTCCGGTGACCGTCGCGGTTGCCGTTGCCGTCGGCGTTCCGGTCGTTGTCGCGGTCGCCGTCGTCTCGGGTGTCGCCGTTGCGGTGGGCGTCGCGGTGAGTGTCGGCGTCGGGGTTGCGGTCTCGTCGCTCGTCGAGGTCGGGGTCGCGGTGAGGGAGGGTGTGGCGGTCCGCGTCGCCGTCGTGACCGCGGTCGGCGTCGGCGTCGTCGAGATCGGCTCGAAGAGCGCGACGTAGCTCGTCGCTGACGCCGGCGCCACGATGTCGTGCGTCCGCGCCCCGCCGTCCGACCACGACACGAACGCGTACGTGACCCCGCCGAGCGTCTGCGGCGACGGGGCTGTCAACGTCACGGTCGAGTTGACGATCTCCGTTTCCAGGTAGAACGTCGGCGCGCTGGTGGTGCCGGCGGTGAGCGTGAGGCCTGGAGGATCGCTCCCCATCGTGAGGTCGACCGTCTCGGGGTAGAAGACGACGCTCGTCGTCGCGGTCAGCCCGCCCGAGTCGCGCGCGGTCAAGCGGAGCTCGAGGTGCGTCGGGTAGTCGTGCTCGGGTGCCGTGAACGAGCCGCCCGCGACGCCCTCGAACGTCTGCACCGTGTGCTCGTGGCAGTTCGACGGGCAGTGGTGCAGCACGAGGGTCCAGGTGAGCCCGGAGGCGGCGACGGTGCCGTCCTCGGCGTCGGTCGCGGAGCCGGAGAAGCCGATGAGGCTCCCCGCGTGCCAGGTGGTGGCCCCGGTCGGTGCCGTGATGAGGGGAGTCGGGCGGGTATTGCCCGCGGTGATCGTCACGCCGGCCGTCGCGTTCGCGCCGTGCGGGTCCGTCACGCGGAGCTTCACGTCGTACGAGCCCGGCGTGTTGTAGACGAGCGTCGGCGCGACCTCGGTCGAGTCACCGAACGCCCCGTCGCCGTTCAGGTCCCAGCTGTACGTGAGCGTATCGCCCGGGTCGGGATCGCTCGAGCCGGCCCCGTCGAAATGAACGGTGAGCGGCACCGGCCCGTCGGTCGCGTCGGTGGCGATGACGGCGAACGGGGGATCAGTGCCCGCGGTGTAGCTGATCCGCAGGAGACGCCCGAGGTTGATGTCGACGTAGTAGAGATCGCCTCCGGGCCCGATCTTGAGATCGACCGGGGTGAACGCGCCGGCGGCGAACGTCAGACGTTGGCTCATGTCGGGTTCGCCGTTCGGTCCGAGCGGCGCGGCCCAGATGCAGTTGCGGGAGTAGTCCGAGAAGAAGAGGGCCCCTTCGTACATCGCGGGGTAGTTGCCGGTGCCGTAGAACGCGAGCCCGGTGACGGACGAGCTGCCGACGCCGCAGAGCTCCTCGGGCACCACGCGCTCGGCGTGGTTGTACGCGTAGAAGGGGTCCGTCGCCGTGCCCGGCGCCGCATACAAGTTGGTGCAGATGTTGGAGCTGTCCGCGTAGCCGGGCGCGTGGCCGATGCCCTCGTAGCAGGGCCACCCGAAGTTCTCGATGAGGATGTCGCTCGCGTGGCCGATGCGGTTGATCTCTTCCCACGTGTTCCAGCCCACGTCGCCGATCCAGAGCTCGTTGGTGCCCGGCCGCGTGGTCATGCGAAACGGGTTGCGGAGGCCGTAGGCGATGATCGGATCGTCGTCGGCGACCGCGTTGCCGACCAGCGGGTTGTCCCCCATCGGCGTTCCCGCGATTGGATCGAGTCGGAGGACGGTGCCGTCGAGCGTCTGCGGATCGCCGGTCGTGAGGATGTCCTGGCTGCGGAGCGCGCCGCCCTCCGCGGTCGGCGCGACCATCGCTCCGCCGACGCCGCCCGGGGGATCGCCGCACGGATTGATGAACGGGAATCCCTTCTGGCCGTAGTCGACGAACGTGAAGCTCGCGCCGTCGCCCCCGCTCACGTAGAGCGCGCCGTCGGGACCGAAGGCGATCGTGCCGATCGAGTGGCTCGGATACTGCTGGCACCAATTCTCGACGAAGACCTGCTCGCTTCCGATCGCGACGTTCCCGGATGCGGTGAACCGCGAGACGCGCCCCGCGACTACGCATCCGTCGGCGGTGTCGCCCGGGGGGCTCGGGCAGGAGTCCGACGTGGCGCCGGGTGCGCCCCAACGCGGCGGCGTGCCGCCGATCGCCGCGTCGAGGGTGTAGAGCACGTAGACGTACGGTTGGGTCGGGAAGCTCGGGTGCAGCACCATGCCGAGGAGACCGCGGTCCCAGAAGTTGTGGGTGTTCGTCCTGAGGTCGGCGAAGATCGTCGGCGTCGGGTCGCTGAAGTTGTCGTAGACCTTGATGAGCCCGCTCTTCTCGGCGATGAAGACGCGGCCGTCGCTCGCGAACTGGACCGACGTCGGGTTCACGAGGTTGACGATGATCTCGGTCTCCTGGAAGCCGCTCGGCAGGATGGTTGCGCGGCCGGAGGCCGGGGCCAGGACGAGCACCAGACTGAGGAAGGCGAGAGCGAGGCCGGGTGCGCGACGCGGGAGAGGTCGAAGAGGGATCGGTGGCATCCTAGGGGCGCTACGGGGCCCGAAGGCCGTGCGGTTTTCGCTGTGCTCCGCTCAATGCGATCTCACACCGCGCCGCCGGTCGCAAGTTGCGAAACGCCGGAGCGGAGCGATCCGAGCCAGGGGATGACGGACGCCGTAGCATCCGCGACGGCACCCCGCACTATGGGATCACCCGGGCGCCCACCACATGCGGCGGCGTCGAGCCGCTCGGCCACACGTGCACGAACCGCTCGGTCGCGAACACGGCGCTTCGTCCGTACGGCCGGGCATCCGGCCCTCCTGTGCCTCAGAGCTTGCCGGCGAGCCGCACCACGACGATGGGCTGCGCCGGCGCATCGGTGGTGATCGTCAGCACGGCGTTCAGCGGGCCGCGGCGCTCGGGCTTGCCGGTGTAGCGTACCGTCACGTTCCAGGCCGGCTCGCCGGCGACCGCGACGGCCTCGGCGGAGAAGTCGCGATCGCTCGGCTCCGCGCGCAGGACCTGGAACGGGGCCCCGTCGCTCGCGGTGATTCGGACGGCGACGGGCCCGTGCGCTGGACCGACCCGGAGCTGCGCCGGCACGGCGACGAGCGGTCCGATCACGACGATCGTCGGGGCGAGGTCGAAGCGCGGCGCCGCCGCCAAGGAGGTCAGGAGCACGGCCTTCGGCGTGTGCGAGCCGACCGCGAGTCCGGCCGCGGGCGTCAGCGTCACCTGATAGCGGCGGTGGTTGCCTGCGACCGCGGGGTCGAGCGGGACGACGGTCGCGCGCAGCATGGCATCGTCCTCGACGCCCGTGATGCGGAACGCCGCCCCGTCCGGCGCGTGTACGGTGAGGACCGCGGGCGCCAGCATGCGGCTCGGGCCGCGCAGGGTCGGCCGCTCGCTCGGCTCGACGACGAGCGCGGGCTGGCTGTCGGCGATGATCGTCAGGGTGAGGACCCGTTGGTCGGGATCGTTGGTGCGGACGTTGACGATCTTCTCGACGCGCCCGCGCATGTGGGTCGTGTCGAGGACGGCCGTGATCTTCCCGGTGCCGCCGGCGGGGATCTCGCGGTCGTAGTCCGTCGTCGTGCACCCGCATTCGGGCTTCGCGAGGATCTGGAGGGGCTTCGTGCCGATGTTCCGGAGCTCGTACGTGTGCCGCACCTGCGTGCCGGCCTCGACGCGTCCGGCATCGAAGCGGGACGCGATCGCCTCGAGCACGGCGTCGGCGGCGCCGGCGTGACCGCCGAGCGTCGCGAAAACCGCCGCCGCCGCGACGAGACGTATCCGACGGGTCATCGGCTGCGTGCGGCGGAGCCCGCAAGGCCGAGCAGGTGCGGCACCTCGGCATGCCGCTCGGACGTGAGGGGGACGTAGGTCGCGGCGGACTCGGCGCGGACGAACAGCGGGTCGCGGATGCGCGCCGGATCGTACCCGTCCTCCTGGAGCTCCACCTTGCGGAGCTTGAAGGTGGAGGTGACGTCCGGCTCGGGCGTGAGCCGCACGAAGAAGGGCACCGCGTACGACGGCAGCCGGGCGCTGGTGAACGCGAAGAACCCGGCGGCGTCGAACGCGACCCCGGGCTGCAGGACGAGCGCCGCCATGCCGGCGCGTCCTTCGGCGCCGGGGACCGCGACCCCGTAGACGTTCGCGATCGCGACGCCCGGGAAGGTGCCGACCGTTTCGGCGACCTCCTGCGTCGACACGTTCTCGCTCTTCCAGCGGTACGTGTCGCCGATCCGGTCGACGAACGTGAAGTAGCCGTCGGCATCGTGCACGAGCAGGTCGCCCGAGCGGTACCAGCGGTCGCCGGGCGCGAAGACGTCGCGCAGAATCTTGGCGTCGGTTGCGGTCGCCGAGGTGTAGCCTTCAAAGCGGCCCGCGCCCGAGTCCGGCAGGTCGAGGATCATGCCCAGGAACTCGCCGACCTCGCCAGGCGCGCATTCGATGCAGCGGCCGTCGGCGGTGCGCGGGTGCGCGCCCGTCGCGACGTCGTAGCGGATCAGGCGGCCGTTGTGGCGCTCCTTGAAGGGGATGCGGCCGCAGGAGCCGACGCGGCCGTCGAGGTTGATGAGGCTCGTGTTGGCCTCGGTCGAGCTCCAGCCTTCGAGGATGCGCTCGATGCCGAAGCGGTCCTGGAACGCCTGCCAGATGTCGGCCCCGAGGCCGGCGCCCATCATCACGCGCAGACGATGATCGCGGTCGGCGGGCGAGGGCGGCGCGTTCAGGAGGTAGCGGCAGAGCTCGCCGACGTATTGGCACGCGGTGACGCCGTCGCGGCGCGCCTCGTCCCAGAAGCGGCTCGTGCTGAAGCGGCGCCGGAGCGCTACGGCCGCGCCGTGGCTGAGCGCGCACGAGACGACCACCATGCCGCCCGCGCCGTGGTAGAGCGGGAGCACGCACGCGATCACGTCGTCGGGGCCGTACCCCGCGATCGCAGACATGCCGTCGCCGACCCCGAGATAGCGCATGTGCGAAAGCCGCGCGGCCTTCGGGAGCCCTGTCGTCCCGGACGTGAAGATGTGGAAGAGGTCGTCGCCGCCGCGGAGCTCGGAACGGACCGCCGGGTCGAGGTCGGTCGCCGGCATGGCGGCGGCGAGCGGGTCGAGCGCGAGGAACGTCAGGTGCGGTGTCGCCGGCGCGTCGTTGGGGGCGCTTCCTGCGGCGCTCGACGCGTCGTCCGCAGTCCAGGGATCATCCAGGACGTAGACGGGTGGCAGCGCGACCCCCTCCGGCATACCGGCGAGCGCCGCCACGAGCTCGCGTCCGACGATCCACGCCTGCGCCTCGGTCGTCGCGAGCGCGTGGCGGAGCACCTCGCCGCGCAGCTGGGTATTGATGAGAGCCACCGTGACCCCGAGCTTCGCGAGCGCGAGCCAGGTGACGATGAACTCGGGACGGTTCTCCATGAGAAGGGCGACCGAGCGTCCGCGGGCGACCCCGCGGGCGTGGAGCGCATGCGCGACCCGGTTCGCGTGCCCGTTCACGGTCGCGTAGTCGAGCCGCGCGCCGTCATAGAGAATGAACGCCCGCGCGGGGTGGGTACGCGCCCGTTCCTCGAAGCGGTCGGCGACCGTGTAGCGCTGCGAGGGCGTGTGGCGGAGCGTGGCGGCGGCGAGCTGGTCGAGCTTTGCCTGAGTCACTTCACGGGGGACTGGGCCGGCGGGCATGCGGTCTTGTAGCAGTCCGCGGACGTCCGAACAGCGGTGGGCGGCCGGCGTGCGTCAGGCGCGACCGCGGATCCGGCGTGCCGGCCGGGCCACGACGGTCGGCGCCGGCACGTCGAGCGGCGGTAGCGGCCGCACCGCGATCGCGTCGGCCTCCCGACCCGGGACGTCGAGCCCGCGCAGGACCACTCCCGCGATGGCCGTGGCATGCGCCTCCGCGTCGCCCGCATCGCCTTCGAGCACGCTCCGCATGCCCGCGAGCACGCTGCCTTGCACGAGGTCGAGGGCGGCCGTTTCGCTCGCGTAGCGGAGACGGCGGGCGCGCCGGCCCGCGCGCAGGTCGGCCAGCAATGGGTCCGCCGCGGCCGCACTCGGCGTCGCCGTGCTGTGCCAGACACGAAGGAGGGCTGCCGCCCAGACGGGGTCCTGACGGGCCTGCAGGACGAAGCGCCGGCACCCGATCGCAACCCGCTCGGCCGGATCCGCGACGGCGGCGCGGCTCGCCGCGACCGCGGCGTGGAGGCGGAGGGCGAGGCGGAGGCTCGTCGCCTCGAGCAGGGCTTCGCGGGTTCGGAAGTAGTTGTAGAAGGTTCCGTTCGATACGCCGGCTTCGGCGGCGATCTCGTGGATCGCCGCGGCGCCGGCGCCCTTCCGCGCGAAGACGCGGACCGCGGCATCGAGCAGGAGCTCGCGGGTGCGCAAACGGAGGACGCCGATGCTGCGGGGCACGAGCCGTACGCTAGCCGTGAAATGAGAGTATCGTCAATACTTGACAAAACTCTCAAGGGAGTGCGAGAGTCGGCGACATCGCGTCACGAAGGAGGATTCCATGCGCATCGCCAACGTCCGAGGCCGTCTCACGCTTCTCGAAACCGGCAGCGAGATCGACGTCGAGCAGGCCTCGAAGGGACGGTTCTCGTCGGACCCCCAGGCGATCTACGCCGAGTGGCCCGCCTTCACGGCGTGGGCATCGTCGGCGACTGGAGGGCCCGCGGTGGCGATCGCGGACGGCGACCTCGGCCCGCCGGCGCCGCGGCCCGCACAGGTGTTCGGCATCGGGCTCAACTACGCCGCCCACGCCGCCGAGGCTGGCCTTCCCGTCCCGGAGCGCTTGCCCGTGTTCACCAAGTTTCCGACCTGCCTCGCCGGCCCGAACGACGCCATCGTGCTGCCGAGCGCCGCCGTCGACTGGGAAGTGGAGCTCGTCGTCGTCATGGGGATCCGCGCCTACAAGGTCGCGGAGAGCGCGGCGTGGGACCACGTCGCCGGGCTCGCGGTCGGGCAGGACGTGTCCGAGCGCGTCGTGCAGTGGTCGGGCGGTGGGCAGTTCTCGATGGGGAAGTCGTTTCCGACCTTCGGGCCGTTCGGCCCGTGTCTCGTCACCCCCGACGAGGTCCCGAATCGTGACGACCTGGCCCTCCGCTGTTGGGTGAACGACGAGCTCATGCAGGAGAGCCGCACCTCCGACATGGTCTTCAGCGTGGCGCGCATCGTCGCGGGTCTCTCCGCGATCCTGCCGCTGCTCCCGGGCGACGTGATCTTCACCGGGACGCCGTCCGGCATCGGCGCTAGCCGGAAGCCGCCGCGCTTCCTGCAACCGGGCGACGTCGTGCGGAGCGAGATCGAGGGTCTCGGGCATCTCCGCAACGCCTGCGTCGCCGAATAGCGAAGGAGCCGACCATGGCCTTGCACCGCCTCACGACGATCACGCTCGGCGTCCCCGACGTGGCCCCAGTCGCGCGCTACTACGAGGAGTTCGGGCTCATGCCGCTCGGTGGCGGACGGTTCGCGACCGCCGACGGCGGCGAGCAGTTGCGCCTCGTATCCGCGCCGACGCGCCGTCTCCTCGAGCTCGGGATCGGCGCGGACGATGCCGACGACCTCGGTCGCATCGCCCGCGGCCTCGATCGCCTCGGCGTCGCGTCGGACGCCGGCGCCGACACTCTCGTCGCGAACGATCCCGGAACGGGCGTCCGCGTCGTCGTCCGCGTCACCGAGCGCATGCGGCAAGCGGCGACCGCGGTGGCCGCGTACAACGGCCCCGGACGCATCGACCGGAAGACCGCCCGGGCCGACGCGATCGAGCGCGAGACCGCGGTCCGTCCCCGGAAGCTCGGTCACGTCGTCCTCGGGTCCGTCGACTTTCCCGCGAGCCAGCGGTTCTTCGTCGAGGGCGTCGGGTTCAAGGTCAGCGACACGATCGACGGGCTCGCGTCGTTCCTGCGCTGCTCGACCGACCATCACAATCTCCTCGTCCAACCCGCCCCAGTGCCGTTCCTTCATCACAGCTCGTGGCAGGTGGACGACGTCGACGAGATCGGCCGCGGCGCGCACGCGATGCTCGCCGCGGACCCCGGCCGGCACGTGTGGGGGCTCGGCCGCCACCACATCGGCTCGAACTTCTTCTGGTACCTGAAGGATCCGGCCGGGAACTTCAGCGAGTACTACGCCGACCTCGACTGCATCCTCGAGGACCAGCTCTGGAAGCCCGGGGTGTGGGAGGGCTCCAAGGGTCTCTACAACTGGGGACCGCCGCCGCCGATGTCGTTCCTCTCGCCCGACGATCTCGCCGAGCTCATGGCCGGCGCGCACGCGTAGCGACGACCGCCGTGGCGGACGACTTCGACGTCGCGATCGTCGGGTACGGCCCCGTCGGGCAGGCGCTCGCGATCCTGCTCGGCCGGCGCGGCTGGCGCGTCGGCGTGTTCGAGAAGCAATCCGCGGCGTACCCGCTGCCGCGC
>JANNPN010000212.1:0-4968 GCA_031400185.1 Polyangiaceae bacterium
GCCGTTCGGCGCGAGGCCGTCGGCGGGACATGTGTTGCTGACGCCGTTGCAGCTCTCGACCGCGTCGCAGAGATCCATCGCGTTCCGGCACGGCGCCGTGGACTTGACGTCGGTCGGGCACGCCGGCGCCGAGCCGTTGCATAGCTCATCGAGGTCGCATGCGCCGGCCGCCGGCCGGCAGACGCTCCCGTTCCCGGAGATCATGTTGGCGGGGCACGCCGCGGTCGAGCCCGTGCAGTTCTCGGCCGGGTCGCAGCCGCCCGACGACGGACGGCAGACGGTCGCGGACGACTGGAAGCCGTTCGTCGGGCACGCACCGGACGCGCCCGTGCAGGTCTCGGCGACGTCGCACACGCCGCCGGCCGTTCGGCAGGCAGTGCCGATCGACACGAGCTGACAGGCCGACGTGCAGCACGAGGTCGACGTGCCGTTCGCCGCGCCCTGGTCGCACTGCTCGCCCGACTCGACCGCGCTGTTGCCGCAGATGCTGGTCTTGTTGATCACGAACGTGTCGAAGACCGCGTCGTTGTTGTCGATCGACTTGAGCGTCAGGATCGAGTCGTTCGCGATCCGGACCTCGCTGTGCTGGAACTTCGAGAAGCTGCAGTAGATGCCGTTCACGCCGTTCGAGCAGTTGGTCGCGAGCCAGGGACAGTATTCCTTGGGATGCGTGAAGCCCTGCCCGTACGGCCCGCCGCCGTCGACCTGCGCGGCGCCGTCGAGCGTCGCGCCGCCGCCGCCGGTCATGATGTAGTACGTGCCGGGCCCGGTGCCGTAGTCGGTCACGAGGCGCGAGCGCTCGTAGCTGTGGTCGTGGCCGAGAAACACGATGTCGACGCCGTATTGCTCGAAGATCGGGCCCCACGTGTTCCGGACGTTGTGGTCGCTGCCGATCGACGCGAAGCCGTTCGCGCACGAGTACGGCGTGTGGTGGAGGAAGACGAACTTCCATTTGCGGGTCGTCGCCGCGAGGTCGGCGGCGAGCCAGGCGGTCTGCGTGGCGTTCACGGCCGGCGGGTTCGAGTCGAGCACCACGAAGTGCGCGTTGGCGTTGTCGAACGAAAAGTAGCGCTCTTCCTGCCCCGCCGGTGCGTTTCGCGGCAGCGCGTGCATCTTGATCTCGACCGAGTTCTGCCAGTTCGATGCGCCGACGTTGTTCAAGTCGTGGTTGCCGAGCGTCGGCATGAAGACGGCGCGGCGCAAGATCCCGTTCCTGAACTGCGAGATGAAGACGTTGTTGTCCCAGTCGGACTGGGTGCCGTTGGTGTACGCGTTGTCGCCGACCGTGAGGAGCATCGGCGGGTCGTCGGCGTTCAGGTTGTTGCCGATCTGCCCCTGCGCGCTCGAGCCCTGGCCCCAGTCGCCGATGACGGTGAAGTAGAGCTCGCTCGTGTCGTTGGTCGCCTTGAAGGTCTGGAAGTACGTCGTCGCGAGGACCTGCGTGCCGTTGGTGAGGAGGCGATAGTAGTAGCGCGTCCCGGGGAGGAGGCCCGTCAGGGGTACCGTGTGACACGTCCCGGCCGAGCCGATCTCACAGCTTCCCGCCTGCGGGATCGTGACCGAAGAGCCGAGGCCCGTCGTGGTGCCGTACTCGACCGTGCTGTTCCCGGTGACGTCGGTCCACCAGACGATGGTCATGGTGGTCGTGAGGGCGGCGGGGTTCTGGATCAGCGGTCCTCGCGTCAGGGTCTGCGCCGCCGCGGGCGACGCCAGCGCAACGCTCAGCAGCACCGACACGATCACCGCTCGAATCATGCTCACGTCACCCTCGTTCGGTGCAGATGGCGGCCCGCCGAGGGCCGGCTTGGAGGTCGGCGCGCGCACCATACACGGCCCTGCGGGAGACTTGGAAGGAAAAACTGCATCGGTGTAGAGGTCCGCGATGCCCTGGATTGCCCGTCGTGGCGCCCTGTTGCTCGCCTTCTGCCTCGTCGCCGCCTGCGCCCCGCGGCCGCCACGCAGCCCCGAGCCGCCCCCGACGGGGCCCTTCCGCACCCAGAGCGGTCAAGCCACCCACCCCCGGTGCGCGCCGCCGACTCGGCGGGGTCCGGAGGGGAGCGCACCGCGCTGTGTCGTCTCGTTCGGACGCGGCACGACCGCGGTCACGGTGAGCCCGGACGGCTCGCAACTGCTGATCGCGCTCCTCGACGTCGACCCGACCACCTGGACCCTGCCCGCGGTCCACTTCGGGCACCATTTCGCCCCGATCCCGGAGGAAGCGGGCGAGGAGGTCCACGGCGAGCGTGAAGGGCCGCAGGCCCTCGTCGTCTCGCCGGACAGCCGTATGACGATCTTCGCGGTCGAAGACCGGCTCATCCGCTACGACCTCGCGAGCGGGAAAACGCTCGGCGAGCTCGACGGGCCCGAGGACAAGGGCATGGTGAACGACGTCGTCTGGTCCCCCGACGGCGCCACCCTGTTGGTCGCGAGCGCCGGCGACGGGAAGGCACGCCTCCTCGACGCCGTGAGCGGGCGCGTGCTCCGCACCTTTCCGGTCGCCGGCGTGGTGAAGATGGCGTTCGACCGCGATGGCCGCCGAGTCGCGCTCGGAACCGACGTCGGCGACGTCGCGCTCGTCGACCTGCGCGTGAAGACGCTGAAGCCCCGACTGCTGAAGCCGTCGACTCAAGAAATCACCGGGCTCGGGTTCCTCGCCCAAGACCTCGTGGTCGTGGCCCGTGACGGACGCGTCCGGCTCTTCGATCCCGCCGGCACCCTCGTGAAGCAACTCGACCTCGGCGCACCCGCGACGCGATTCGCGCTCTCGGGCGACGGCCGGCTCGCGTCGGCCTCCGACGACCGCAACGTCGTCCGCGTGGTCTCGCTTCCCGACGCCGTCGTGCGCCGTACTTTCGCGTGGCACCAGGCGAGCATCACGGCGCTCGCCTGGGGCTCCGGACCAACGCTGCTCGTCGCCGACAACGACGGCGAGCTCGCCGCCTGGGACGTCGCCAGCCCATGAGGAGTCGCCGCGCCATCGACACTCCCATGCGCGGCCATCGCTACGGCTGCCGGTTCTAGTCGTGCGCGTGGCGCCGATCACCGCCGACGATGGCGCTCGGCGTCGCGGTCGAAGGCCGCAGCACGGGCTTTCGCTGCGTGCGGCTGAGCTCTCGTTGACCAGGACCTGAACGAGGACGTCACCGAGCATCACGGCTCCCGCTCCGAAGGTGCCCGGGCGCTTGTTCCGCAGCGTGGCGCGCGATCGAGGCACCGGCGGGCAGTACGCGCTTGGGTGGCGAGAACCTGGCGACCGTAGAAGCCGTCCGCGACCCGGAGGCCGCGCTTGTTCGCGATCCGGGTTTCGTGGCAGCCGAGGGGGTCCGGTGTCGCAGCGGCAATCCATATCGTGGCCGGTCGCGGGCCTGCTCGCGCTCGCCGTCGTCGTGAGCTTCGGGCCGGCGCTCTCGAACGACTTCGTCAACTGGGACGACGACCTCAACCTGACGAGCAACGTCGCCTATCGCGGCCTGGCGCCGTCCAACCTGCGTTGGATGCTGACCACCACGCACGGAGGGCACTACCAGCCCCTCACCTGGCTCTCGTTCGCCCTCGACTACAGCCTCTGGGGCATGGCGCCGTCGGGGTACCACCTGACGAATCTCCTCCTCCACGCCGTCAATGCCGTCCTGGTGTGGCTGATCCTGCAGCGACTCTTGCGACGGTCGGCTAGGGTCTCGGACGCGGTGCTCGCGTGGACCTGCGCCGTCGGGGCGCTCACGTTCGCGATCCATCCATTACGCGTCGAGTCGGTCGCCTGGGCGACCGAGCGCCGGGACGTCCTTTCAGGCTGCTTCTGGCTACTCGCGTTCCTCGCCTACCTCCGCGCCGTCGAGGGGGAGCCGAAGGACGGGCGGCGCGGCCACGCGTGGGTGCTCGTGGCGCTCGTCCTTTCGCTGGCGGCCAAGGGTTGGGGAATGACCTTCCCGTTGGTCGTCGCGATCGCGGACCTCTACCCGCTCGGCCGTTTCACCCGCGCGCCCGCCGCGGCGCTGCGCGACAAGATCGCGATCACGATCGTCGCGGCAACCGGCGCCGCGGTCGCCCTCGCAGCACAGGCGAGCGTCCCCGAGATGCGGAGCTTTGCCGAGCACGGTCTCGGCGCCCGGATCGCACAAGCCGCTTACGGCCTCTGTTTCTATCTCGTAAAAACGCTAGTGCCGGTGGCCCTCTACCCGGCGCTCCTCCTTCCCCCCGACTTCGACCCGACGGCGCCCGTGTACCTCGCCTCGCTCGTCGCCGTCGCCGCGATCACGGCGACCGCGGTCGCCCTCTGCCGCCGCGCTCCATGGCTCCTGGCCACGTGGGCCGCCTACGTGGTGATCGTCGCCCCGGTCCTCGGGTTCGCCCAGACCGGGCCGCAGCTCGTCGCCGATCGCTACACGTATCTCGCAGCGCTCCCGTGGACGGCGCTCGTGACGGCAGGACTGCTGCAGCTCGCGGCGCGGCGCCCTGGCCGCGCGCTGACGTGGGGCAGCGCCGCCGTCCTCGTGGTGCTCGGCGTGCTCACCTTCCGCCAGACCCGCTACTGGCACGATTCGAGGACGCTCTGGGACCGCACCCTGGATCTCGACCGCTGCAACTGGATCGCCTTCACCAACCGCGGCTTCGCGAGCCCCGACCGGCACGCGGCGATCGCCGACTACACCGCGTCGATTCACTGCAACCCGCGCTACCACCTCGCCTACTTCAATCGCGGGAACGCCCGCCACGACGACGGGGATTTCGCGGGCGCGATCGCGGACCACTCGATGGTGATCACGCTCCAGCCGAACGATCCCTCCGCGTACAACAACCGCGGCTGGGCACGGCAGGCGCTGGGAGACTTCGCTGGCGCGGCCGCCGACTACGCCCGGGCGCTGGAGATCGCACCTGCGGATTGGCGGGCCCGGTCGATGGTGACCGGGAACCTAAACGCGGCGGGGGGGGGGGGGACCCCCCCCAGGACGGGGGGGGGGGCCCCCCCCC
>JANNPN010000255.1:0-79984 GCA_031400185.1 Polyangiaceae bacterium
AGCAAGCGATCCGGCTGCAGCGAGCGCTGAACCCGAAGAACCTCGGGGGCATCGAGGTTCCCGACGGCGCGCGCTTGGCGCTCGAGTTCTTGGAGCGGCGCCTCGAGATCGTCGTGCAACCGCTCGCCTCGATCGGCGGCAAGCCCGCTCCGCTCGGACCGCTCGCCACCGCGTCGGTGATCCAATACGACCGCTCCGATCCGACGGCGGCCGATTGGTTCGACCTCGCGCTTCGCGAGGACGGCGCCTGGCAACGAAAGTCCCCCGACGGCGGCGCTGGCGCCAACCTCGCCGAAAAGGACATGCAGCACCTGATCGAGTGGCTGGTGAGTTGAACAAGGGGGATCTCTCCCCTTCGGACCCCCGGCTCGGCCGCGCGCTCCGCGCGCGGAGGTCGAAGCTTGGGTCAGCCTCCTAGTTCAGCTGCAACCGGATAGCCGCGAGCGCGCCCTGCGCGAAGCGTGAGTTCGAGTCGAGCGCGATCGCGCGCTCGAACTCGGCCATGGCGCGGTTCAGCATACCCTTCGCCCAGTAGATCCGGCCGAGGTTGCAGTGCGGATAGTGGCGCGGCTCGTAGCGCTTCGCGAGCACGGCCTTGTCGAGCCACGGGATCGCCTCGTCGAGCTTTCCCTGCTTGAGCAGATACGAGCCGATGTCGTTGTAGGGGTTCCCGAAGTCCGGGTCGACGGCGATCGCCTTCTTGCACTCGGCGATCGCGTCGTCGAGGCGGTCGAGGAAGCTGAGCGCCCAGCCGAGGAACGTGTGCGCTTCGGCGGTCGGACGGTTCGCGATCGACTCCTGATAGCGCGTGACCGCCGCTTCGACGTCGCCCGCCATGTGCAGCCGGTAGGCTTCGACGAACAGTTGATGCGCGCGGCGCAATCGGTCGGGGGTCTCTTCACTCATGCTCGGCCCGTCGCCTGAAGCCAGAACGACACGCCGCAATAGTATGCCGGGTAGGCAAGGCTCGCCCAGAGCAGAAGTGTAGGCGCGTTGGGAAGCGTCGCGATCACGTACAGCATGACGACGCTCCAGAGGACGCCCAGGGTGAGCGTCGACTTCCGAAACTGTGGGTTCCTGGAGGGATACAGGAACTTGAGTGGGGCGAAGACGAGCACCGACAACCCGACGACCCACGCGGTCGTCACCCCGGGCGACACGTGGAGCGCGTAGGCGTAGAGCGCGACGACGTTCCAGTATGACGGGAATCCGCGGAAATAGTGGTCGGTGGTTTTCGCGTCGCTACGACAAAAGCCGTAGGCACTAGCCAGGAGAGGCGCAGCCGCGACCCAGTGCTGCCACCCGGCCGGGAAGTGCCCCGCGTGATACAGGAGCATGACGGGCACGACCACGTACGTCAGGTAGTCGACGATGTCGTCGAGCCGAGCGCCGTCGTAGTACGGCAGCACCTGCTTGACGCCGACCGCGCGCGCGAGCGCGCCGTCCGTGCAATCGATCGCGAACGCGACGGCGAGCCAACGAAAGACGTCCGGGAAACGTTGATCCGCTGCCGCGGCGAGCGCGACGAACGCGACGACGGCGCCGCTCGCGGTGTAGGCGTGCACGCCCCAGGCGGCCGCGCGCCGCAGTACCGGGAACGAGTCCACCGGCGGGCTCTTGCCGACGTCGTTCACGCGACCGACGTCATGCGGCCGCCGCCTTCGCCGCGCTCGGTGTCGACCGATCCGTATATAGGAATGGTGAGCGTGATCCGCATGCCGGCGTTCGGCCGGGAGCGGAACTCGATGTGCCCGCGGTAGTACGCGACCCGCTCGCGCATGCCGAGGAGGCCGACGCCGCCCACCGCCGGCGTCCGACGGAACCGCTCGATGTCGAAGCCGACCCCGTCGTCGGCGACCGTCAGCGCCGCCTCGGCGTCGCGGACCTCGAGCACGACCTCGACACGGGACGCACGCGCGTGTTTCACCACGTTGGTGAGCGCCTCCTGCGTGACGCGGTAGAGCAGCACCTCGATCGCGGGAGGAAGCCGCGTCTCCACCGCCGGCGTACGCAGGTCGACGACGATGCGCGTCCGGGCGGTGAACTTCTCGGCGAGCCACTGCAAGGTGGGGATCAGCCCGAAGTCGTCGAGCATCGACGGGCGCAGCAGCTGCGACATGGTGCGCACCTCCTGCAGGAGCTCCGTCACCTGCTCGCGCGCCTCTCGGACGCGCGCCTGGAGGTCCTGCGGGTTCGTGGTTGTCGACCGCTCGATCATGCCGAGGTCCATCTTGATCGCGGTCAGCACCTGTCCGACACCGTCGTGCAGCTCGCGCGAGAGGCTGCGCAGGCTCTCCTCCTGGAGCTGGACGCGCACCTGCGAGAGCTTCCGGAGCTCGATCTCGTGGCGGCGCGCGGTCTCGAAGAGGCCCGCATTCGCGAGCGCGGCCGCGGCCTGGCTCGCGAGCGCGCCGGCGAGCTCGAGATTGGGCGGCCGGCCTTCGCGGTCGAGACTCGCGAGCACGAGGCCGAGGTATTCGTCCTTGAATACGAGCGGCAGGCACAGCACGTCGGGCCCGGCGAGAACGCGCGCGATCGAGTCGGGCAACGTCGATTCGACCGCGGCGCGCGTCGTGACCGACGCGACGTGCGGCGCGGGGCAGAGGGCGGCCAGGTCCACCGACTCGCCGAGCTCGAGCCGTGCGCCATCCGAACCCCCCGCCGTCGTGTACGCGTCGACCGCGCGCTCGAGATCGGGCGGGTGCCACAGCAACACCAGCCGCTGGAGATCGAGCGCCGCCATGATCTTCTCGACGACGAGCTTCAGCACGGCGTCGAGCTCGAGCGTCGACGTCGTCGTTCGGGTCACGTCGTACAGCGTCGCGATGTTGCGCGTCGCCTCGGCGATCCGGCGCTCGAGGTCGGCGCTGTAGCGTTCGAGCTCGCCACGCGCCTGCTCGAGGCGGGCGGTCATTCGATTGAACGCGTTCGCGAGCTCGCCGACCTCGTCGTTCGTCCGCACAGGGACGGTTTGCCATGTGCCTGCTGGCGCGCGCGCGATGTCGCTCGCCATCTGGGTCACGATCTCGATGGGTCGGGTGATGCGGTGCGAGAAGAGATATCCCTGGAGGAGCGTCAGCAAGAGGGCCATCACGAAGATGAACGCCCCGTGTTGCAGCATCGCCTCGAGCTCCCCAGCGAAGTCCGCGCGTTGCACGACCGCGACCATGCGAAGCGGCGCGTCCTCGAGCGCGGCGAATGCGAGGATGCGCGGCTCGTAGACGCGGTCGACGAGGTGTCCCGCGTCGGTGCCGAGGATCTGTGCGTCGATGGCCGGACGGAAGCCCTCGTCGGCGAGCCGGGCGTGCGGGCTCGATCCCCCGACGATCGTGCCGTCGTCGCTCAACAGGAACGTGTAGCCGCTCGGGCCGAGCTCCATGTGGCTCTGTCGCGCCTTCCACCACTGTGGGTCCTTCGCGCGCTCGACCCCATGCTCACCGAGCTCCGCGGCGAGATGGTGCGCCTCGGAGAGCACGCGGCGTCCCACCTCTGCCTCGAGGATGCGCTCGCCGCGGCTGTAGAAGACGGTGCCGAGCATGAGCAGCACGGTCACCGTCATGACGAATGAGCAGGCGAACACCTTGGCCGACAGCGGGACGCGGCGGCCGGTCGACGGCGCCGACGCGTCGGCGAATGCGAGGTGGCGGAGCAGCGGCGCGAGACGCCACTCGAGGTAGAGATACGCGAAGAGCGCGCCGACGAGTCCGGTCACGAGGCCGAGCAGGCAGACCTTGACGGCCTCGGCGACCGGCAGCTCCGCGAACCACCGGATCTGGAGCGCGCCGAGGCCGTACCCGATGAGCGAGCTGATCAGCAGCACGACGGCGACGCGCAGGGGATAGTCGAGGATCTTCCGCTCGAGTGCCATGATGGCGCCCGGCACCTCGGGCGGCGACACGTGCTCGAGCGCGGTCCAGCGCCGTTCGATCTGCCGCCAGAGCATCTGGGGGATCAGCACCAATCCGACGAGCCCGAACGCGGGCACCTCCCAGAGGTAACAGACGAGCGTCCACGACCGCTGCTCGGCGTCGAGGAGCCACGCGAAGAGCGAGTACGGGAGCCCGATGCCCCACCACGTCGCCATGGCGAGGAGCGCGACCACGACGATCGGCCGGCGATAGTCCCGCGGGTGGACGCGCGACAGGGGCGGCGGCTCGATCATGCTGGCCGCATCGTCTCAGCCATTGCGCTCGACGATCATGGCAATGGCTTCGCCGCCGCCGAGGCAGAGGGTTGCGAGCCCGTACCGTCCGCGGCGTTCGTCGAGGGCGGCGAGGAGCGTCGTGAGGACGCGCGCGCCGCTGGCGCCGATGGGATGTCCGAGGGCGATCGCGCCGCCCCGGACGTTCACCGTGTCCGGGTCGAGGTCGAGCGCGCGAATCGCTGCGAGCGCCACCACCGCAAACGCCTCGTTGATCTCGAAGAGGTCGACGTCGTGGAGCTGCATACCGGCCTTCGCCACCACTTTGGCGATGGCGTCGATCGGCGCGATCGGGAACTCGGCTGGGGCGCGGCCCGCGACGGCCATCGCGACGATCCGCGCCCGCGGCGTGACGCCGTGTCGCGCTACGATGGCGTCGCTCGCGACGATGAGCGCGGCCGCGCCGTCGGCGAGCGTCGACGCGTTCGCCGCGGTGATGGTGCCGTCCTTCGCGAAGCTCGGCCGAAGCGCCGGGACGCGCTCGAAGTCGACGCGGCTCGGCTCCTCGTCTCTGTCGACGGTGACGGTGCCGCGGCGACCGGGCACCTCGACGGCGACGATCTCGCTCGCGAACGCGCCGCGCGCGGTGGAAGTCTGCGCCCGGCGGTAGCTCTCGATCGCATAGGCATCCTGCGCCGCGCGGTCGATGCGGCGGTCGCGGGCGCAGCCTTCGGCCGCGCTCCCCATGTGGAAGTCGTTGTACGGATCCCAGAGGCCGTCGACGATCATCGCGTCGACCAGGATACCGTTGCCCATCCGATGACCCTCGCGGGCACGCGGCAGGAGGTAGGGCGCGCGCGTCATGCTCTCCATCCCGCCCGCGGCGACGAGGTCGGCGTCGCCGAGCCGGATCGCCTGGCCGGCGAGCGCCACTGCCATGAGCCCCGAGCCGCACACTTTGTTGATGGTCAGCGCGCCGTGCGTTCGTCGGATACCGGCGCCGAGCCCGGCCTGGCGCGCGGGTGCCTGCCCGAGGCCGGCGGCGACCACGTTCCCCATGATCACCTGCTCGACCTCGTCGGCCGGGACGCCGGCGCGTGCGATCGCGGCGCGGAGCGCGTGGCTCCCGAGCTCCGGCGCCGTCACGCCCGCGAGCGACCCGAGGAACCCTCCGATCGGGGTGCGGGCCGCGCTCAGGAGATAGGCATCACGCATTCGATGCTCGGAAACAGGCGCGAATTCTTGCAATTTCGGTTGCCGCCAGCAACCGGATAGTTCGCCGGGTCAGCGCTTGGTCGGAGTGCGCGGGATCAGGAGATAGAGCTCGCCGGGCGAGCGCAGGCGGCCCGCGACCGCCGCAGCGTCGGGTGCGTCGCCGAAGTAGACGTCGACGCGCCCCGGGCCGCGGATGGCCGCGCCGGCGTCCTGGTTCAGCACGAAGCGCGCGAGCCCGGCGCTCGGCCCCGACGCGGGGATGTCGACGAACGCGAGCGCGCCCGGGGGAAACACCGCCGGGTCGGTCGCGATCGTGCGCCCGGTGGTGACCGGGACGCCGAGACTCCCGACGGGCGGACCGTCGAGCTCGCGAAAGAACACGAACCGCGGGTTCGACTGGAGAAGCCGCGCCTCTTCGCCCGGGTGGGTCGCGATCCAATGCCGGATGCCGTTCATCGACGCCTGGTCGAGCGTCAGCTCGCCGCGTTCGACGAGGACGCGTCCGATGCTCGCGTACGGGCGCCCGTTCGAGGCAGCGAAGCCGATCGTGCGGCGCCGGCCGTCGGGGAACGTCAACACACCCGAGCCCTGGACTTGCAGGAAGAAGAGGCCGACTGCGTCCTCCACCCATGCGACCACGGGTGCGCCGCGTGCGGCTCCACCGTCGATCTCGGCGCGCGTGAAGTACGGCGCGAGCGCTCCGCTGACCACGCGTCCCGCAAGCTGCTCGCGACACGCGCACGGCGCACCGAAGTCGCCGAGCGACGCCGTGACGAGATCCGGCGGTCGACCGAGCACGGGAATCCGGAACCGGGCATCGCGCTTCGAGCTCGCGGCGAGCGTCGGCAGGTAGTACCCCGTGAAGAGCACGCCGCCGGGCGGCGTTGCGCGATAGGGCTCGAAACGGCGTCCGATCTCGGCGGCGAGCGCCTCCGGCGTCGGGCGCGTTGCGAGGAAGGCGGCGAGCTCCCCCATGGCGGCCCGCATCTCGCCCGCCGTGCGCGTGACCGCGCCGAGGCCGACGGCGCGATCCGGAGGCAAGCGCGTGTAGTAGCGGATGCTCTCGCCGACCGCCGCCGCGAGCGCGCTCCGGTCTCCGTCGTCCGCCAGCTGCGGGATCGTGGCAACCCGGCGGAGCGCCTCCCCTGGGGCCCGGACGACCGGCGTGCACGACGCGGCGGCGAGCGCCAGCAAACCGAACAGGGGCAGGGCGGAGTTCCGCGTTGACACCGAGAAAAGATCCATATCAAGTAGCGCGCGGTTGCACGCTGCCACAGGGACCACGGGCGTGCAGGGTGGGTGACGAGAGGAGGGGATCATGAGTCCCGGCGTTCGGAGTTTCATGCTCGGCTTCGTCGCGGGCATCGTGGCGTGCATGAGCTTCATCACGTTCTACGGCGACCGCGGCGGCGACTGGCTCATCGAGATGGGCCGCAAGATGAAGACGGTCGCGCAAGGCGACGCCGCGCGCTACGAGACCCGGCACGTCCAGACGTACTGAGCCTCGCCGCGCGCGCTCCGCGTGACCAGAGCGCGGCGCAAGCGCCGCGCAACTGGACGCGACGGGCGTTCCGCCCAACCCAGCTACGAAGCGACGCGCGTTCCGCTCGTCGATGCGTACACCCGCGCGGCGGCGTCGGACGCGGCTTTCGGGTCGCACGCGAAGCCGTGCTTGGGCAGTAGCCGGCCGAGCGCTCCCAGCACGCGCATGACGTTCGCTTCCGCGCTCGACTCGCCCATCAACCCGATCCGCCACGTCTGCCCCTTCATCGGTCCGAGCCCACCCCCGATCTCGATCCGGTCCTCGTCGAGGAGCGCCTTCCGGACCGCCACGTCGTCGACGCCGGCCGGGATGCGCACGCTGTTCAGCATCCACAGCCGACGGCCGGGTGCCACCGCCATCGAAAGCCCGAGCGCCTCGAGCCCCGCGACCAGCGCCTCGTGGTTGACGCGATGCCGCGCGAACCGCGCCTCCGGGCCTTCTTCCAGCACGACGCGCAGCGCCTCGTAGAGCGCGTAGTTCATGCTGATCGGAGCGGTGTGGTGATACACGCGCTCCTCGCCCCAGTACTTCTCGAGCATCGTGAGGTCGAGATACCAGCTCTGCACTTTGTGAGTGCGCGCGCGCAGACGCTCGACCGCGCGTGGGCCGAAAGTGACCGGTGAGAGGCCGGGGGGGCAGCTGAGACACTTCTGGGTTCCCGAGTAGGCGGCGTCGACGCCGACGCGATCGATCTCGACCGGGCAGCCCGCGAGCGAGGTCACGCAGTCGATGACGAAGAGCGCACCGTGCTCGTGCGCGAGCCGGCTCGCGTCTTCCAGCGGTTGCCAGACGCCGGTCGACGTCTCGGCGTGGACGAGCACCAGCAAGCGAGGCTTCTTCGCGCGGCCGAGCGCCGCCGCGATGGTCTCGGTCGGCACGATCTCACCCCACGGCGCCTCGGCCTTGATGACGGTCGCGCCCGCGCGCTCCGCGACGTCGGTGAGGCGCGTGCCGAAGACGCCGTTCACCCCGATCACGACCTCGTCCCCCGGCTCGACGAGATTCACGATCGTCGCCTCGAGCCCCGCGCTGCCGGTACCCGAGATCGGGATCGTGAGCGGGTTCGCGGTGCCGAAGACGAGGCGCAGCATGCGCTTGGTCTCCTCCATCAACGCGACGAAGGCTGGATCGAGGTGCCCGACCAGCGGCAGGCCGAGGGCCGCCAGCACCCGTGGATGCACCTGGCTTGGACCCGGGCCGAGGAGCAGGCGCTCGGGTGGCGGAAAGACGTTCGACGGGGGGATGACGGACATGTCGGCCTCGCAGACTTCGGAATTGCGTGGTGCGACGCCGGACGGCGGGCACGCTCGGAGCTTATTGTGGTATCGTCTCGCGGTGTCAACGTCGATCGCGTTGCCGGCCGCGCTGGCCGCGGAGCTCGCCGCGATCGTCGGCCCGGAAGGCGTCGTCGCGGCGGCTGCGGCGCGGGCGGTCTACGAGTGCGACGGCTACACGCTGGAGCGCGCCGTGCCGGAGCTGGTCGTCCTGCCGGCCACGACGGACGAAGTCGCACGGGTGCTGCGGGCCGCGTTTCGGGCCGGCGTGCCGTTCGTGCCGCGCGGGGCGGGTACCGGGCTCTCGGGGGGATGTCTCGCGGCGCCGGCGCCGCTCGTCGTGGGCACGAGCCGCATGCGGAAGATCCGCGCTCTCGATCTCTCGAACCGCCGCGTGATCGCGGAAGCCGGCGTCGTGAACTCCGAGGTCTCTCGCGTCGTCCGGGCGGCGGGACTCCATTACGCGCCCGACCCTTCGAGTCAGAATGCGTGCACGATCGGTGGCAACGTCGCCGAGAACTCCGGCGGGCCGCACACGCTGAAGTACGGCGTTACCACCAACCACGTGCTCGCGGTCGAGCTCGTGCTGCCCGACGGTGAGGTCGTCGCGCTCGGGGACGGCATCGACGACGGGCTCGGGTACGATCTGACCGGCGTCGTTTGCGGCGCGGAAGGCACCATGGGGATCGTCACGGCGGCGACGCTCCGGCTCGTCCCGTTGCCCGCGGCGGTGACGACCATGCTCGCCGTGTTCGCGACCGTCGCCGAGGCGACCGCGACGGTCTCCGCCATTATCGCCGCCGGCATCGTCCCGGCCGCGCTCGAGATGATGGATCGCACGATCGTCGCCGCCGTCGAGGCGGCATTTCGGGTCGGCTTTCCGACCGATGCCGGCGCCGTGCTCATCATCGAGATCGACGGCGACGCCGCAGGCCTCGAGGACACCTCCACCCGCATCGAGTCGCTCTGCGGGGCGCACGGCGCGCGCCAGGTGCGGCGCGCCGCCGACGAGAGCGAGCGCGCGGCGATCTGGAAGGGCCGGAAGCGTGCGTTCGGCGCGGTCGGGCGCATCGCGCCGAGCTACTGCACGCAGGACGGCGTCGTCCCGCGCACGCGGCTCCCGGAGATCCTCGCCCGCATCGAGGCCGCGGCCGAGCGCCATCGGCTCACGATCGGCAACGTCTTCCACGCGGGCGACGGCAACATCCATCCGATCGTGCTCTACGACGAGCGCGACGCGGACGAGGCGGCGCGAGCGCTCGCCGCGGGTCGCGAAATCCTCGCCGCATGTCTCGAGCTCGGCGGCAGCGTCACCGGTGAGCACGGCATCGGGGTCGAGAAGATGGCGGAGCTCGGCATGTCGTTCGGCGCCGATGACCTGGCGTTGATGCAGCAGGTGCGCGCGGTCTTCGATCCGGACGGCCGCGCCAACCCGGGGAAGATCTTCCCGACGCCGGGCGTGTGCGTCGAGCAGCGCGCGCCGCGCCGGCGGGCGGCGCTGTGAGGGCGCAACCGGAGGTCGACATCGGCCCTGTGCTCGTGCGTCGTCTCGGTGCGGCGGCGGTGGCCGACGCGGCCTCGTGTCGTGCGTTTTCAATCGGCGGCATGGTGCCGTCGGCGGTCGTCCGGCCGGCCGACGGGGTCGAGCTCGCGGCCGGCGTCGCCGCGGTCGGCGAGGCGGGGGGTGCGCTCGTGCCGATCGGTCTCGGCGCGCATCGCGCCCTGGGTCATGGGCCGGCGCGCTACGACGTGGCGCTCGTGACGGACGGTCTCGCCCGCCTTCGCGACTACACCCCGGCCGACATGACGATCACCGTCGAGGCCGGGGTCACCGTGAGCGCCCTCGCCGACGCGCTCGCGCGCGAAGGGCAATGGCTGCCGATCGAGCCGCCGCACCCGGCGCGGACGACGGTCGGCGGGATGCTCGCCGCCGACCTCGCCGGTACGCTCGCCGCTTCGCAGGGCCGCGTGCGTGACTACGTGATCGGGATCGGCACCGTCACGGCGGCCGGGACACCGACCCGCGCGGGCGGGCGCGTCGTGAAGAACGTCGCGGGCTACGATCTCATGAAGCTCTTCATCGGCTCGCTCGGTACGCTCGCCGTGCTGACCGAGGCGACGTTCAAGGTCCGGCCGCTTCCCGAGCAGCAGCACGGGCTCGTCTTCCGCGTCCGCGACTTGTCGGCGGCGCTCGCGCTCGGGGCGGAGATCGACGGTGTGCTAGCCGTATGGGCGAGCGGGGCGCTCGGCGAGCGCGCGAACAAAGCGACGGTGACGGTCCGTCTCGGCGGGGTCGCCGCAGATGTCGCTGCGGCACGGGCGCGGCTGGGCGACCTCGCCGGGCGTCACGGCGCCGAGATCGCGCTCGACGCCGACGCGTCCGATGCGACCGTCGCTGCCGTATTCGCGTCGGCGCGCGACTTCTCGGCCTCTGCCGAGTGCGACCTCGTGCTGCGACTTGCGATGCTGCCGTCGCGGCTCGCCGCCGTCGCTCAGGCCGCCGCCGCGCACGTACCGAGCGCCGCCGCGCTCGCCGACCCGCGCCGCGGCGTGCTGACGCTCGCCGTCGCGAGCGGCGATCCGCAGGAAGCGGTGACCATGATCGCGGCGCTCGCGCAGGTCGCCGACGGGCACGGCGCGCACCTCGTCGTCGAGCGTCACCCCGACGCGCTCGCGCCGACGATCGCGGTCTGGCACCCGCTGCCGGCGGCGCTGCCGCTCATGCGGCGCATGAAGGCGGCGCTCGACCCCGCTGGCGTGCTCGCGCCCGGTCGCTTCGTGGGGCGCATCTGATGGAGCGGAGCGAGCACGCGATCCCGCTGGGTGGATTTGCGCCGACGGAGCGCTTCCTCGACTGCGTCCACTGCGGCCTCTGCCAGAGCGCCTGTCCGACGTACCTGGCGCTCGGCAACGAGGCGGACTCGCCGCGCGGCCGTATCCACTTGATGCGCGCGCTACAGGAAGGTCGGCTGGCCGTCGACGCGGCCGCGGTCCTCCACCTCGACCGCTGCCTCGGCTGTCGCGGCTGCGAGACGGCGTGCCCGTCTGGCGTCGCGTACGGCGAGCTGATCGAGGCGGCGCGACCGTGGATCGAGTCGCGTTACACGCGGCCGCGTCTCGAGCGCTGGCGACGCCGGGTCACGATCGTCGCGCTCACGACGCCGGCGCTCCTGCGGGTGCTGGTGGCACCCCTCCGCATGCTCGAAGCGCTCGGCGTGCTCGAATGGCTGCGGCGGATCGCCCCGCGCCTGCCACGCCCGCTCGCCGCCGCCGTGCATCTCATGCCGACGCGCTTCGGCGAACGCGCTGCGCTGTCACCCGACGAGACCCCGCGGGGCGATGCGCGCGCGACCGTGCAATTGCTTCCGGGCTGCGTCATGCCAGAGCTCTTTGGCGACACTGTGCGCCACACGGCCGACGTGCTGCTCGCGAACGGCTGCCGCGTCGTCGTGCCGCCGGGGCAGCACTGTTGCGGCGCGCTCGCGCTCCACGCCGGTGATCGCGCGCGTGCGCTCGCGCAAGCGGGTGCGGCGCTCGCCGCGCTCGTGCGCGCGACTCCCGTGCACGAGGCCGCGCCGCCGATCGTCGCGACGGCGGCCGGCTGCGGCGCGATGATGAAGGCCTGGGGCACGCTCTTCGCCGACGATCCCGCCCGCGCAGCGGACGCCCGTGCGGTCGCGGGCCGGGTCCGCGATGCGACCGAGCTCCTCGCCGAGATCGGTCTCCGCGCGCCGTCGGCAGAGGGCCGGGCCCGCCGCGTCGCCTATCATGATCCATGTCATCTCGCGCACGCGCAGGGCATCCGGAGCGCGCCGCGGGCGCTGCTCGCTGCGATCCCCGGGATCACGCTCGTGCCCATGGACGACGAGGACCTCTGCTGCGGCAGCGCCGGGCACTACAACGTGATGCAGCCGGCGACCGCGCGCGAGCTCGTCGCGCGGAAGGTGGTCGCCATCCGCGCGAGCGGCGCGGACCTCGTCGCGACCGCCAACGCCGGCTGCGCACTTCAGCTCGAGGCCGGCCTCAAGGCCGCCGGCGTCCCGATCCCCGTTCGCCACGTGCTCGCTCTGCTCGCCGAGGCGTACGCGGGTCGCTGACGGGGGACACGGTCTGTACGCCGCGGCAAGTTTGTGGCGGTGATCGCGACCATTTCGTCGCGTCGGGCGCGCCGATCTCCGAGATTCTTCGCGTGCTTCCACGGCGTGTGCGTGTCGGCCGCCCTGGCATGGCAGTTGCTGCCGGGCCTGGGAGATGGCCGCAGTCGCCCCCCGCAAGACCCTGGTCGACGGCACCGAGATGCGCTGCTTTGCGGCGATGTATCTCGCGTGCGCGGCGGCGGTCGGGCTTGCGGCGCTCACATTGCAGGGCGGCTGGCTTCCCCTTGCGACCATCCTGTTGCTCCCGGTCTTCGTGGCGGCGTTGATCGACGCGGTGCGGACGGCGACGGGTCTCTGGCAGGAATGGCGCACGCGCGAGCTCGGCGCGAACGTGAAGCGGGCGCTCGCGACGCTCGGGCCGGCGTACCGCGTCGTGGCGCACGGCGCATCGCTCGCCGACCGCGATCGCCACGTCGCGATCGGTCCAAACGGGGTCTTCCTCATCGTCTCGACCGACGACGGCGGACGCGTGACGGCGTCCGATCAGCGCTTGTTCGTGAACGCGCGTCTCCCGTGGCGGAATCTCGTCGAGGACTGCCGCGTCGAGGCGCTGCGTGTCTCCGATCGCGCGCAACGCACGCTCGGACGTCCGTTGCCGGTGCACGCGGTGCTCTGCTTCACCCGCGCGCTCGTCGCGGTCGGTCAGGAGATCCGCGGCGTGAGGATCGTGCAGGTGCCGCGCCTCGCGCGACTCGTCGAGAGCGTCGCGATCCCCGCGCCGTTGTCGCCTGCCGACGTCGAAGCCGTACGCGCGGCGCTCGTCGAGCAGTCGACGGCGACGAATCCAGGCAGAGTTTTCAAGCTGACGCCGCGTCGTGCGACAGCGTCCGGCGAACGTTCACTCACGCTCGTCGGTCGTCCGTCGCGTCCGCAACACAGTCTCTCCTAGGGCATCGATCTCACTGGCAGAAGTGCTTGCAATGACAAAATCGAGTTGCTAGAGGGGCGCGCAGTCGTGAGGTGAAGGTAGTACGTCCGTCGGAATGGCCGTGGCGAAACTTGCCGCGGCTTTGTCGTATGGCAGCGAATCTTCCCTCGATGACGAGTCTAACGGACGAAAGGAGGGGAGATTTATGGCAGTCGGTCACGTGAAGTGGTTCAACCCCGAGAAGGGCTTCGGCTTCATCCGCCAGGAGAACGGCGAGGACGTCTTCGTGCACTACTCGGCGATCTCGGGTGAGGGTTTCCGGACGCTCGAAGAGGGTCAGAAGGTCGAGTTCGAGATCACCAAGGGCCCGAAGGGCCTGCAGGCCTCCAACGTCACCAAGGCTGCGTAAGGCACAACCGCCGAACGCACTTGACCAATCGCAGTAGCCCCGGGAGTCGCGGCTCCCGGGGCTTTTTTGTGCCCGCGCACCGTGCGGCGCGATCGCGATGCTTCCGTGAGCCGCGCCGGATGGCGTAGAACGCGAGGCATGAAGCGCCGCGCGTCGACGTCGTTGCTCGCCGTCTTTTCATTCGCCGCGAACGTCGCCGCCGCACCCCCCGCGCAGACGATCGTCGACCTCACGCACGCGTTCGACGCGAATACGATCTACTGGCCGACCGAAGCCGGCTTCGAGCTCAAGTCCGAGCACGCCGGCACGACCGACAAGGGCTACTACTATGCGAGCAACGCCCTCGCGACGCCCGAGCACGGCGGCACGCACATCGATGCGCCGTTGCACTTCTGGGAGAAGGGCGCGTCGGTCGACGCGATCCCGCTCGAGCAGCTGATCGGTCCCGCGGTGCTCGTCGACGTGAGCGCGAAGGTGCGCACGAACCGCGACTATCAGGTCGCCGTCGAGGACTTCGTCGCGTGGGAGCGTACCCACGGCGTCATCCCGAAGGGCGCCATCGTGCTCATCCGGACCGGGTTCGGTGCGTACTGGCCCGATCGCCGCCGCTATCTCGGCACCGACGAGCGCGGTGCGGCTGGCGTCGCGAACCTGCACTTCCCCGGGTTGTTGCCGCACGCCGCTGAGTGGCTCGCCGACACCCGGAAGATCCATGCGGTCGGGCTCGACACCGCGAGCATCGACCATGGTCCGTCGAAGCTCTTCGGCAGCCACGTCGCGCTCTTTCGGCGGGGCGTGCCCGCGTTCGAGAACGTCGCGAACCTCGACCGCCTGCCCGCGAAGGGCTTCACGGTGGTCGCATTGCCGATGAAGATCGCCGGTGGCAGCGGCGGGCCGCTCCGCATCGTCGCGCTCGTCGGGAAGTGATCGCAATCCCATAGAGGAGAGGCACGTCATGGACACGAAAGCCCGCGCGCGCGAGCGCCTCCAGCAGCAGCGCGAGGTGCTGATCGCGCTCAGCCACCGCATCCACGCGCATCCCGAGGTCGGCTTCGAGGAAGAGCGCGCCGCGAGGTGGCTCTGCGACGACCTCGCCGACGCCGGCTTCACCGTCACGCGCGGCGTCGGTGACCTGCCGACCGCGTTCACCGCGCGCGCCGGCAGTGGTCCGTTGCACGTCGCGTTCTGCGCCGAGTACGACGCGCTTCCCGGCATCGGACACGCGTGTGGCCACAACATGATCGCAGCGATGGCGGTCGGCGCCGCGGCGGCGGCGGCGCGCGTCGCCGACGACGTCGGCCTCACGGTGAGCGTGATCGGAACGCCCGCGGAGGAAGGGGGCGGCGGCAAGATCCTGCTCCTCGACCGCGGTGTCTTCGCGGGTGTCCACGCTGCAATGATGGTGCACCCCGCGCCGATGGACGTCGTCGAGCAGCCGTTCCTCGCGTGCGCGCAGTTCGAGGTGCGCTACACGGGAAAGGAAGCGCACGCGTCCGCGTTCCCGGAGCGCGGCATCAACGCCGCCGACGCGCTCACGGTTGCGCAGACGGCGATCGGCTGTCTGCGCCAGCACATCCGCCAGACCGACCGCATCCACGGCATCGTGACCCACGGCGGCGACGCGCCGAACATCGTGCCCGCGCACACGGCCGCGCACTACATCGTCCGCGCGCGCACGCTCGACGAGCTCGACGAGATCTACGGCAAAGTCGTGCGCTGCTTCGAGGCCGGCGCGCTCGCGACCGGCTCGACGCTCGCCCTCAAGGAAGACCACCTGCCGTACGCCGAAGTGAAGCCGGACGTCGACATCGCGGCGGCGTATCGCAGCAACGCGACCGCCCTCGGCCGCTTCCTGCCGGACCTCCCGGCCGCGATGCTCGAGCGCATGGCGGGCTCGACCGACATGGGCAACATCACGCTCGCCATCCCGTCGATCCACCCGATGATCGGCATCGAGTCGTTGCCGGCGGTGAACCATCAGCCCGAGTTCACCGCGCACTGCGCTACGCCGATCGCCGACCGCGCGGTGATGGACGGTGCGCTCGCGATGGCGTGGACCGCGATCGATCTCGCGAGCGATCCCCATTTGGTGGAACGCCTGCGCGCAGCGAAGGGGGAGCGCTAGCGCGCTCCAGGTGAGCCCGACGGCCACGACCGTCCACACCTTCGGCGAGTTCGAGCTCGACGAGCGGCTCTACGAGCTCCGGCGCGGCGGTGTCGTCGTGAAGATCGAGCCCAAGGTCTTCGACGTGGTGCGGTACCTGGTCGCGCACGCCGACCGGGTGGTGTCGAAGGACGAGCTGCTCGGACGGCTCTGGCCGGGCGAGCACGTGAGCGAGTCGGTGGTCCCGCGCTGCATCACGGTCGCCCGGAAGATGCTCGGCGACGATCCGAACGCGCAGCGGATGATCCAGACGGTGCACGGCCGGGGCTACCGTTTCGTCGGCGCCTTGCGGGGCTCCGCAGGCGCGCGTGACGCGCCCGCAGCCGGCGCGGTCGCGCGCGGCGTCTTCGTCGGACGCGCGGAGGCGATGACGCTTCTGCGGAGCTCCCGTGCCGACGCCGAGCGCGGGCAGGCCCGCTTGCTATTGCTCGTCGGTGAGCCTGGGATCGGCAAAACCAGAACCGCCGCGGAGCTCGCATCCGAAGCGCGCGCCGACGGCGCCGTCGTGCTCACCGGCCGGTGTTACGAAGGGGAGGGCGCACCGGCGTTCTGGCCGTGGGTGCAAATCGTGCGCGCGGCCGGGGCCATCATGGACGACGCGGGGCTCGCGGCGGCGCTGGGTCCGGCGGCCGCGGACGTCGCGGCGCTGGTCCCGGAGATCGGCGCGCGGCTCCGGACGTCTCCGCCGTCGCCGACGCTCACCCCGGAGCAGGCCCGTTTTCGGCTTTTCGACGGTATCGCCTCCTTTCTCGGGGCCGTGGCGCGGACAAAGCCGGTCGTGCTCGTCCTCGACGACTTGCACTGGGCCGACAAGCCGTCGCTGCTCCTGCTCCAGTTCCTGGCGCGTCAGATGCGCGAGGCGCGGCTCCTGGTGCTCGGCGCGTATCGGGACGTGGAGGTCCGCCGCCAGCACCCGCTGGCGGAGGTGCTCGGCGAGCTCGCGCGCGAGCCGCACTATCAACGGCTCGTGCTGCGCGGCTTTTCCGTCGAGGACGTCGATCGCTACGTCACGGCGACCGCGGGACGAGCGGCGACGCCGTCCCTGGTGCGGGCGGTGCACGAGATGACCGACGGCAACCCGTTCTTCGTCGGCGAGATCGTGCGGCTCCTCGTCGCCGAAGGGAGGCTCGATCGGCGCGCCGACGCCGGCGGGCTCGGCGTCGCGCTCCCCGAGGGTGTTCGCGACGCGATCGGCCGGCGGCTGAACGTCCTCTCCGACGAGTGCAACCGTCTGCTCGGCGTCGCCTCGGTCCTCGGGCGCGAGTTCGACTCGACCGTGCTCGAACGCGTGGCGGAAGCGTCCGCCGATCGCGTGCTCGAGCTGCTCGACGAGGCGGTCGGCGGCCGCGTGCTGGTCCCGCACGCCGCGGATGCCGCGCGCTACGCATTCGTACACGCGCTCGTCCGAGAGACGCTCTACGAGGAGCTCTCGACCCCGATGCGGGTACGTCTCCATCGCCGTGCCGGTGCGGTGCTCGAAACCAAGCACGGCGTCAACGTCACCGCCCCGCTCGCCGAGATCGCGCATCACTTCTTCGAAGGTGCATCCGGCGGCGACGCGGCGCGCGCGGTGACCTGGGCCGAGCGCGCCGCCGAGCGTGCCCTCGTATGCCTCGCGTACGAGGAGGCGGCCGGGCACTACGAGCGTGCGCTGCAAGCGCTCGAGCTGCTCGTGCCGATCGACGAGACGAAGCGCGTCGAGCTCCTGCTTGCACGCGGCGACGCCGAGTCGCGCGCCGGCGACCGCGAGCGAACGCGCGCGACGTTTCGTGCCGCGGCGGCGGCGGCGCGGCCGCTCGGACGCCCCGATCTGCTCGCGCGCGCCGCAATCGGGTTCGGCGGCCGGTCCGAGTACGGCCTGCCGCGTGACGACGACCTGGTGGCGCTCCTCGAGGAGGCGCGCGCGGCGATCGGGGGCGAGCATCCGGCGCTCCGCGTCCGCATCCTCGCGCGCCTCGTCGGGACGGCGCCGTACTCCGACTCGCTCGCGGCGCGCGACGAGCTGAGCTGCGAGGCCGTCGCCGTCGCCCGCCGGCTCGACGATCCCGCGACGCTCGTCGTGGCGCTCGGCTCGCGCGCGTGGGCGCTCCTCGGCCCCGATCACGTGAGCGAGCGTCTCGCGATCGCCACCGAGCTCGTCGACCTCGCGGCGGCGACCGGCGACGGCAATTCCGCCTTCCTCGCCCACGAGATGCGGTTCGACGCCAACCTGGCGCTCGGCGACATTGCCGCCGCCGACGCCGAGATCGAAGCGATGGACGCGGCGGCGGAGCAGCTCCGCCAGCCGATCGAGCGCTTCTTCGTCGCCTCGATCCGGGCGGCACGCGCGCTTTCCGACGGGCGCTACGACGAGGCGGAGCAGCTCATCGCCGCGGCGCAGGCGCTCGGCGAGCGCGCCGATCACCCGGCGGGCCGCGCGCTCACGGTCGGCCACGGCCTCTTCCTCGCGCACGAGCGCGGGCGGGTCGACGACATGCAGGCGGCGCTCGCGTCGTTCGCGACGGTCTACCCGTGGGCGGAGCGTCTGCTCCGAGTCGGACGCGCGCTCGCGGCGAGCGAGGTCGGCCGTTTGGACGACGCGCGCCGCGAGCTCGTCTCGATTGCGGCCGAGGACTTCCGCGCGTTGCCGCGCGACGAGCACTGGATGATCACGCTCGCGCAGCTCGCGACCGTGTGCGCCGACGTCGGCGCCGCCACGCACGCGGAGGTGCTCCTGGAGCTGCTGCGACCGTTCGCCGACCGGAACGCCGTCCACGACCTCTTGCGTGTGCATGCCGGATCGGTCGCGCACTACCTCGCGCGGCTTGCGGTCGCGACCGAGCGCTGGGACGAGGCGACGACGTGGTTCGAGCAGGCGCTCGACCAGAATGCGCGGATGGGGGCGCTCCCGGCGCTCACGCGGAGCCGCCACGAGTTTGCCCGCATGCTCGTACGGCGCCGGCAGCGTGGCGACCAGCCGCGGGCGCGGGCCCTCATCGGCCAGGTGCTCGCCGACGCGGACGCTCTGGGCTTCCGGCGCCTGCGGAGCGAGGCGGAGGAGCTTCTGGGCGAGCTCGACCGCCCGCCCGCGGGGCAGCGCCGCCCGAGGTCGCGCGGCGCCGCCCGCTGATTTCGCGATCCTCAAGAAATCATCAAGAAACCCGTCGAGACATGAGCCCGCGGCCCGGCGTAGATTGCGGGCACTCGGAGGAGATCTCATGACGACCCCTACCCCGACGACCGCCGTGTTCGACCGCGCCGCCCTCATGGCCGGGATCCCGGCCCGGAAGATCGACTGGCCGCGCGCGCGCACGGCGCTGAACGTGCTGATCGCCGACCCCGAGCGCACCGACCAGGTCTTCGCGATCACGCGCGCGCTCTCGGGTCGCGCCGACATCCGGAGCTTCGCGCGGCTCCTCGACGAGCCCGAGGGCCCAAGCCTGCTCGCGGAGCGTCCCGACCTCCTGAAGGTGCTCGCGGATCGCGCGGCGCTCGCACGCCTCCCCGAAGGCAGCCTGGGACGTGCGTACCTCGCGTTCATGGTCGCCGGCGAGCTCACCGCGGATGGGCTCGTCGACGCGTCGATGGAGGGCGATACCGACGCCCGCGTCGGCTACAGCGTCGAGGCGACCTGGTTCTTCGATCGCCTGCGCGACATGCACGACGTCTGGCACGTGCTGACGGGCTACGGTCGTGACGAGGCCGGCGAGGCCGCGAACCTCGCGTTCACGTTCGGACAGATCGGTAACCTCGGCATCGGGCTCATCGTGCTCGCGGCGGCCCTCATCGGGCCGCGCGGCGACGGGTTCTACTGGCAGCGCTATCTCTTCCGCGCCTGGCGGCGCGGCCGGCGCGCACGGTGGCTCCCGGCGGTGCGCTACGAAGCCCTTCTCGCGAAGCCGCTCGCCGAGGTGCGTGCCATGCTCCGCATCGATCCGCCCGCGGTCGCGCATCCCGAGGGCGTGATGGTCGCGAGCCGGGAGGACTTGACGGACACCGAGAAGGCCCGCCTCAGCCGCGCCCTCGGCGACGCGGTCGCAGGTCGCTGAAAAAGGCCGATCTGCGTCGTTGCTCAGTCGTCTCGCTTGTGCGGCATAGCTTCGCTATGCCTCCGCGCTCGCTCCTTCGCGCCTAGCATCTCGACCTTTTTGAGCGACCTGCTGGGGGTGCCTCGTGCGCGTGGTGGGCCGTCGCTTCGCTCCGGCCATCCAATCTCATCTTCTGCGTGAGGCGACCTCACCACGTCAGCTTGCTTCGGGGACGACGACGGGGATCTCGAGGGCGTTCTCCGAGCGGGCGACGACGACTGCCGCGGTGATGTCGCCGGTCACGTTCAGCACCGTGCGGCACATATCGAGCAGGCGGTCGACGCCGAAGATGACGCCGATGCCCTCGGCCGGAACGCCGACCGTCACCAGCACCGGCACGATCAGCGGCAGCGAGCCGCCCGGGACCCCGGCGGTGCCGACGCCGGCGAGGATCGACATGAGGACGACGACGAGCTGCTGCGAGAGGCTCAAGTCGACCCCGTAGAACTGCGCGAGAAACAGCACGGTCACGCCTTCGAAGAGCGCGGTGCCGTTCTGGTTCGCGGTCGACCCGAGCGTCAGGACGAAGTTCGCGATCTCGCGCGGCACGCCGAGGCTGCGCTCGGTGACGGTGAGTGCCAGCGGCAGCGTGACGTTCGACGAGCTCGTCGAAAAGGCCGTGATCATGACCGACCGGATGCGCGTGAAGAACAATCGGGGCGACATGCCGCCGAGGAAGCGGATGATGAGCGCGTACGTCACGAACTGGTGGAACGCGAGCCCCGCGAGCACGACCAGCACGTAGCTCGCGAGCTGACGGAGCACCCCCGCGCCGAGCCGCGCCGTCAGCGTGAAGAGCAAGCACGCGACGCCGTACGGCGCCAGCCGCATGGCGAGCTCGATCACCTGCATGACGACCGCGTACAAGCCCTCGAGCACCGCGACGAGCGGTGCGACCGTCTCGCGCGGCGCGAGCGCCAATCCGAGGCCGAGCATCAACGAGAAGAACATGACCGCGAGCATGTCCCCGTTGACGGCCGCGCGGAGCGGGTTGTCCGGGACGATGGCCAAGACCGCTTGGAGGCCGACCGGCGCGTCGGCGGCTGCCACCGGCGCCGGACCGCGCGTCGCGCCGGCCGTGAGCGCGGCGCGCGTCTCCTCGGAGAGTCCCGCGCCGGGCCGGACCACGTTCACGAGCGTGAGCCCGAGGGCCACCGACAAGCCGGTCGCGAGGAGCGTGTAGGCCAACGTCTTCATGCCGATCCGACCGAGGCGGCCGATGTCGCCGAGCCCCGCGACCCCGAGCACGAGCGCCGAGAACACGAGCGGCAGGACCACCATGAAGATCAAGCGCAGGAAGATGCGGCCGAACGGCTCGATCACGTAGTCGACCGTCGACGTCAGCCACGGGGAGCCGCCCGCGGTCGCGTTGGCGAGGCTACCGGCCGCGGCGCCGACGACGAGACCGAGCAAGATGCGCCAGTGCAGCGGCCAGCGTCCGGACATGGGGTCGAGTGTCTAGCACGGCGCGGCGCCACATCGGAGGCGGGCATGGTTCCCTAGTGGCCGGGGCGTCCCGGGCTCCGGTATCATCCTCCCATGCACCCATCCCCCACGTCCCAGACCCAGGTTCAGGAGCTCGTCGCCCAGGTGCTCTCCGAGGTCGGTCCCTTCGGGAACCACCAGCAGGAGCGCTATCTCCGCGAAATTCTCACCACGGTCGTCCGCTTGATGCGGGACAACGCGTCGACCGGCGACCTCAAGATCATCAATACGGCGCTCAAGGAGATGCGAAACGCCTTCAAGGTGTTCGCGCCGTACCGGCACATCCGGAAGGTGAGCGCCTTCGGTTCGGCTCGCACCCCGGAGACCGCCCCCGAGTACCGGCAGGCGAAGGAGTTCGCCGAACGCATCTGCCACGAGGGGTTCATGGTGCTGACCGGCGCGGGCGGCGGCATCATGCGCGCCTGTCAGGAGGGGTCGGGGCGGGAGCGGAGCTTCGGCGTCAACATTCGCCTGCCCTGGGAGCAGGGCGCGAACGAGTTCATCGACCGCGACCCGAAGCTCATCACCTTCAAGTACTTCTTTACGCGGAAGCTCATGTTCATCAAGGAAGCCGACGCGATCGTTCTCTTCCCCGGCGGCTTCGGGACCCACGACGAGGGCTTCGAGTCCCTGACGCTCGTGCAGACGGGCAAGTCGCGCCCTCTGCCGATCATCTTCCTCGACGCGCCGGGCGCGCTCTATTGGAAGACGTGGAAGAGCTACGTCGACGATCACCTGCTGGGGCCAAGACTCATCTCGCCGGATGACATGGCCCTCTTCAAGGTGACCGACGACATCGACGAGGCGATCGCGGAGATTCGCCGCTTCTATCGCGTGTATCACTCGTCCCGATACGTCGGGGATCGCTTCGTCATTCGCCTGAACGCGGCGCTGCCGCTGCCACTTCTCGAGCGGCTGAACGTCGAGTTCCGCGACATTCTGCAAAACGGCGTCTTCGAGTTCGGTGAAGCGTTGCCCGAAGAACAGGGTGAGCCCGAGATCGCGCACCTGCCGCGACTCGTCTTCCGGTTCAATCGCATGCGCTTCGGCCGCCTGCGCACGATGATCGACATGATCAACCAGGCGGGACCGGAGGCGACGGTGATGGCGCCGCCGCTCCACACCGCCGAAGGCGGCTTGGTGTGAGCGTCCTCTGGGCAGGACGCGGAACGTCCGAGTGAGCAGACGCCGTCCGCGCAGCGGACGCTTCGCGATCAACTGAGCGCGCGCTTCTCTTCGCCGAGCTCGCCATTCGCGGCGAGGAGCGCGCGGAGCAGCTCGGCCAGGGTCAGCACCTCGGCGTTCACCCGGACGAACGCTTCGACGGCCTTGAACCATTCATCACGATGATGCTCGTTGCTCACCGTCGGCGCGTCGGGGTTCAGACTCACGACTTTGCGCATCCCGGCGAGCAGTCCCTCGGAGATGCCGTGCAGGTGGCGGGTGATGTCGCTGAACGTACTGGCGTCGATGACCATCGTTCAATGGCGATTACAAGAAGGATGCCAGGAGGCGGACGGGAACGTGTCGGGAAACCGCGGGTCGAGGGGTGTTCCGAAGCGGAGCACGAGACTGCAGAAATGCGAGACGCCGGAGGCGGCTTGCATCCGTGCGAGCGTCGGCAGGTCGACAGGCCCCGATTTCCGAAGATATAGCCGCGCCATGCTGGAGCGTCCGAAGGTACGAGCATGGGTCGCGGTGCTGATCGCGACGACGATGGTGGGATGCGTCGGTTGCGAACAGGCACCGCCGCCACTCGTGACCAGGCCCGCGGGCACCGCGCCGCCGCTCACCCGTATCGCTGGAGGGTTCGTGTGGGATGGCCGCACCGATCAATTGATCGCACCCCGCGACCTGATCCTGGAAGGCGGCCGGATCAAGGCCATCGTCGCCAGGGGCTTGTGGAAAACCGACAGCGAGGTGGTGGTCGACGCGACCAGCGCGATCGTCATGCCGGGATTGATCGACGTGCACGGCCACACGGGGGCGAACTCGGCGCCCTCGTGGTCGAGCGCCAGCCAATTCCCCGATCCTGACCGCAACCTTCAGAGCTATCTCTATGCCGGGGTCACGACCGTCCTCGACCCGGCCGCCATGGCACCGGAAGTCTTCGAGCGCCGCGACGCAATCGCCAAGGGCGATCTGCTCGGCCCGACGATCTTCGCCGCCGGCCCGATGTTCACCGCGATCGGCGGCCATCCGGTCGGCGTCATGGACGCGCTCGTCCCATGGTGGATCCGCTGGTACGTAAAATCCCATATGACCCGCGAGGTCGGCACCGCGGCCGACGCGCGCGCGGCGGTGCAAGCGCTGCTGCCGTCGAAACCGGACGTCATCAAGGTCGCGGTCGACGCGATCCCGAACGGCGCGCCGCTCCTCGGGGGCGAGGTTCTGCGCGCGGTCGTCGACGAAGCGAAGAAGCACGGCATCCGCACGGTCGCCCACATCGGCACCGTTGCCGATGCGCTCGAGGCCGCCGACGCCGGCGTCGCCGCGTGGATGCACGGCGTCTACAAGGAACGGATCCCGGACGAGGTGATCGGGCGCTTCCAGACGGCCGCGATCCCGTACGTCGCAACGACCTTCGTGTTCGACGACTATGCGGACATCTACGAGCGCAAGCGCGAGGCGACCGAGCTCGAACGCGAGACCGTTCCCGCCGACGTGCTCGCGAGCTTCAACGAGACGCCGGCGGACTCGCAGCCCCCGGCGTTCGTCGACTTCGTCAAGCTGATGGTGGCGACGCGCGAGGTGCGCTGCGACAACGTCCGGCGGCTGAACGAGGCCGGGGTGCCGATCCTCGCCGGCGCCGACGCGCAGCTCGGCGTGTTCCCTGGTCCGGCGCTGCACCGCGAGATCGCCGGCCTGGTTCGCTGCGGTCTCACTTCCTTTCAAGCGTTGCAGGCAGCAACGTCTGCGGCCGCGCGCTTCGTCAGCGGCAACCCGGAGCCGGATTTCGGCACGGTGCAGCTGGGCAAGCGCGCGGACCTCATCGTCATCAACGGAGACCCGCTCACGAGCCTCGAGGCGCTGCACGACATCCGTTACGTCGTCAAAGACGGCTGGGTGCTCGAGCGCCACCCGCTCGGCGGCCCGCGCCCTACAGCGACGCCGTGAGGAACCCGAAGACGTCCTTGTAGATGCCGGCGCCCCACTGGTGGTGGGTGCCCGGTCGCCAGCGCAGCTCCTTCGGGTCGCGTGCGGCGGTGAAGAGCGTCTCGACGGCCTCGCGCGGGAAGATGGGGTCGTCGACGGTGTTCACCATGAGGAAGGGTCGCGGCGCGATCGCGGCCGCGAAGAAGACAGGATCCGTCGCCTCGGCGGCGGCGAGCCGGCGCGCGCGGTCCTCCTCGGTCTTGCCGCGCTCCCAGTAGCGCGTGTACGCGAAGCTCCCCGCGATCACGACGGCGGCGGCGCGGATGCGCGGCTCGCCGGCGGTGAAGACCGTCCCGAGCATCCCGCCCAGGCTGAAGCCGGCGTAGCCGATGCGCTCTGCGTCGACGCCGTGGGTCGCGGCCAGCAGGTCGACGCCGGCCGTCAGATCGCCGACGCTCCGCGCGACGAACTCGGGCTGGCCGATCAAGCGCCGGCGCACGAGCGGGTCGCTCGGCGTGGCGGTCGCGCGCTCACCGTGCTCCGCGAGGTCGATCGTGAGCACGGTCCAACCCTGCTTCGCCCAGCGCCGCGCCGGGGCCCGGATGTAGTAGTCGTCCTTGCTGGTGTTGGCGCCGTGCTGGAGGATCACGGCTGGGGCCGGGTCGATCGCCGCGGCCGGTTGCAGCAATACCGCCGGCACCGCGAGGCCGTCCGCACCAGCGTAGCGGACGCGGCGAAGTCGCACGTCGCCCTCGACGCGATCGTCGATGAGCTCCACGTCGGCGCCCGTCACGCGCGGCGTTGTTGCAGAGCGGTTCGGGCTGCGCAACAACGGCGGTCGTGATCATCGGGCTCACTGGCGGGATCGGAGCGGGGAAGAGCGTCGTCGGTCGGATGCTCGCGGAGCTCGGCGCGTACGTGATCGACACCGACAAGGTTGGCCATCGCGTGTACGCCCCCGGCAGCGAGGGGTTCGCGCGCATCGTCGAGACCTTCGGCCGAGCGGTCGTCGCGGCCGACGGCACCATCGATCGGAAGAAGCTCGGCGCGACCGTGTTCGCCGACGCCGAGAAGCGGGCGGCGCTGAACGCCATCGTGCACCCGCTGATTTTCGGCGAGATCATGCGCGAGATCGCAGAGTGTCGTCACGGCGGTTTCACGGGCCACATCGTGCTCGAGGCGCCGATCCTCGTCGAAGCGAAGGGGACCGGCCTCGTCGACCAGATCTGGGTGGTGACCGCGCCACCCGAGGCCGTCCGCGCCCGACTCATGACCGACCGCGCGATGTCGATGCCGGAGATCGAGGCCCGCGTCGCCGCCCAACTCGACGACGCCGGCCGCCGCCGCCACGCCGACGTCATCCTCGAGAATGACGGCGACCTCGAAAGCCTCCGTAAAGTCGTCGCAGCCGCGTGGCGGACCGTGCTCTCGGTTTGAGGAAAAGACTGCCCGCTCTGCGGTGATCGTGAGGCTGCCGCCACGCGACATTCGACGCGTCGCGGAACCGCAGAGATCCCCGACGGATGTCGTATTGCTTCAAGATTTGCACGCGTGCTAGTTTCTGAACGCGTTCAAATCTTGACCATGAACCTCTTCGAAGAGCACAAAGCAGAGCGCCGCGAACGAATCCTGGCGACGGCCCGCGAGCTCATCGCCGAGCGCGGCTACGACGGGCTCACCATGCGCGACCTCGCGCACGCGAGCCGCGTGTCGGTGCCTACGCTCTACAACCTCTTCGGCGGAAAGCAGGCGATCCTCCTCGGCGAGCTCGAATCCACGTTCGCGGCGGTCGTCGCCGGCATCGCGACCGTGCGCACCGGGAACGTCGCCGATCGCGCGCTCGCGACGTGCGATGCCGGCAACGCCGACCTGCTCGCGGTCCCGCAGTACTCGCGCGAGCTCATCCTGCTCTTCCTCACGTCGGCGGAGACCGCCGATCTCCGCCGCAGCTCGGCCGAGAAGTTCACCGCGCTGATGGCCGACATCCTGCGTGACGGGCAGAAGGCGGACGAGATCGAGCCGTGGGTGGACCCGCTCGTACTCTCGCGTCGCATGTTCGCGCACTATCAGCTGGCGATGATCGAGTGGGCGCGCGGCGAGCTCGATGCCGAGGCATTCCGCGCCGCCACCCGGTTCGGCATGTGCGTGATGCTGCTCGGCGTCGCCCGCGGCCGCGCCCGTCGCCAGCTCACGGCCGAGCTGCGGAACGTTCAGTCCACGATGACGAGCGGGCGCCGCCCGAAGGCGCGCGGCCGCAAAGGAGCCCGATGATGCGCACGACGACGATCGACGGTTGCGATCTCTCCCAGCCGGCCCCCGGCCGCCTGCTGCCACCGCGCGCGTTCTTCTCGCCGGCGGTCTTCGATGCCGACATGACGAAGATCTTCGCGCGCAGCTGGGTGCACGTCGCCGATCTTCCCGACCTGCGCACGGCCGGCGACTACGTCACCGCCAAGATCGGTACGAGCCCGGTCGTGATCGTGCGCGGCCACGACGGCGAGCTGCGCGGATTCCTGAACGTCTGCCCGCACCGTGGAGCCACGCTCGCCGAAGGCCACGGCAACTGTGGCCGCCAGCTCACGTGCCCGTACCACGCGTGGAGCTTCGCGACCGACGGACGCCTCGTCGGCGCGCCGTCGCGCGAGGAGTTCACCTGCGACTTCTCGACGATCGGCCTCCTGCCGATTTCGATCGCGACGGCCGGCCCGATGGTCTTCGGATGTTTGGATGCCACGGCGGCGGGACCCTTCGCCGAATGGATCGGCGAGCTGCCGCACGCGCTCGCGCGCGCCGCCGGCGAGCGCATGGAGCTCGCCTTCGAGTACACCTACGAGGTCGACGTCAACTGGAAGATCTACGTCGAAAACGGCCTCGAGGGATACCACGTCGCCGTCGTGCACGATGTCCTGAACGACTTCGTCGAAACGAAGAACGCGCACCAGCACTTCGAGGAGCACTCGAGCTACACCCACGCCTTCATCAAGCCGGAGTACCGGCAAATGATCCCCGAGCTGCCGCACCTCTCCGCCGAGGAGCAGCGCTACGTCCGCTTCGGCCACGTCTTCCCGAACCTGATCCCGGTGATCGCGCCGGCCGAGCTCTCGTATCTCCGCATCGATCCGATCGGCCCGGAAAAGATCCGCCTCGTCGCGCGGAGTTTCGACCTCGGCGGCGACCTCGCCATTCTTCGCGACTTCCGGAAAGACGCGCTCGACCGCACCAACCAGCAGGACATCGGGGTCGTGACCCGCGTGCAGCAGGGGCTCCACGCGCACGGGTTCCGCGGCGGTGTCCATTCGGCGTTCCTCGAGAGCCGGATCGGCCACTTCGAGCGCATGGTGAGCCGCGCCCACACGGGCGAGTCGATGTCGCTCGCGCGTGCCGGCTACTTCACGCACGAGCAGTTGACGGAGGAGTCCGGACGCCCGCGGGTCGCGGCGGTGGCGAGCGCCTGAGCTGGTTTGCGGCGGCGGCGGCGTGGTAACGAGCCGCGCATGACCGCCATTCGCACCGAGACCGAGGCCGGCGTCCGCTCGATCGTCTTCGCGCGTCCCGCCGAGTACAATACGATAACGCCGGCCTTCCGCGACGAGCTCGCCGCCGCGAACGACGAGGCCGACGCCGACCGGGCCGTCCGCGTGATCCTGCTGCGGGCCGAGGGCCCCGCGTTCTGCGCCGGCTACGGTCTCGACTGGTCGACGGTCGCGCAGGCGACCGAGGAGGAGCGCGAGCGGCGCTGGGACTCGGTCGCCGACCTCCGCATGATGGGCCGCTTCGTCGAGGTCTACATGAAGCTCTGGTACGCCGCGAAGCCGACGATCGCGGCGGTGCAGGGTTGGTGCATCGGCGGCGGCACCGACATGGTGCTCTGCGCCGACATCGTGATCGCGGCCGAGGGCGCCACGTTCGGCTATCCGCCGGCGCGCGTCTGGGGCACGCCCACGACGGCGATGTGGGTCTACCGGATGGGCCTCGAGAAGGCGAAGCGCTATCTGCTCACCGGCGACGAGATCCCGGCGCCCGAGGCGGCGCGGATCGGCCTCATCCTCGAAGCAGTGCCCGACGCGGAGCTGCAGACCCACGCGATGGCGTTCGCGCGCCGGATGGCGCGGCTCCCGACGAACCAGCTCGTGATGCTGAAGCTCCTCTGCAACCAGACCGCGGAGAACATGGGCCTCACCGCGAGCCGGACGCTCGGAACGCTCTTCGACGGGATCGCGCGGCACACGCAGGAGGGCCTCGACTTCGTCTCGCGTGCACAGGCCGTCGGCTTCCGCGAAGCGGTGCGCGAGCGTGACGATCCCTTTGGCGACTATGGTTCGGGCCCCCGCTCCCGCACCCCCAAGCCCTAGCGCAACCTGCCTCGGTCGTGCGTCGGGGGCGCTTCGTTGGTAAAGGAGCCCGGTCCATGACGCTGCACGCCGAGCTCACGCGCGAGATCGAGGACGGCCCGTCCGGGTCGCACATCGCGGCGTTCTTCGACCTCGACCGCACGCTGCTCGCCGGTTTTTCGGCTGCGCACTTCATCCGCGAGGACGTGCTCGCCGGCCGCATGAGCGCCAAGCATTTCGCGCAGACGTTACTCGCCGCGACGCTCTTCCAGCTCCGGCAGATCGGGTTCTCCGGCTTCGTCGGCAGCACGCTGGAGCGCCTCCGCGGCCTCACCGAGGACGAGCTCGCGACCCACGCCGAGCACATGTTCATCGAGCACCTCGCCGCCGACGTGTATCCCGAGGCGCGCGCCCTCGTGCAGGCACACCGTCGCAAGGGCCACACGGTCGCCGTGGTGTCGTCGGCGACGCGCTTCCAGATCGACCCCCTCGCGCGCGACTTCGGCATCGAGCACGTCCTATGCACCGAGCTCGAGGTGCAGAACGGCAAGCTCACCGGGCGCGTGATCGAGCCGACCTGCTACGGCGAGGGCAAGGCCACCGCCGCGCGGAGGTTCGGCATCCCGCGCGCCATCGACTTCGAGCAGAGCTATTTCTACACCGACAGCGAGGAGGATCTGCCCCTCCTCGAGATCGTCGGGAATCCGCGGCCGACGAACCCGTCGGCCCGGCTCGCAGAGATCGCCGCCAAGCGCGGCTGGCCCGCCAACCGGTTCACGAGCCGCGGGACGCCGGGCGCGCTCGCGGTTCTGCGGACGACGCTCGCGGTCGGCGCACTGTTCCCGTCGCTGATGTTGGGAGTTCCCGCGGCGGTCTTCGGCTGGAGCTGGCGGCGCGCCATCAACATCGCGATCAATACCTGGGGTGAGCTCGGCACGTCGCTCGCGGGCATCGACCTCGCGGTGACGGGCGAGGAGCACCTCTGGTCGCGCCGACCGGCGGTCTTCATCTTCAACCACCAGAGCGGCATCGACATGCTGGTCCTCTGTCGCCTGCTGCGGCGCGACATCATCGGCGTCGCCAAACAGGAGGTGCGGCGGAATCCGATTTTCGGGCCGTTCTTCGCGGCCGCCGGCACCGTCTTCGTCGACCGCGCCAACCACGTGCAGGCGGTGAATGCGCTGAAGCCCGTCGTCGAGTCGATCCGCGAGGGGCTCTCGCTCGTCCTCGCTCCCGAAGGCACGCGGAGCGCCACGGGCCACCTCGGCCGTTTCAAGAAGGGCGCCTTCCACATGGCGATGGCGGCCGGCGTACCCATCGTGCCGATCGTGCTCCGCAATACGCTCGACGCGCTGCCGAAGCACGGCATCATCGTACGCGCGGCGACGATCGAGGTCGTCGTACACCCGCCGATCGAGACGGCGGATTGGAAGCCGGAGAACCTCGACCGTCACATCGAGGAGATCCGCAACCTCTACGTCGAGACCATGGGCGAGTAGCCCGCTCTCGACGCTCGTTCAGGCCGCGCGGGCGCTCAGATACGCGAGGGTCCCGAGCGGGGTCATGCGGTGCTCGACCTCGCGAACGTCCGCGAACCCAGCCTCCGCGATCAATGCCGGCAGCTCCCCACGGAGGTTGGCGCCGGTCGTCTCGACGCCATCGAACAACCGGAAGCTGAGCGCGGCGAGCTGCATCAGCGCGTTCTGCGGCCGCCCCCAGTCGGCGATGTGCAGCTCGCCGCCGGGACGCAAGATCCGGCGGACGAGGGCCTCCCGCTTCTGCGCCGTCGTCAGGTGGTGGAGGACGAGTGTCGAGAGCACGCGGTCGAACGATGCGGGCGCGAGCGGCGGGTCGGTTGCCGAGCCCTCGACGAGCCGGACGTCGGCGCCGGCCGCGGCGACTTTGGCGCGCGCGAGCGCGAGGATGCGCGGGTCGATGTCGACACCGGTGACGCACGCGTCCGGATGCGCGTCCTTGACGAGGAGCACCAGCGTGCCGGTGCCGCACCCGAGGTCGAGCACGTCGTGGCCGGCGGCGATCCGTGCTTGGCGGATCAGATCGCGCTTGATCGCGCGTTCGCCGACGAGCCACGCGACGGCGTCGTAGAACGGCGTCAGCCAATCCCTCCCGAGCGCGGGTACGAAATCCCGCGGCGCCGCGTCGTCTCTCATCCGAGCCTCCCGATGCCCGGGACGAACCGTCCCGTCGTTGCGGCGTAGGTGCGATACGCCTCGCCGTGCGTACGCAGGAGATACGGCTCCTCGACCGCCCGCACCTGGATCTCGAGTGCGATCAGCAGCGCGACGAACGACGCGACCGCGAGCCAGTTCGGCGCGAGCAGGACGAGCCCCGTGCTCGTGCAGATCATCCAGGTGTAGATGGGGTTGCGGACCCAGCGAAACGGTCCGTGGGCGACGAGGTCCGTCCGCGCGTCGGGGTCGACGCCGACCCGCCATGAGCGGCCCATCGCGATCTGCGCCGCGAGCGTGCCGCCGATCCCGACGAGCGTGAGGGCCGTCCCGACGGCATAGCCGATCGTCGACGCGGCACCTTCCCAGCCATCGACCCAGCCCGCGAGCTGCGCGCCGGGAGCACCGAGACCGACGCCCACCGCGGCGACGACGAACAGCACGCCGCCCCACCACTCGACCGACAACGGTCGCCCGGTGATGCCGACGATCCCCGTCGTGCCGGTGTCCCGGTAGTGCAGCGTGGCGCGGAGACCGATCGCGAGCACGAGGAAGAGCGTGTAACCGACGAGTGCGAGCTGTGGCATGACTTGACCTCCCGACCGTCGCCAAGATACGAGCAATTACTCGGATTCGCTACTCGGGTTTGAGCGCATGTATACCGCACGTCGAAACGAGCAACTTCGTCCGCGAAAACGGCCGGTTCAGGCCCGTTCGCAGCGCACCGTCGACGTCGTGCTGAAGGCCGCGGCTCAGGTTTTCGCCCGCCGTGGTTACTCCGGCGCCACTACGAACCACATCGCCGAGCGGGCCGGGGTCTCGATCGGCACTCTGTACGAGTATTTTCCGAGCAAGGACGCGATCCTGGTGGCGCTGCTCGAGGCGCACATCCACGAGGGGGAGGCGGTGCTGGTGCGCGCCGCCGGCGACATCGCCGGCAAGTTGCTCCCCCTCGCCGGCACGATCCGGCACCTCGCCCGCGCGATGGTCGAGCTCCACGCCCGCGACCGCAACCTCCATCGCGTGCTGTTCGAGGAAGCGCCGCTGCCACGGCGTTTACGCGAGCTGCTGGCCGCCATGGAGGCACGTATCACCGACCAGGTCGAGATGCTGCTGCGCGCGTCGCCCGAGGTGACGGTCGCGAATCCCACGCTCGCCGCCGCGGTCGTCGTGAAGACGGTGGAGGCGCTGACCCACAACCTCGTCGTCCACGGCGAGCGCGGCCGCGACCACGAGATCGACGCATACGTGGAGGAGATCGTGCGGCTGGTGGCGAGCTATCTGACGGCCGGTGGCCGAGCGCTGACGGGCGGCGGCCATACGTGAGCATGCGCGCCGCCCGCGTCTACCCCATCGCACTCATCGTCTGGTTCTTCGCCGCCTACGCGCTCGGTGACTCGGGCCGGCTGACGCTGCTCGAGCCGCCGGGGCCGCAGGTGATCATCGCCGTCTTGACGGCCCTCCTGCTCGTCAACAGCGCGATGCTCCCGGGCTTCCGGAGCTGGCTCGCGAGCCTCGAGCTTCGTCGGCTCGTCGCCGTCCACCTCGCGCGCTTCGTCGGCATCTACTTCCTGGTCCTCTACGGGCGGGGCCAGCTCCCGTACGACTTCGCGGTCAAAGGCGGATGGGGCGACATCCTGACGGCCACCGGCGCCGTCGCGCTGCTCGTGGTGCCGGGTCTCATTGCGCGTCCGGCCGCTGTGCTCGCCTGGAACCTCTTCGGCTTCCTCGACATCCTCTTCGTGGTCGCGACTGCGACGCGGCTCGGCACGGCCGATCCGAGCTCGCTCCGGGCCCTCCTGCGCTTGCCGCTCAGCCTCCTTCCGACCTTCCTCGTGCCGCTCATCATCGCGACCCACGTCTGGATCTTCGCGCGTCTCTGGAAGGCGTACGTTGAACCGGACCATTCGCTGCGCTAGTCCCGGCGCCATGCGCTCATACCAAGTGGCAGTGAGAGTCGTGGTCGTCCTTGCGCTCCTGTGCTCCGCCGCCTGCGTGCGGAGGACCCAGATCCGTCCGCCGAGCAATCCGTACATCAATCTCGACACCGCGCGCGCGATCATTCAGGCCCCGGACCGTTCGGCCGATGATCGCGCGCTCGATGCGGGCCGACACCCGGACCAGCTGCTGACCTTCATCGGCGTAGCGAAGGGCATGCGGGTCGCGGAGATCGGGTCGGGGCTCGGCTACACGACCGAGCTCCTTGCCCGTGCGGTCGGGCCGACGGGCGTCGTCTACGGGCAGAACAACAAGTTCATCCGCGAGCGATTCGCCGAGAAGCCGTGGACCGAGCGCCTCACGAAACCGACGATGAAGCCGGTCGTGCGCGTCGACCGCGAGTTCGACGACCCGCTGCCGCCGGAGGCGAAGAACCTCGACGCGGTCGTGAACGTGTTGCTCTACCACGACACCGTCTGGATGAAGACCGATCGGGCGTCGATGAACCGGGCGATCTATGCGGCGCTGAAGCCGGGCGGGGTCTACGTGATCGTGGACCATTCGGGCCGCGCCGGCACCGGCATTACCGAGACGCAGACGCTGCATCGCATCGAGGAGAAGGTCCTCCGCGAGGAGGTCGAGGCCGCCGGCTTCAAGCTGGTCGCCGACGCGGGCTTCCTCCGCAATCCCGCCGACACCCGCGACTGGAGCGCCTCCCCCCGCACCGCCGGCGAACGCCGCGGCACCAGCGACCGCTTCGTCCTGAAGTTCGTCCGCCCCAGCTAGCGCACTCCACAAGACAGATTGAACTGCAGTACCGTCGACACGGGGTCGCGGCGCTCAACCCCCGACTCGCTCCCGCTCGCGCCCGCGCTCTGCAAGCGGAGTCACGGTGAGGTGCAGCTCGCGGGCGCCGGGGCGTGCTTGGCGAGGTACTGCTTGCCGTTGGAGCCGTCGTGCACGACCTTGGTCGGGGGCGGTCCGAACGTCGCGCAATTCCGGACCGGATCGCTGCCGAGCCGGAGCGTGACGTCGATATTTCCTTGCGGCCCACCGAGCAGTGGGTAGGTAACGTGCGGGCTACGGCACCGGACTTGGATGAAGTGCCCGTGCTTCACGACCACCTTGCTGCACGACGCACCCGAGCGGTCCCGGTAGATGTAGTCCGTATTGAATACGCTGCTCGCCGAGCCGTTCGGCGACCGCCATCCCTGACATGGCAGAGTGATCGTGAACTCGTTGCCCGACGCGCCGTTCACGCGGATCGACGCACCGCCGCCTCCGGCCGCGTCGCACCGCGGATCGCCCGTGCTGCCGAAGTTGCCGCTGTCGACGGTGGTGTCCTTGACCTTGAAGGTGAGGCCGTGGCCCGGATACGGCGCGATCCTCAGCTGCAAGCCTTCGACGGTGCCCGCGTGCACGCGGGACGTTGCGGAGAGGAGGAAGAGGGTGGCGAAGCCGAGCCAGGCAGCGCAGGTCCACGGCATGGGGGACTCCTTTCGACGCCAGTAGAGTGCCCGAACGCTACTGCGGGTCCCGGCGCGGGGTCAACCATCTTCTAGACTTCGAGACCCCATTTCCGCTTGTTCGCTTCGATCTCGACCGACGTGGGGTGCTCCTTCTTCTCGGTCGGGCTGACCTCGAAGTCGTCCTTGAGCTCCATCATCTTGTAGTTGAGCGGGGTGTCGTCGGCGAAGGGAGCGGGCACGGCCGCCTCTTCGAAGATGGCCTGCCAGGGGCACTCCGGCTCGCACGCCCCGCAATCGATGCACTCGTCGGGGTGGATGTAGAGCTGGTTGGGAAAGGTCTCGTGGTCGGTGCCCTTGTAGGCGTAGATGCAGTCGACGGGGCAGACGGTGACGCACGCGGTATCGACGCAATCGCGGCAGAGGCGCGTGATGATGTAAGCCATGGGCGCGGTTTTTGCCGGTTCCGAACGGCCGTGTCAAAGCAGCATCAGCCGGCGGATCGCCACGTCTGCAAGCACGAGCAGCAACGCGAACGGGACCAGATAGGGGTCGAGCGGGATCGTCTCGTGGCGGACGCCCGGGCGGGCCGCGAGGACGCGCGCGGGTTCCGCCTCGACGGCACCGCCGGTCGTTTGCGTGACGGCGCGGAGCAGCGTCGTGTTCGGCGCCACCCGCTGGAGCTCGCGGCGGCTCTCCGTGGTCGCCGGGATTTCGAGGTCGAGACGCTCCTCGACCGCGCTCGGTCCCGACAGCAGGACGGCCGGATGGAGACCCGGGCGCAGGTTCGGCACGGTCGCGGCGAAGCTCCGCGGCCCGACCTGGCGGAGCACGACGTCGTCGCCGCCATCGAGGCGGAGCGTGAAGGGACCGCTCGTGTCGTCGACCGTGTCGAGCACGATGCGGGTCCCGTCGCGGCGCCGGATCGCCTCGAGGTGATGGTCGCTCGGGAGCCCGCGTGCCGCCGTCCATTCGGCGAGCTGCGTCCAGAGCTTCGCGAAGCCGCGCCAGGTCGGCCAGGCGGATGCCCCGCCTTGGAAGTCGAGCGGCACGACCGCGGCCCGCCCGAGCTCGTACTGCCACGTCGTGAGCAGCGGGTCGCGCGCCTCGCCGTCCTCGACCCAGAGCCGTACCTCGGCGCCGTGCTTGCTCTCGACGACCGCCCAGCGCGAGACGCCGGGGAGCTCCTTCTCCTCGATGCCGGCGAGGATGGGCCCGCCGTCGCCGACCCGCGGCGGCATCTCGCGCCGCTGGGTCGAGCGTCCCATGAGGCGCTGGGCGTCGCGGATCATGAGCTGCGGCAGCTGCGCCACGTCCTCCACGTGATGGAAGGTACCGCCGGTCGCGCGCGAGATCGCGTCGAGCAGGTCGAGGTTCACCGTGTCGCTGCCGATGCGGATGCTCGTCACGGTGATCTCGGCGCGCGCGAGCGCGGCGATCTGCTCCGCGTGGTCTTCGGCGGCGCGATTGCTGTCGCCGTCGGTCAGGAGGATCACGTGGCGCACCGGCCGGCCCGAGGCGACCAGGTTCCGCCGCGCGATGTCGAGCGCTTCCTTGAAGTCGGTGCCCCCGCCGTACTGGATCGACTGGATCTTGGCGGCGAGCGCGGCGCGCGTCTCGCCGGCCGGCGAGAGCGGACCGAGCTCGTACGGCTGCGAGTCGAAGGCGATCGTCGCCACGAGATCGCGCTCGCCGAGCTGGTCGAGGACGGCGAGCGCCGCGCGCTTCGCGTACGCCATCTTCTCGCCGTTGTGCAGGGTCGGTTGGTGGCTCGCGTAGCCCATGCTGTTGGAGCGGTCGATCACGAGGTAGAGCGCGATCGGCTCGCGCTCCTGCGGCGTCGCCGCTTGCGCGTGCAGTGTCACCGGCAGCACGCGCTCGAGCGCGCTGCCGGCGAACGCCGTGTCGCCGAAAAAATGCTCGCCGCCCGTCGCGACGAGCCCGCCGCCGCGTGCGACCCAGGCCGTCAACCCTTCGAGGGTTGCGTCGGCGAGGTCGCCACGCGCGAGGTCGTCGAGGATCACGAGGTGGTACGCGTCGAGCCGGCCGACCCGGTCGGCGAGCGCGTGCGGCGGGACGACCTCGACGTGCATGCCGCGTTCGGCGAGCGCGGTGGCGACGACCGGTGCCGGGCGCTCGCTGACGATCAGCACGTGGAGCGGCCGCGTCACGGCGACGCTCGCGCGGGCGCGCGCCGCGAGCGCCTCGGCGCCGTCGGGCAGGGTGAGCTCGGCCTCGAGCGCGTACTGCCCGGCACCCCGCAGACGATACGGGAGCGCGATGACGTTGAGCCCGGGAGCCAAGCGCGCGCGCTCGCGCGTGAGCGCGTCGCCGTTCGCGGCGAGGCGCAGCTCGGCCGAGATGGCCCGCGGCGCGCGGCTTTCGACCACGAGCTCGAGCGGCAGGACGGTGTGCTCCGGCGCGAACGCGGGCGCCAGCACGCGCCGGATGACGGCGGTCGGGAGGTCGGCCTGGCTCGGGATGAACGCGAAGACCGGGAGGCGGGTGCCGGAACGGACGGCTTCGGCTTGCAGGCTGCCCTCGGTCTCGTTGCCGTCGGTGAAGAGCAGGAGGGCGCTCTCCCGACCGGCCGGGCAAAGCGCGCTCGCCGTCGTAAAGGCCGCGGCGAGATCGGTGTCGCCGCTTTCGAAACCCGTGACGTCGGTCGCGGGCGGCGGCAACAGCGCCGCGCTCTGCCGGACGCCGCGGCGTGGGTGGGCGACGACCCGCGTTCGCGCGGCGAACGCGACGGAGCCGATCAGGTCGTCGGGGCCGAGGCGCGGCAGCAGCCCGTCGAGCACCTGGCGCGCGCGGTCGCTCGCGGCGTTCCGCACGCTCGCCGACACGTCGATCGCCGCGACGAGGCAGGTGCCGGCCGCCGGCCGCGCGCGCTCGAGGTGCACCCCCGCGAGAAGCGCGATCATCGTCGCAGTCGCGCCGGTTCGGACGAGGGTGGCGAGGACGATCGTCCGCGTCATCTGCCCGCGCCCACGTCGTACGAAGAAGAGCGACAGCGCCGCCAAGAGCAGCAGGAAGACGGGCGCATCGGCCTGGACCGTCATCGCGCCTCTCCGTGAATCTGCTGTCGCGGCATCTGCTGCCGCCGCCAGAACGCCCACTCGAGCCCGAGCAGGACCAGCGCGGCACCGTACAGCCAGCGCGCGAGCGGACGCCCGCCGCGCTCCGGCGGCGGCGCGTCCTCGTGGACGGTGGCGAGCCATTCGCCGGCGCCACTCCTTCCAATGTCGGACTCGCGATCGTCGAAGAGGTTGGCGAGCACCAGGCGCTCGGCGCCGGCCGGTCCGACCCGCGAGATGCCGGCGCGCTCGGCGGTCACGACCGCCGGGTCGCCGACGATCTCGACGTCGCCGTCGATGGGCGCGGTCGGTCCGGCGCCGGCGAGCGTCGGCCGACCGGTCTCGACGACGAGGGCGCTCGGCCCGAACGGTTCGCCGAGCCAGCGCAGCGTCGCGAGCGTCAACAGCAAGAGCGGCAGGCGATCCGACGACGCGAGGCCGGCGCCGAGCTCGGCCCCGAGACACGCCGTCCGCCGTCCGTTCCGCTCGCCGGCGATCAGGAGCGAGAAGGCGGCTTCCGCGGACGCTGCGAGCACGATCGGGTCGCCCCAGTCGGCGTCGCCGAGCTGGCTCGTGCCTGCCACCCCGATCGCTTGGAGCGCCCCGAGTCCCGCCAGCGCTGGATGGTCGTCGTCCCAGTCGACGACGACCGCGTCCCTGCGCCGGCCTGCGCTCGGGCACACGTCGTTGCCCTCGGGTGGTGCGACGAACAGCGCGTTGGTCGCTAGCGGCAGTGTCGCGGGCACGAACCCGTCGAAGAGCGCGACCCGCCGGCCTGCGGGCGGCGTCGCGCTGTATTGCGCGCGCGAGGTCACCTCGATGCGGCTTCCGGCGATCGCCGCCGCGACGCCGGCGAACGCGTCGGCGAGCGCGCGCGAGTCCGTGACGAGCAGGAGGTCGAGCGCCGAACCGGGGCCGATCCACGCGGTCGCGTGGTCGTCGACGGCGAGCGCGTCGTCCGTGCCGATCCGTACCACGACGGGGCCGCTCGCGGGCGGGCGCGTGAGCAGCACGTGCTCCGTCGCGCGCGGCGCGAGCGTGAGCGTGCGCCGCGCCCACGCCGTTCCCGCGACGTGGGCCTCGAGCACGACCTCGCGCGTCGTGCGGGCGTAATTCCGGACGTCGACGGTGGCCGTCGTGTCGCTCGGGCCGTGGAAGGGCGGGGTCGACACCGTGATCCCGGCGATCGCGACGTTGTCGTCGGTGCGGCCGAGCTGGACGTAGTCGACGTGCGCGCGAACCTCGGGCGCGAGACCGCTCGTCTCGGGTGGCAGATCGGTGAAGACCACCACGCGGGCGCCGGCGCGATCGGCGGCGAGCCCGCGCGCGAGCTCGAGCGCGGGTGCAAGATCGGTCGGGGTGTCGGCCGGCACGATCGCTTCGAGGGCGGCACGGATGCTCGCCTGGTCCGCCGTCCACGGCAGCACGACCCGCGCGCGCGACCCGGCCGTCACCAGCAGGACGTCGTCGCCCGTCGCGACGTCGGCGATGCGTGCGAGCGCGCGGCGCCGCGCCGTCTCGAAGCGCGTGCCGTCGTCCTCCATGGCCTGCATGCTCGCGGAGACGTCGAGCACGACCACGAGCGGCGTCCCCGGCGGCGGTGGCTCGGCATCGTCGAGGACGGGCCGGACGTAGGCGCCGACGAGTGCGAGGACGAGCAGCAGCTGGGCGATGAACAGCAGGTCGGGGCGGAACCGCCGCCGATCGCGCGGCGGCATCGGGACCTGCTGCCAGAGGAACAGCGTGCCGACCGGGATCGTCCGGCGCCGACGGTCGTAGAGGTAGAGCAGGACCAGCACCGCGACCGCGGCGAGCGCAACGAGGCCGGTCGGGTGGCCGAGGCTCACGGCGCGCTCGTCACCGGCGCCGCACGAGGCCGGCGCGCGCCAGCTCGCCGGTCACGAACGTCCCGAGGTCGGTGCCGGCGACGAGGCGCGAGTACGAGCAGCGCGTACGCTCGGCGACGGCGCGGAGCGCCGAGAGGTGGCGGTCGAGCACTTCGCCGTAGAGCGCGGCGATGCCCGCGTCGAGGGCGATCGGCCGCGTCGCGCCCGACTCGACGTCGACGAGCACGCCGCGCGTGAAGCTGCCCGCGGGGTCGAGCTCGCTCGCGCCGACCACGTGCAGCACGTGCACCTCGAAGCGGCGCGCTTGGAGTGCCAGCACGCCGCGCTCGACGTCGGCGGGATCGGTCATGAGGTCGGAGACGAGGAGCGCCGCGCCGGCCTCGGGATGCCGTCGCGCGTAGTCCTCGCACGCGGCGCCGAGCTGCAGCGTTCCGGCGGCCGAGGACGTCGCGAGCAGCTCGAAGATCGCGAGCGCGCTCCGGCGTTGGCGATGGACGGGCGACGTCACCACGGGGCCCGTACCGCCGAGCACCGCGACGCGGGCGGCGTCACCCGCCGCGAGCGCAATGTAAGCGAGCACGGTCACGAGGGCGCGCGCGCTTGCGAGCTTCCCGTCCTTCGGCGGCGCGTCCATCGACGCGCTCCCGTCGAGCAGGATGTGAAAGAGGACCTCGCGCTCTGCGGTGAACCGGCGGACGAGGAGCGCGTCGAGGCGGGCCATCGCGTGCCAGTCGAGATGGCGGAGGTCGTCGCCCGGCGTGTAGGTGCTGTAGGCTTCGACCTCGACGCCCGACGGCTGAGCGTGGCCGGGAAAGCGCCGCTCGCCCGGCCGTTCGCCCATGCCGCGCCGGACGTGCAGCGCGAGCCCGTCGAAGCGCGTCAGCGCGAGTCGGTTGAAGCGCGCGAGCGCGTGCTCATCGACCCGCCGGGGCGCGCGTGCATCGACGCGCCGGGGCCCGAGCTCGTCGACGCGCGCCGGCGCTGGGCGGTCCGGCGCCGCCGTGCTCACGCGCGCAGCCGGCGCGCCGCGATCAGCACGCGCTCGACGATGTGCGCGGGCACGACGCCGGCGGCTTCGGCGGCGAAGCTCATCACGAGACGATGGCGGAGGGCCGAGACGGCGACCTTGTCGACGTCGTCGTAGGTGACGTGCGGGCGGCCGTCGAGGAGCGCCATCACTTTGGCGCCGAGCACGAGCGCCTGCGCGCCGCGCGGGCTCGCGCCGTACGTGACGTAGCGCCGCACCTCGGTCTCGGCCTCGCCGTCGCCGCGTGCGCCCGCCGGGGTCGTGAGCCGGACGAGGCCCGCGACGTATTGCTCGACGTGCGGCGCGACCAGCACCTCGCGCACGAGACGCTTCAGCTCCTCGGTGCGCGTCGCGGCGCGCTCGGGTGCGAGCACCGGACGCACGGTCAGCGGGTCGGCGATGGTCGTCGCGGCGAGGATGCGCGTCAGCTCCTGCTCGCTCGGGTACTCGAGGAGCACCTTGAAGAGGAACCGGTCGAGCTGCGCCTCGGGCAACTGATAGGTCCCCTCCATCTCGATCGGGTTCAGCGTCGCGAGCACGAAAAACGGGGCCTGGAGCCGATAGCTCGAGCCCGCGACCGTCACCTGGTGCTCGGCCATCGCTTCCAGCAGCGCCGACTGCGTCTTCGGGGTCGCGCGGTTGATCTCGTCGCCGAGGACCACGTGGGCGAAGATCGGTCCGGGCACGAACACGAGCTCGCGCCCGCCGTCGGGCCGGTCGTTGATGATGCGCGTGCCGGTGATGTCGGCGGGCATCAGGTCGACCGTGAACTGGACGCGGTTGAAGGTGAGGTTCAGCGCTTCGGCGAGCGAGCGCACGATCAACGTCTTGCCGATCCCGGGCACGCCCTCGATCAGCACGTGGCCGCCCGCGAAAAAGGCCGTGAGGATCGCCTCGATCGCCGGCTCGTGGCCGATCACGACGCGCGCCATCTCCGCGCGGATGGCGGCGAAGGTCTCCTGGAAGTCGGCGATGGCCGCGGTCGCGATGGCGGGGGTCATGGCGTCCCGCGGTGCGCGAAGACCTCGCGCACGACCTGTTCGTACGCGGCCGGCACGGCCATGCGGTGCGCCGCGGTTTCACGCCGCTGCTCCGTGCCGAGCGCGGGACGCGCGTCGGGATCCGCATCCGGGGCCGGCCCGCCGCTCCGCTTCCTGCCGCTTCTGTCGCTCCGCATGCGCGCGGCGAGCGAGAGCTCGAACGATCCCGAGCCCGCCCCCGGCATCACCGGCGCCCCCGCGAAGAGGTCGCCCGGCGACGCGCCGTTCCCCGCGGTCGTGCCGCCGGCATCGCCCGCGTCGGCGTCGTCGCTGCTCCCAGCGGACGGGTCGTCGGCGTTCGAGTTGGCGTCCCCCTGCCCGTCGGCGCCATCCGTTCCGTCGGTGTGATCCGACGACGAGTCCGCCGCGCCGCGGGCTCGCTCCGACGGTCGGCGCGCCACCTCCCATTCGTTCTCCTCCGTGCCCTCGAGCTTGCCCTCGACGCCCTCCTCACCGCCGTCCTCGCTCGCGGCGCGACCGTCGCGCCGGCTGCCGCCGCCGCTCGTGCCGGCGCGCGCGAGCGCATCGCGGACCCGCTCCCATGCCTTGCCCCACACCTGCTTCCGGACGTTCTCCTGGACCGCGCTCGACAGCTGCGTGAGCCTCGAGTCGTCGTCGCGCCCGTCGTCAGTCGCCTGCCCCGAGTCGGTGTCACCGGTCGACGGCACGCCCGGGGCGACGACGACGCGCTCGCCGGGCGCCGCACCGTCGCCACCGTCGGAGCGCTCGTCGCGCCCCCCGTGCGGGCGATCGCTGAAACCGATCGCCGGCGGCGTCGGGAGCGCGAGCGAGGCGAGATGGAAAACGACGATGAGCACGGCCACCATGACGACCGCGCTTGCGCCGGCTGCGCGCGGCACGGCACGCGGCACCAGGCGCTGCGGCCTCCACGCATCGAGCTCGGCGGCCACTTGCGAGGCGAGCAGCGCCTGGAAGAACTGCGGCGCGTTCCGCGCCCGCGGCGCGATCTCGACCAGGGTCTGCACGCGCCCGCCGAGCGCGGCCTTTGCTTCGACCCATCGCACGGCGTGCGCCCGGCCGAGCCAGCGGCGGCGGAGCGCGCCGGCGAGTAGCATCGCGACCCCGAGCATGAGGGCGGCCATGCACGCAGCGGCGAGCCCGAACGCGGTCGTCGACGCGAAGAGGGTCACCGGCAACAGCAGCGTCGCGGCCCCGGCGCCGGCGGCGACCGTCGTGTAGAGCGTGCGCTGCAGCTCGTAGAGGTTCTTCCGCCGGCGTACGCGGCGAACCTGCCGTTCCACGACGTCGACGGCACCGGTGGGCGAGAGTTCCGGCATGGCTCGTCGCAAGACGGACCGACGATAGTGAAGGCCCCAAGAGCGGTCAATTGCGAAGTTGCCGCCGCGCCTGCGTTCCCGCCCACGTCATCTGGCGCGCCACGCCGAGGAGGATCTGTACCTCGTCGTCGTCGAGCGCGGCGCGGCCGAGCATGCCACGGAAGCGTCGCATCATTGTGGGCGCCTCGTCGCCGTGGAGGAAGCTCACGTCGCGGAGACCGGCCTCGAGCTTGGTCCAGAGGAGCTCGAGACGGGCGTGCGGGGCGAGCGCGCGTGCCGGCGCGGCGGGTGCGGCGGCCGTCCAGAGCTCGTAGGCGGCGACCAGGACGGCCTGCGCGAGATTCAGCGAGCCATACGCGTCCGAGGTGGGGATCGCGAGCACCTCGTGACAGAGCTTCAGCTCCTCGAGCGCGAGCCCGTGGTCTTCGGGGCCGAACACCAGCGCGACGTCGTTCGCCGCCGCCGCGGCGAGCATGCGCGGCGCGACCGCCCGCGGCGTGGTCGCCTCGTCGCGGGCCGCCGTCGCGCGCCCGCTCGTCCCGACGACGAGCCCGCAGTCGGCAAGCGCTCCCGCAAGCGTCGCCGCATGGCGGCGCGCTGCCAGGACGTCGCCGGCGTGCACCGCGAGCGTCTGCGCCCGGGGCTCGTCGAGGCTCGGCACGTCGACCAACACGAGCCGGGAGAGGCCCATGTTCTTCATCGCGCGCGCGACGGCGCCGACGTTCTGCGCCTCCCGCGGGCGGACGAGCACGATGCGAACGCGATCGAGGGACATGGCGCCGACCGTAGCATGCGGCCGGCCGCGCGCCTCATCTCGAGCTCGTGACCTCGCGCCGTGGGCAGTAGTCGGCGATCGGGCAGCGCGAGCAGTGCGGCGAGATCGGGCGGCAGAGGCGCTGGCCGAACGCCACCAGGATGTCGTTGATCTCGATCCAATGGCGCGCCGGCAGGATCTTCCGGAGCACCTGTTCCGTGTCGTTCGGCGTCTTCGTCCGGACGTAGCCCCAGCGGTTGGTGATGCGGTGCACGTGGGTGTCGACGCAGATCCCCTGGGCGCCGAACCCGAGTGTCAGCACGAGGTTTGCGGTCTTCCGGCCGACCCCGTTCAAGGTGAGGAGCGCGTCGAGGTCGCACGGGACCTTGCCGCCGTAACGCTCGATCAGCGCGCGGCAGACGTCGAGGATCGCCCGCGCTTTCGTGCGGTAGAAGCCGACCGGGTAGATGAGCCTGGCGATCGTCGCCGCGCGGAGCTTCCGCATCGACGCCGGGTCCGCGGCGCGCGCGAAGAGCCGGCGCGACGCGACCGCCGTCGTTTCGTCCTGGGTGCGGAGACTCAGGATCGTCGAGATCAGCACCCGAAACGGGTCGCCGGTCGTCTCGGCGATGAGCGTGACGGCGGGTGCGCCCCAGCCCGGCGCCTCTCGGCGAAGCACGTCCATGACCGGTGCGATCTCGTCCCGACCAAGCGCGCGCCGCCGGCGCGGCAGCGCGCGCGTCGTTTCGGCGGGCGGACGCGGCGCGGCTCGCGAGGGCATGGCGCGCTTATGCCGCGCGGAGCGCGAGGCGACAATCGCGGCGCGCCGGCGTGCGTCGCGTTGCGTGGGCTCCGGGGATGCGTTCTAACGTCGCGACCACTCAACGACGCGGCCCCGACGCTCCCGCGCGCGTGGCAGCACGAGCCCGACGCCGATGCCGTCCACCGAGCGCTTGCCGCGTGACTTCTACCTCGTCACGGCTGCGAACTTCGCCTTCTTCCTGAACTTCGCGTCGTTCTTCTTGCTGCCGCTCTACCTGCACGAGCTCGGCGCGAGTCCCGAGACGATCGGCTACGTCATGGGGACCGCGGGCTTCGCCGGCATCGTGGTGCTGCCGTTCCTCGGTATGCTGCTCGACCGCGTCGATCGCCGGCACTTCGTGGTCGCGGGGGCCACCGTCATGGTGCTCGCGTCGTTCGCGTATCTCGTCGTGCCGGGGACGAGCCCGCTCCTCTACGTGCTGCGCGCGATCCAGGGCTTCGCGTTCACGGCGGCCTTCGTCACGGCCTCGACGCTGGCCGCGGAGCTCGCGCCGCTGCCGATCCGCGGCCGCGCGCTCGGGCTCTTTGGCGTCTCGACCTTGCTCACGCATGCGATCGCGCCCGCGCTCGGCGAGGTCATCGCGCGCCGCTTCGGCTTTCCGACGCTCTTCGCGTTCGCGGGGGCGCTCGGCGTCGTGTCGATCGTGCTCAGCCTCGCGGTGCGTGCGCCGCTCGCGACGGCGCGGGCGGCGGTCGCGCCGGCGTGCCGACGCTCGCTCCGGCGCGAGCCGGTCTTGTGGCTCGCCGCGGCGACCATGACCGCGTGCGGCATGGGCTACGGCACCGTCATCACGTTCCTGCCGACCTTCGTCCACACGGCCGGCATCGAGCGCGTGGCGCCGTTCTTCGTGTCCTACTCGCTCGCCGCGATCGGCGTGCGCATCGGGCTCGGTGGGTTGTCCGACCGCGTCGGGCGCCGTCCCGTGCTCTTCCCGGCGATGGCGGTGATGGCGGTCGCGATCGTCGCCCTCGGTTCCGTGGCGAGCATCCCGGCGCTCGTGGTGGTCGGGCTGCTCTTCGGCGCCGGGCACGGCATGGTCTACCCGACCGCGAACGCGCTCATGGTGGACTTGAGCCACGCCGGGAACCTCGGCCGCGTGCAGACGCTCTTCTCGGGATCGTTCAGCGTCGGGGTCTCGACGAGCGCGTTCGTCTTCGGCGGGATCATCGAGCGCTTCGGCTATCGCACCGCGTTCACGACGGCCGCCGGCTGCGTCGCGCTCGGAATCCTGCTGCTCTGGCTCGCGCCGGAACGCGATGCGGCCGAGGTCGAGGACGTGTTGGCGGCCGTCGAGAGGTAGCGGAAGAGGAATCTCTCCCCCTTCTCCCCACTTGTCATCGGCGGCCGGGATTGCGAGTGTGCGCCCGCCATGCGCTCGATCATGCTTGCCACGGCGACGGCCTGCCTCGCGGCGGCGACGAGCGGCCTCGCGGAGGAGCGTCGTGAGGATCTGCTGACGCTCGCCAACGGCGCGATCGTGGCCCGCGCGAGCGTCGACCCGGCGCGGGCGCTCGACCTCCTCGACGGCAATCCCGCGCGGGGATGGAGTAACCAGCGGCCGAAGGACCGGCCGCCCTACACGTTCGTGTTCGAGCTGCTCGCGCCGACCGTGCTGCGCGAGGTCGTCGTCGACACCGCCGGCAAGCGGCCCGGCGGGGCCGCCGGCGCCGCCGCGAAGACCGTCGCGATCGCGGCCTCCGCGTCCGGCCCCGACGGAGAGTTCGCGCCGCTCGGCACGGTGGACGTCGCCGAGGAGGGCGCGGCGTCGCTGCGCGTCGAGGCGACGACGCCCGTTCGCTGGCTGCGCGTCGAGGTGCAAGCGAACCACGGCAACCCGCAGTGGACGTACCTCGACGAGGTGAGCGCGTACGGCGAGCAGGAGCCGGTGCCCGACGACGACGGGCGCTACACTGGCGCCTGGACCAGCAACTTCGGACCGATCGAGCTCGTACAGACCGGAAGCCAGCTCGCCGGCTGCTATCGCGAAGGGACGCTCGTCGGGAGCGTCGGCGGCGGCGTCGCGCGCGTCGCGTGGCAGGACCGGAAGAGCGCGAAAGTGCAGGGCACGGCGCTCTTCGTCGTCGACGCCCGGAAGCACCTCGAAGGCGTCCAGTATCGGCTGCCGAGCCGGGCCCGCTGGGGCGGCCCGCCGGCGACGGCGAAGACGCCGAAGACCGAGTGCGGCAAGACGCCCCCGCCTGCGAACCCGATCGCCGCAGCCTTCGCGGCGCGCGGCGAGATCGCGCTCTACGGCATCTACTTCGACTTCGATGCCGACGTGCTGCAGGCGCGCTCGGAGCCCGTGTTGCGCCAGCTCGCGGACGCGCTCGGGGCGGCCGAATCGTTCGCGGTCGACGTCGAGGGCCACACCGACGACGTCGGGGCCGATCCCTACAACCTCGACCTCTCGCGGCGGCGTGCCGAGGCCGTCGTCGCGTGGCTCGCCGCGCACGGTATCGAGCGGTCCCGGCTCCATGCCGCCGGTCGCGGCGAAACCGAGCCGGTCGCCGACAACACGACCGCCGACGGTCGCGCGCTGAACCGTCGCGTCACGGTCGCGAAGCGCCAGAACCCTTGAGGAGGATACTCCGATGATGCTGCGACAGCTCTCGCTCCAAGCGCTCGTCTTGACCGCAGTCGCGACCGCGGCAGAGGCCGGTGTCCTCATCGTGGGCACCTATACCGGCACGAAGCAGCCGAACGGCCGCACCGTCGAGTTCCGCATCCAGGACGGCCGCGCCCGGATCACGAGCCAGCCGGGGCAGTTCATCTACTACGACCATGCCAAGCGCACGGCCTACATCGTCGACATGGAGAAGAAGACCTCGTTCGAGATGACCGAGGATCGTGCGAAACAGGTCGCGGCTCAGCTCTCCGAGGCGCAGAAGATGATGGAGGCGAAGCTCAAGGAGCTGCCGCCCGACAAGCGCGTCATGGTCGAGAAGATGATGAAGGAGCAGGGCGGCGGACCCCCGCCGGCCGGCGGCCGGAAGCCGCTCGACTACACGCAGGCCGGGAGCGGGAAAGTCGGGACGTGGCCATGTAGCCGCTACACCGCCTCCGGCGACGGCCGAAAGGTCGAGGTGTGCAGCGCCGAGGCCGCCGATGTCGGGCTCGCGGCGGCGGACGTCGCCGTCTTCGAGGGCTTCCTCGACCTCTCCGAGAAGATGGCCGGCGAGGCCGCCGCGTCCGGCGGCGTCGGGGTGGGACCGGACCGTGGGTTTCCCGGCTTGCCCCTCGAGCGGAAGGAGACCCGCGAGGGAGTCATCACCGACCGCTTCGTGATCGACTCGATCACGCAGGAGACCGTCCCGGCTGCCGACCTTCAGGTCCCCGCCGGCCTGAAGCCCCTGACGCCCCCTCCCGGACCCCCCGGAGCACCAGCGAAGCGCTGAATCGTGGCGCCTCGCGGGGCCGATGACTCCCATCTGCCTGCCTGATGGGCAGCCGCGGTCCAATTTCGAAGCAGCGGTAGCGAGCAGCTAGCCATCAGCGAGTCCGATCGCGATCAACGGTTTCCCTAATCCTTGTGCCCTCTCGACCTAACATCCTGAACGGGTTGAGGCGTTGTTCCGCGGGTTCAGTCCCACCCCCGTCCTCAGACGTGCCTGGAGCACTCGGTACGAGCATTGCTATCCACCTTTACATTGGTTCACCGTCCACCCTTAGGTCACCCCAAATAAGCATCTAGGAAACCTGGTCGGAGTCGCTTGTCCACCCTGAGGTTGGTGACCATGTCGGGATTTTGGCGGCATGGGGGTTGCTGATCGCCCCCACGATCGGACCACCATCACACGGGCAACCGGAGGAGGAGCTTTGATGGATCACAGGATGCGAAGACTTTCGTACGCCGTCTTGGGCGGCGTGCTCGCCGTCGCGAGCTCCGCCGGAGCGCAAGAAGGCGCTGAAGCGGCGGCGCCAGCCGCCCCGACGTTCGACACCGGCGACACCGCTTGGATGCTCACGAGCACGGCCCTTGTCCTCATGATGACGATCCCGGGCCTCTTCCTCTTCTACGGCGGCCTCGTGCGGTCGAAGAACGTGCTCTCGACGATCATGCACAGTTTCTTCTGCGCCGCCCTCATCAGCGTGACCTGGGTGCTCTACGGCTACTCGCTCGCGTTCGGTACCGACGTCGGCGGGTTCATCGGCGGACTCGACTTCGTCGGGTTGAACGGCATCCTCGGCACCGCAAACCCACTCGCGCCGACGATCCCGCACATCCTGTTCGTCGTGTACCAGGCGACGTTCGCGATCATCACGCCGGCCCTCATCTCCGGCGCGTTCGCCGAGCGCATGAGCTTCCCGGCGTTCGCGCTCTACATGCTCCTCTGGTCGACCTTCATCTACAGCCCGCTCGCCCATTGGGTGTGGGGCGGCGGCTGGATCGGCGCGCAGATCGGCGCGCTCGACTTTGCGGGCGGCACCGTCGTCCACATCTCGAGCGGTGTCTCGGCGCTCGTGACCGCGCTCTACCTCGGCAAGCGCATGGGCTACCCGACGCAGCCGATGCCGCCGCACAACCTCGCGTTCTCGGCGATCGGCGCCTCGCTCCTGTGGGTCGGCTGGTTCGGCTTCAACGCGGGTAGCGCCGTCTCGTCGGGGGAGCTCGCGGCGACCGCCTTCCTCAACACGAACACGGCAGCGGCGGCGGCGACCCTCGGCTGGATGGCGGCGGAGTGGCTGCGGTCCGGAAAGCCGACGATGCTCGGCGCCGCGTCAGGCGCGGTCGCGGGTCTCGTCTGCATCACGCCGGCCGCCGGGTTCGTGACGCCGATGGCGTCGATCATCTTCGGCCTCGCCGGCGGCATCGTGTGCTACTTCGCCGTCAGCATGAAGCCGAGCTTCGGCTACGACGACGCGCTCGACGTGGTCGGCGTGCACATGGTCGGCGGGACGCTCGGCGCCATCCTGACCGGCGTGTTCGCGACGAAGGCCGTGAACTCCGCGGTGCCGACGCTCAGCCTCGGCCTCGACGGCGGCCTCCTCTACGGCTATCCCGGCATGCTTGGGAAGCAGCTGATCGCGATCGCCGCGACGTACATCTTCTGCGGCGTCGGCACCCTCGTCATTCTCATGGTCGTGAACGCCATCACGCCGCTCCGTCCGATGGCGGACGACGAGAGCATCGGCCTCGATCTCTCGCAGCACAGCGAGACGGCGTACACGAGCTGACGCGAAGCTCCGAAGGTTCATACGCACCATGCGCGCAACCGGGCGGCCGATCGCGGTCGCCCGGTTGCGCGTGTGTTTGTGATCGATTAGTCGCGGATGAGCATGGCGACGCGCATCGTTCTCGCGGATGACCATGCGATCTTTCGGCAGGGGCTGCGCTCGCTTCTCCGCCAGCACCCCGACCTCGAGGTCGTCGCAGAGGTCGAGCGTGCGAGCGACCTCCTGAACACTCTCGCCGCGACGCCGTGCGATCTTCTCCTGCTCGATCTCCAAATGGAGCGCTGGATGGTCAGCGACATCGAGCACCTCTCGAGCGTCACGCGCGTGATCGTCCTGACCGCGAGCGAAAGGATCGAGGACGGCCTCGCCGCGATCCGCCTCGGCGCGCGCGCGATCGTGCAGAAGCGGTTCCCCGTCGAGACCCTCATGGAGGCGATCCGCGCCGTGCTGGAAGGCCTGGTATGGATGCCGGCGACGCTCCAGGCGGAGCTCGCGTCGCAGCTCCGCAACGCCCCTGCCGTGAAGCTCACGACCCGCGAGAGCGAGATCGTCCGCTGCGTCGCCCTCGGCATGCGCAACGCCGAGATCGCCGAGCGCTGTCAGATCAGCGAGGCGACCGTCAAAACCCACATCAACAACATCTTCCAGAAGCTCGACTTCCGCGATCGCGTCGAGCTCACGCGCTACGCTTTCCGCACCGGCCTCCTGAGTCCCCGCGAGTAACGGCGCTTAGTGGCCCGACTCGATCAGCTCCGCGATCGTGAACTGCGCCTCGTTCGTGCCTTTGGCGTCGCCGAAGTTGTAGTTCCAGACGAGCTTGGTCGCGACTAGCGGATCTTTCGTATCGATGAGCGGAAACGGCGCCCCCGCGACGTACCCTTCGAGCCGCCGCCCGTCGGGGGTGAGCCGCACCTGCGCATGATACTTCTCGGTCGCTTCCTTGTACGCCGGCGGCCATACGAGCGTCCGCGGCGCCACGATCCGCATGGGCAACCCATGCTGCACGCACCAATACAACCCGGGCGAAACGAGCTCCTTCACCTTCTCCGCATTCCCCTTGCCGATGACGTCGCCAACTTCCACATCGGCGAACGCCGGGGCGCGAACGATCGCGATCAGCGAAACGAAAAGGAGCGCGACTCGGACCACGCTCCGATTCTCACGCCACGATCGCACCCAAGTCCAGCGCGAAGCGCGAGGACCATCCGTGACGGACCGGCGCGACCGCAGCTACGCGTGGCCGGCGGCTTCCAGGTCGACCAAGCAATACTCGGGCGTAAGCTCGAGATACTCCGCACGTGCCACGAGCCCATCGAGCCGCCGATAGACGAGACCTTCCGCGACCTGACCCCGCGGGTTCCGGAACCGGCGCCGCCGCGGGGGCTCTGCGACGATCCAGATCTCCGTCCCATTGTGCTCGGGGGCGACCCGCCAGGCGCCGTACTCTCCAGCGCGGACGCGGGCTTTACGAAGGAGGGTGGCTTGGGATTTCTCGCGTGCGTCGAGCATAGCCGTCGCCAACGTGCATGACCGATGCCATGGGATCGAGGTAGGCAAATCGCGGAGTTTTCAGTAATTCCGGGCGGTCGGGGCGGCAAGAATTCGTCGCTCAGGGCGGTTTCTTGGCAGGAGGGGGAATGGCGATCGGTCTCGGAGTCGTAGGTACGGGGAAGCACGGCGCACGTTACCTGAAGCACGTGGCCGACGTCCCGGCGCTTCGGCTCGCCGCGATCACGCGCCGCGACCGCGCGGCAGGGGAGGAGCAGGCCCGGGAAAACGGTTGCCGGTTCCACGCGACGCCCGCTGACCTGATCGCCGACCCGGCGGTCGACGCGGTTGCCCTCGTGGTCCCGCCGACGCTGAACGTCGACCTCGCGCTCCGCGTCGCACGCGCCGGGAAGCACCTCGTGATCGAGAAGCCCTTGGCGCCGACGGTCGCCGACTGCCGGCGCATCGCCGACGCGGTCGCAGCCGCCGGTGTCACCGCGATGGTCGCCCACACGCTGCGCTTCAACCAGGTTGTCGTGGCGCTCCGCGACGCGTTGCCGTCCATCGGTCCTTTGCACGCGGCGGTGCTGACGCAACGCTTCGAGCCGTCCTCGCTCGTGTGGCTCGACCGGCGCAATGAAGCCGGTGGCGGCATCGTCCTCCACACCGGCGTTCACTGCTTCGACCTGCTGCGCCACCTGACCGGGCGCGAGGCGGTGCGCGTGTCGGCGGTTGCCACCGCGGTCGCGACGCGTGACACCGAGGACAACTTCGCGGCGGCGATCGAGATGACGGACGGGCTCGTAGCGTCGATCGGCAGCTCGCGCGCCACGATCGGGCGGTCCGGCGGGATCGAGCTCGCGGGACGGGACGGCCAGCTCGTGGGCGATCACGTACACGGCGCTGCCGCGCGGCTCGTCGGCACGACACGCACGCCGCTTCGGATGGGCGCACCCGCGATGACGGTGGAGCTGACGTTGGCCGAGTTCGCTGCAGCCATTACCGCTCGCAGAGACCCGAGCATCACGCTCGCCGACGGCGGGAGCAGCGTCGCGCTCGCGGAGGCGTGCTACCGCGCTATGGCGAGCGGTCGCTCCGAGCCGGTCGCGCGCTGGTAGACATAAACGGCGGTGCCGTAGAGCTTTCGCTCGGCGGCACCGCCGGTGCCGGACTCCAAGCGTCCGGCGGCCATTCGACGACGATGTGCGACAGCCGACGTTACTCGGTCGTCGTGGTCGTTGTTTTGGTTTCCTTCCGAACGGACGGCTGCTTGGTCACTTTCGTGACGATCATGCGGTCGCCGTCTCGCGTATACGTGACGGTGACGGGCGAATCTTTGATCGTCTCGTACGTGACGGTCTTGCCCTGATCGTCGACGAACATCGTTTCCTTGTTGTAGGTGTAGGTCGAGGGGGCGGTCGCCGTTTCCGATCGCAGCACGATCGTCGACGATGACGGATTCACCTCGGTGACCGTCCCTTGATAGGTCGTCGTCCTCTCGGTCGTCTTCTCGACCATGTCGGCGCGCAGTGGCGCCGCAGTCGCGAGACCAAGAGACAAAGCCAGGGTCGGTGCCAACATCACTCTTCCAAAGGTCATTCTCATGATCCTCCTTGTGGGAAGTCACGAGCAGCGAGGTCCGTGCCAGCCCGTGGGCGAACGTAACCGCCTGATGCTGCTGACGATTGACCTCCGCGATGGCGAAAGCGCTCGCGTCGGCGTGTAGGTTCGCCCACGTCAGGGAGGTGTTTTCTACTTTTTGCCGGGTGGTCGAGGCAGGCAGAACGTCAGCGGCCACACCCGAGGTGGGACCGCGAGCCGGGGATCGTTCTCGGCCGGTCCTCCTTCGGGGGCGGTCCGGTATGTGACGTCCAACCCCAGACGGCGTTCGCGGAACGCCGCGACCCTCACGCGAGGAGGGAAGAAGATGAGTCCATGCGCGGGGTGCCGCCGCCGGCTATAACGGCAGGTGATGCGGAGCCGCTGCCGGTCAGTGCTCGTCGCGCTCGTCCTCGGCGTCGCCGTGTCCGCGGCCGGCGCCGCCGAGCCGCGTCCGAGTGCGGTGCCGAGCCCCGAGGACGCGACGACGCGCTGGAGCACGAAGCGGGTCTTCCGGGTGCACTACGACTCCACGCCGTCGCCGGTGCCTCTCCTCGCGCTCCATCAATGGACGATCGCGATCGCCGACGCCGACGCGCGTCCGGTGGACGGCGCGACGGTGACGGTGCTCGGCGGCATGCCCGCGCACGCGCACGGACTCCCGACGGTGCCGACCGTGAAGGAGCTCGGGGGCGGGCGCTATCTCGTCGAAGGGCTCAAGTTCCACATGCCTGGCGCGTGGGTGGTGGCGTTCCGCATCAAGGCGGGTGCGCGCGTCGACTCGGTGAGCTTCCCGTTCGAGCTTCCGTGAGCGTCCGCGTCGCGGTCGCGGTCGCCGTCACCGTCGTCGTCGCGGCGTCCGGGCCCGCTTCGGCCGCCGCCGACGCATACTCGCCGACCGAGCTGCGCGTGCTGCGCTCGCTCTGGATCGGCAGCCTGCCGCCGCTTCCCGACGACCCGTCGAACGCGTACGACACCGATCCGCGCGCCGCCGCGCTCGGCCGCGCGATGTTTTTCGACGAGCGCTTCAGCAAGAGCGGAACGGTCGCGTGTGCGACCTGCCATCCGGAGCCCACGAGCTTCCAGGACCGGAAGCCGATCGCCGAGGGCGTCGGCCGGCTCACGCGGCGTTCGATGCCGCTGCTCGGGGTCGCCTACAACACGTGGTTCTTCTGGGACGGACGCAAGGACTCGCTCTGGGCGCAAGCGGCGACGCCGATCGAGAACCCGCTCGAGCACGGGCTCGCGCGGGCGGAGGTCGTCGACTACGTCGCGCGGTTGCGACGCGACGAGTACGAGGCGATTTTCGGCGCACTTCCGGCCGATCGGACGAGCGAGGCCGCGACGACGCGCGTGCTCGCGAACGTCGGCAAGGCGATCGCCGGCTTCGTGCGGTCGATCGTGCCGGGACCCGCGCGCTTCGACCGCTACGCGGTGGCGGTCCTGGCGGGCAGGGCGCCCGCGGCCGACGCGCGCCTCACGGCCGCGGAGGCGCGCGGGCTCCGCCTGTTCATCGGACGGGCGCGTTGCACCAACTGCCATGCCGGGCCGCTCTTCACGAACGGCGAGTTTCACTTCACGCGCGTGCCGCAGACCACCTCCGATCCCGGTCGCAGCGCCGCGATCGCGCTGGTCGAAGGCGACGAGCTGAACTGCCTCGGCCCCTTCAGCGACGCCGCCCCCGAGGCGTGCGGCGCGCTCCGCTTCCTCGACCGCGACACGCGCGACACGCTGCGCGCGTTCAAGACGCCGACGCTTCGGAACGTCGCCGTCCGCGCGCCCTACATGAACGCCGGACAGCTCGCGACGCTCGCGGACGTGCTCCGGCTCTATCGCGATCGGAGCCACGGCTTGAAGGAGCTCGCGCACGGCGAGCTCACCGACGCGGAGCTCGGCGACCTCGAGGCCTTCCTCGGGACGCTGACGGGACCGGTGACGGCCCTCGGCCCGCCGGCGAGCTGACGGTCAGGTAGCCCAGCAGGAGCCGCGTCACCTCGCGCGTGATCGCCCCCGACGCGAGGTCGTTGGGGCGCTCGACGACGGCCTCGTGGATCGTCGCCTCGACCGTGCGCACGACGAGGTAGGTCGCGAGGTCGAGGTCGCGGACGGCGATCTCGCGGCGCCGGCTGGTGAGGAGCGCCCGCACCCGCGCGACCGTGCGCTGCTCGAACGCCGTCGAGGCGTCCGACGGCCCGAGCTGCGGCACCTCGGTGGACAGCACGCGGTGCAGCGCGGGGTCGATGAGATGCGCGGCGACGTTGGCGGCGATGACCGCGTGCACGATGACGGGGAGCGGCGCGTCGCCGACGCGCGCCATGACGGCATCGAGCCCGCGCTCGAGGTCGGCGATGTGGCGAACCTTCAGCTCGGCGAGCAGCGACTCCTTGTTCGGGAAGTACTGGTACAGCGAGCCGACGCTCACGCCCGCCGCGTCGGCGACGCGGTTGGTCGTGAAGGCGCCGTAGCCGTCGCGAACGAGAATGCGAGCAGCAGCGCCGACGATCGCGTCGACGGTCGCGTGCGAGCGGGCTTGCGAGGGCCGTTTGCGCGGCCGGGAGGCGTCGAGACGAGCCATTGATCGAATGCGAGTTGAAAAATGTGAGCGATCGCTCGTATTCTCTAGTCTCCCGAAAAGGAGGAGGCAATGCCTGATGCTCTGAACGACCCACGCGTGATTGCGAGCCTCGACCGCCTGCACGAGGCGGCGAAGGGCGACCGCTGGGTGTTCCTGCGTGCCGCGCCCGCGGCGCTCTGGTCGGCCGCGACCGGCGGCTCGTTGCTCGAGGGTGTGACCCCGTACCTCAAGGACGCGTACATCCCGGTCACGCGCGACCAGGGAAAGTTCCTGTACCTCACCGCGCGCTTGATCGGCGCTCGCACGATCGTCGAGTTCGGCACGTCGTTCGGGATCTCGGCGCTGTACCTCGCGTCGGCCGCGCGTGCGAACGGGGGACGGTTCATCGGCACCGAGCGCGAGCCGCACAAGATCGCGGCCGCGCGCGCCAACCTCGCCGAGGCCGGCCTCGACGGCGTCGCGGAAGTGCGTGCGGGCGACGCCATGGAGACGCTCGCCGACGTCCCGGCGCCGATCGACTTCGTGCTGCTCGACGGGTGGAAGGACGTCTACCTCCCGATGGTGCAGCTCCTCCGCCCGAAGCTCCGCAAAGGCGCCGCCGTGCTCGCCGACAACATCTTCACGTTCCCGAAGGAGCTCGCCTCGTACGTCGCCTTCGTCCGCGACCCCGTCAACGGCTTCGAGTCGACGACCGTCGCCCTCGGGCACGGGCTCGAGTACTCGGTCGTCGTTGCATGAGTCGCGACAAGGAGAAGGCGCGCCGCGCGTCGGCGCATCCCGATCGGCCGGGCGAGCAGTGCAAGGCGCCACCGGGCACCTGGCAACCGGTCGTCGACCACGCGCGCTGCGAGGGCAAGCGCGATTGCGTCGACGTCTGCCCCTACGACGTTTTCGAGGTGCGCCGGATCGACGACGCCGACTTCCAGGCGCTCTCGTGGTTCTCGCGCGCGCGGGTCTTCGTGCACCGCATGCAGACGGCGTACACGCCGCGCGCTTCGGCGTGCCAGGCGTGCGGCCTCTGCGTGGTGGCGTGCCCGGAGGACGCGATCAGGCTCGTGCGACGATCGTGACGCGACCGGCGTCCGCATCGATGCCGACCTGGTCGCCGTCGCGGATGAGGCGGGTCGCGTTCGTCACCCCGACGAGCGCCGGGATGCCGAGCTCGCGGGCGACGATCGCGCCGTGGGAGAGCACGCCGCCGGCTTCGAGGACGAGGCCGGCGGCGCGCTCGAGCACCGACGTCCAGCCGGGATCCGTGTAGACGGCGACCAGCACGTCGCCGTTCGCGACCCGCTCGAAGTCGGCGGGGCCGCGGACGATGCGCGCCGGCCCTTCGCAGCGGCCGGGCGCGCCGACCTCGCCCGTGAGCGCGCCGCCGGCAGGGGCGCTGGAAGGTCCGATCGCCACGTCGAGGGTCTCGGGCGGCGGTGTCGTCGCATCGCGGGCCGCGGCGGCGCGGCGCTCCGCGATGCGCGCGGCAATGGCCTCGGGGTTTTCGGCGGCGTGTCCGAGCTCCTCGACGTCGAGCCAGAACACGTCGTCAGGACGCGCGAGCACGCCGCGCCGCGCGAGGTCGGCGCCGAATGCGAGTACGATCTGTCGCAGGCGCGCCAGGAAGAAGTCGGCGTGGTAGCGCATGTTCTCGCGTAGCGCGTAGTACCGCTGCGCCTGCTCGAGAACCTTCCGCAAGACGGCGCGCCGGGCGGCGGCGAGCGGACCGCTCCCGAGCGCGGCCTCCATCCGCTCGGTCGCGACGAGGCGGCGGTTGACCACGGCCGCACGATCGAGCGCCGCGTCGGTTCCGGCCGCGAGCGCCAGCTCGACCACCATGGCCGGCGACTCGGCCCACGTCGGGCAGGAGAGATCGCGCCCGGTCAGGCGATGCCCGTGCTGCTCGAGGAAACGACGGAACGCCCGGCCGGCTGTGCCTTCGTCGCGGGCGAGGATCGTCGCGGCGGTCCCGGGCTCGTGGGCGGCGAGCGCGGCGGCGATCGCCGGGTCGCTCCGGAGGAGGCGCGCCAGCGTGTGGAGGTCGTAGTGTGCCTCGAGCGACGCGACCCCGGGGATGCCGATCGTGAGCGCCGCGTGCTCGGCGGTGAGGCGGGGTGCCCAACGGTGGGCGAGCTCCTGCAGCAGGTGGAAGAAGACGTAGGCGAAGACCACCCCCCAGCTCACGACGTCGAGATAGTGACCGAGCCGCTCCGAGACGTGGACGAGCTCTTCACGGAGCTCGGCCTCGGATGGTTCGGCGCCGAACGTCCCACGTTTTTGGAAGCCGCGGCGGATCTCGACGCATTCGCGGTCGAACGCCTCCGCCCGCTGCCACGGCGACCAGCTCGGCTCGTTCCGCCAGGCGCGCTCGGCAATCGCGAGTGCCTGCACGATCCCGCCGAGCCACGATGCCCAGCCGCCGACCCGCGCCCGGGCGGCGTTGGGGAGGAGCCGGAGCAGGCCCTCGCTCTGGAGGCCCGTCGGGAGGAGCCGGATCGCTTCCGCGAGGAGGGTCGCGTTCACGTAGACGTGGCTCGCGTGGTGGCGGAAGACCGGCAGCTCCGCGAGCGGGTCGAGCCCCGCGGTCTTGAGCGGTCGGCGGACCATGTGATCGGCCATGGGCTCGGCGAGGAGCGAGTAGGTCAGCGGCGTCACCGAGCCGCTCCAGAGCTCATCGGCGAGCCGGCGGGTCCAGATCGGCGGCGGAGTCGAAAAGGTAGTTGACACTACAGGGCTATCCGCGTAGCACTGAATCGCGATTCAGTTCTGAACTGATATTCACAAACCCCATGCCGACTCGTACAGCGATGGTCACCGATCTGAATGACCTGAGCCGTCAGGATCGCCGGCGCGCGAAGACCCGGGGTCAGCTCCTCCAGGCCGCCAAGCGCCTCCTCTCCACCAAGGGTTTCCACGGCACCAAGATCGCCGACATCGCGGCGGCGGCGGACGTCGGGACGGGCACCTTCTATCTGTACTTTCCGACGAAGGACGCCCTCTTCGCCGACCTCGTCCGCGAGACCGCGCTCGCCGCCAAGGAGGCGATGGATGCCGCGAAGGCCGCCCACACCGACCCGGTCGCGCGTGCCCGCGTCGGCGGTGCGACGTTCTTCCGCTTCGCCGCCGACAACCGCGACGTCTTCCGGATCCTCTTCGGCCACAGCTCGCAGTTCGACGAGCTCCTCCGCGAGGTGCATCGGATCTTCATCGCCGACATCGAAGCCGACTTCGCGGCAGGTGTGCGGGTTGGCGCCTTTCGCGATCTCCTGCCCGCGTTCGCGGCCCAAGCGATCGTCGGCATGCTCTCGCAAGTCACGTCCTGGTGGCTCGATCACCAGGAGATTTCCATCGAAGACATCACGTTCATGACCCACCGCATGCTCACGCAGGGCACGACGGTGCAAGGAGAACCCCAATGACCGAGCCCGCCCTCGCCATCAGCAGTCTCGAAGCGGTGGAGGACTTCACCGAGAAGCTCTCGACCACCTTCGACACCTGCTACACCTGGAGCTACGACACGTTTCGCACCGGCCTCCGCAATCTCTACGACAAGGCCAAGCAGAACCAGTGGGACCAGGCGACGGCGCTCGATTGGTCGATCGACGTCGACCCCGAGGCGGAGAACCTCCCGGACATGAACAACCCGCTCTACGGGACGCGCCTCTGGGACAAGTTCACCGAGCGCGAGATCCGGAAGTTCCGCATGGAGCAGCTCTCGTGGAGCCTCTCGCAGTTCCTCCACGGCGAGCAGGGCGCGCTCCTCGCGACCGCGCAGATCGTCGACGCGGTGCCGTGGATCGAGGCCAAGTACTACGCCGCGACCCAGGTCATGGACGAGGCCCGTCACGTCGAGACCTACGACCACTACCTCCGCGACAAGATCAAGAAAGAGTACCCGATCAACAAGCATCTGAAGACGCTACTCGACCAGATCCTCACCGACTCGCGCTGGGACATGAAGTATCTCGGCATGCAGATCATGGTGGAGGGGCTCGCCATGGCCGCCTTCGGCCTCATGGAGAAGTTCTCGAACGAGCCGCTCCTGAAGACGATGACCCAGTACATCATGCGCGACGAGTCGCGCCACGTCGCCTTCGGCGTGCTCTCGCTCGAGGGCGTCTACAAGGAGCTGAACGAGCGCGAGATGCGCGAGCGCGAGGAGTTCACCTACGAGGGCTGCCGCCTCATGCGTGATCGCCTCTACGCCGTCGAGGTGTGGCAGGAGATGGGCCTCCCGATCGACGAGACCAAAGAGATCGTCATGAGCTCCGAGATCATGCGCGAGTTCCAGAAGATGCTGTTCTCGAAGGTGGTGCCGAACTGCAAGCGTCTCGGGCTCCTGACGCCGTGGCTCCGCGAGCGCTTCCACGAGCTCGACATCCTGAAGTTCGAGCACCTGGCGTCGAGCGTCGACGAGTAGCGTTCAGCGGTAGGCCAGGATCGGTCACGGCCACGGCAGTCATGCTGTGGTGGACGGGCGGCTCGAAGCGTTGGGCAGTCGCAGTCCTACTGTCCCAGGTTGGTGCAGCAATTCGTGCGCGTGCCCTGGAAGAGACGACACCTCGGTCGGTATGAAACGCCGATCGAGGTCTCGCCATGTCCGACGTAGAAGAGTCCGAGCGGCAGAACATCGGCCAACCGTTCCACGAGTTCAAAAAGACGCTGCCGCGCCTCAAGGTCAGGGTGCTCTGCCAGGACCCGCTCGTACGGAAGACCGACGGTTTGGGCGTCGTGGAGGTCACGCTCGACGGCGAGCGCTATCTGGAGCAGGGACCTCGCACTGCGCGCGTCGAAGTGATCGATCACGACCTCGACGAGGGGACGACGCATCCCCCGGTGCAGGTGCGCAAGAACGGCACGGGATTCGCCGTCGGCGCGTTGCGCGAGGACCTGCGCTCCAACGTCCACTTCCACCAAGTGAACGTGTGGGCGATCGTCAACCGCACGCTCGCGTTGCTGGAGAAGCCGGAGCTGTTGGGGCGCCCGGTGCCGTGGGCGTCCGGGAACGGCCGGTTGGTGGTGATGCCGCATGCCGGCCGTGGCGCGAACGCCTACTACGATCGCGAGAGCGGCGCCCTCCGCCTCCTCTATCTCGGGCAGGAGCAGGACAGGGTCTTCTCCTGCCTTTCCCACGACATCGTCACTCACGAGCTCGGTCATGCGGTGCTCGACGGGCTGAAGCCGGGATACGACGAGGTGTCCTCGCCGGAGACCGCCGGGTTCCATGAGTACTTCGGTGACGCGCTGGCTCTCGCATCCGCGCTGACGTTCCGCGAGGTGCTCGTCAAGGCGGCGGGAAACATTCCACGCACGCTCGAAGCCGACTTTCTCGACCGCATCGGCGAGGAGTTCGGCGCCGCGGCGAGCCGCGGCGTACGCGCCTACGTGCGGCGATTCTCCAAGGTCTGCACGCTGACGCAGTTGACCAAAGGCGGGAACGTCAGTGCGCACGATCACTCGCAGGTGCTGAGCGGCGTGTTCTTCCAGTTCTTGAAGTTCCTCTACGAGCGGAAGCTCGCCAAGGCGCGTGAAGACGAGCAGGAAATTGACGGCGGCCACGCGGTGAAGGCACTGGTGAACGCGGCCAAGCAGGCGACCCGCACCATGCTGTGCGCGGTCGATTACTGTCCGCCGGTCGACGTGTCGTTCCTGCAGTACGCGCAAGCGGTGATCCGCGCCGAGCAGGTCGCGTTCCCGGAGGAGGGGCGCGGGATTCGCGCCGAGCTCGCGAGGCTGTTCAACGAGCGCGGTATCGGCGCCTGTCCGGCGGACCTGAATGCACCTCAGACCGTCCGCAACCGGGACTTGCACCCGTACGACGTCGACGTGCTGTCGGCCACGTCGGAAGCAGCCTACCGCTTCCTCGACGAGAACCGCTCGCCGCTGTGCATCCCACGGGAGGCCAACTTCCGAGTCGTTCGGCGTTACCGCACCCGCAAGAAGACGGCGAGTGGATTCTTTCCGCCGCGCGAGGTGGTGCTCGAGTTCGTGTGGAACGAGCAGATGACGCTCGAAGCCGACGCGGCCCGCTTCGGAACGCTCGCCGGCGCGCGCTATCCGGTTCCGTGCGGCGGCACCCTGGTGTTCGACGGCAACGGCAACGTTCTGCACTACGTGCTCAACGGGTCCGCCGACGATCGGGAAAGTCGCCAAAGGCGCCTGGCCGCGTACCTCGAGACGTTGGTGAAGCGGGGCCTCATCGGCCTCGCGGGGCAAGCGAAGCCCATCGAGGCCCTGCGCGACGGCGATCAGATCCATTTGAAGCGCACTTCGAACCTGCGTCACTACGACCGTGATCGAGAGGAGACCGATGGCTGACGATCGACTGAACGACTTCGCGGCGGCTCGCGGGCCGCAGCAGATCGCCGACAGCAAGCCGCTCAACTCCGGGGAGCATGTGTGGGTCGGAGACGACGGTGCCACGGCGGCCTGCGAGGATCTCGACGTCGACCGCCAGCTCCTGGCGTCGATCCACCGCCTGGACCGCAACGTCCGCCTTTCCTACGGAGAGATCGTCGCGCTCTCCGGCGACTTCTACGCCACGCCGGAGGAGCTCTTCGAGGAACGCTCCGGCGCATTCTCCTGGATCTACGAGGGCAAGGACATCTCCGACCTTCAGGAGATGTTCCAGGTGGAGGTCGACTGGATTCGCAACGACAAAGGCAAGAACGCCACGAACTACCCCGACCAGAACCTCCGCATGTGGTGGAACTCCAAGGGGTACCTCGAGCTGGCGCTCGCGAACGACGACCACTTCGGCTGGCACAACATGAAGGCCTACGTGAAGTACCACGGCGAGGCGCTCGCGCTCGCCGAAGCCGCCGCGGGAGAGGACGACACGTTTCGCCGCGCCCTCTGCACCAATGCGTTTGCCGACCACTTCCTGACCGACGGTTTCGCCGCGGGGCACGTGCGCGTGCCGCGCCGCGAGATCCGCGCATGGGCGAAAGGCGCCGGCTACTCCGAGAAGCTCGCCGGTGCCCTGTCGAAGCTCCTCCACGACCAGGACGGCCACGTCGTGAGCCTACACAGCGGGGGAGAAAAGGGCCGCGCGGAGACGGACGGATTGGCGGTTCGGAACGCGCAGGGTGACAAATGGTTCACGCGTTGCGACGGACAGCTCTTTCTGCCCCCGGAGGCGGACCAAACTCCCGCCGTCCAACTGCCGATCCGAGCCGTGGCGGCGTCGGTCGGCGAGCTCCTCGTCGCGTGGCAGCAGAAAGAGCTGCCGCCGGCGCACTATGCCGCGACGGCGCTCGTGGCGGCGCCCGACCCGAAGGGCCCGACACTCATCCAGAAGTTTGCGACCGACGTCTCCGACGGTCGCGTGCAGCAGCTCCTCGACAGCGTCGGCTGGTACACCAGCATCCCGTGGATCGGCCCGGGCCTCAAAGCCGGTAACCTGCGAGAGTTTTTGGGGGTGCTCCCGGATCTGATGGGGAAGTTTCGCGCGAGCATCGCCGCCGACCTGGCGGACCAACCGCAACTCAAGCACCGCCTCGCCGCCGGCTACGTAGACGCGTATCGGAACGTCGCCTGACGATTCTGGCGCCGCCAGTACCGCGACGCGGTGACGACGTTCGTGCACTTCACGTTGGCCTTCGCCCCGCGCTCGGAGCAGCCGCGGGTCGTCGTCGAGGACGTCGTCGACGACCTCATTGCCGAGCGCTCGCCGACCTTTCGACGGGAGCGACGGCACCTTTCGCGGGACGCGCACGAGCACCCGCGCATGCTCGTGACGTCGTCACCCACTGCGCCGGCAGACGATCAGGATCTCCTCGGCGCGCTCGAGGTCGACGAGCCCCCGCGTCAGCTGGAGCTTCCGCTCGAAACGGACCGCGAGCGGCATGATAACGTTGTTGTACCACCAGATCGCTTTTCCGCGCTGGTGGACGAGGTACCACATCCCGAGGTCGACGAGACGGGACGACTTCGGCTGCATCGAGTGCTCCGCCGTCTGCTCGACGGTGAGCCCGTGGCGCGCGAGGATCGCCAACAAGCGCTCGGGCTCGTAGCGGCGGCGGTGGCCGACGAGGTCGTCGAGCGTCGTCCAACGCGCGGCGTGGAGCGGGATCGAGAGCAGGAACGTCGCGCCCGGCGCCGAAACGCGCACGAGCTCGGCGAACGCGCGGTCGTCGTCGTCGACGTGCTCGACGATGTCGAGCGCGCACACCAGGTCGAACGACGCGTCCGCGAAGGGGAGGGCGGTGATCGAGCCGCGCGCCGTGACGCCGCCGGACGCGCGAAGGCTCCGCATCGCGGGCGTGCTGATGTCGACGAAGCGCGTCCCGGCGATCGGCAAGCGCGGCCGCAGCCCGGGCGCGACCTCGAGCCGGCGCGGTGCGGTCGCGGCGAGCGCGCGGACGAGCGGCCAGGTGTTGAAGCGTTCCGGGCCGATCAGCCGCGACTCGCGCCATAGGTCGTCGAAGAACGTCTGATTGATGGCGCGGAGTTCGTCCTCCGTCCGGTCGCGCGGCTGCGGTCCACTCATGCGAACGGGACTTTTGCTGTTGTCGCGCCCGAGGTCCAGTCCGCATCGACTGGTGGGCTGCGGTCGAGCCGCCGTGCTAGGACGCCACTCGATGGGCTCGTCGCTTCGGATCGCGCTCGCCGTCCTCGGGATGATCGCCGCGGCCGCGTTCGCCGGTGCGGCGGCTCCGCCTCCCTCCGTCGTCTTCACGGAGCATGTGATCTCGGACGACTACACGTACGCCTACGGCCTCGGCGCCGCGGACCTCGACGGCGACGGCGACCTCACGAGCGCCGACACGACCGGGCATCGCGTACTGTGGTTCGAGAACGGCGGAAGCGGCGATTTCACCCGCCATCTGGTGCGCGACATGGGCGACGGCTGGCCCGAGCGCCACGCGGTCGTCGACCTCGACCACAACGGCACCCCGGACGTCGTGACCGTCGACCATTTCAACTGGTCGATCGTCTGGTTCGAGAACGATGGCACGCCGGCCGGCGGCGAGTGGGCCGCACACACCGTCTCGAGCGACATGCCGCACGCCTACGACGTCGACGTGACCGACATCGACGGCGACGGCGACCTCGACGTGTTCGCGTCGGCATACGTCGGCAACCGCTTCGCGTGGTTCGAGAACCCGGGCGACCCATTGCTATCCGAATGGACGAAGCACGAAATCGCGGTCGGCGAGGAGACGCGCACCGTGCGCGCTGCCGACTTCGACGGCGACGGCGACGCCGATCTCCTCGGCGGCATCGTCGGCGAGGGCCTCTATTGGTACGAGAACCTCGGGCCGCCCGCGCTCGAGTGGCCGCGCCATACGATCCGCAAGGGCGGCGGACCGCAACACGGGGAGCCCGTCGATTTCGACGGGGACGGCGACCTCGACGTCGTGATGGCCGCGTACCGCAGCAACGGCTACCCGAAGTGGCCGGGCGAGATCGCCTGGTACGAGAACCGTCCCGGCAAGAAGTTCCGGAAGCACCGCATCGCCGGCAAGTTCCTCGGCGCGTTCGAGGCCGCGGCGGGAGACCTCGACGGCGACGGCGACCTCGACGTGGTCGCGACGGCGTGGGGCGCCGGCAACGTCGCGTGGTGGGAAAACCTGGGTGACGAGCGGCGCTGGCGCCTGCGCGAGCTCCACCCCGGATTCATCCGCGGCAACTCGGTGCTCGTGCGCGACCTCGACGGCGACGGCCGGCTCGACCTCGTCGCGTGCGGCGAGATCGGCAACAACACGCTCCGCTGGTGGCGCAACGAGGGGCCCCCGAGCTGAGGCGTCGGCTCCGAGGCGCTTACTGTCCGACCGCGAACAGCGTCCGGTCGTTGATCGCGTACACCTTGCCGTCCGGACCGAGGATCGTCGCGGTGTAGGCCTCGCCGATGCCGGTGGTGAGCGTGATGCTCTCGTTCAGCGTGTTGGTGGCGAGATCCCAGCGGTAGAGCTTGCCGTCGGCGTTGTTGGCGAAGGCGGCACCGGTCACGGGGTCGATGACGGTCGTGTTGGTGCACCATTCGCGGCGCGCGTTCGGATTGCCCGGGAAGTCCCAGTCGGGGGTCGGGCCGACGACGGTCAGGATCTCCTTCATGACCGCTATCCCGGAGACGGGATCGGTCATGCTGTCGGTCGGGTCGAGGACGGCGAGCTTGTTGGCGCCCGTACCGCCGACGCCGGCGTAGTCGTTGTACTTGGTCATCACGAGGTAGTCCGACAGACCGAGATACGAAGGCACGAGGCGCGCCGGCACGATCGACGCGGTGTCGTCCCATCCGAATGCCCCGGGCGGGCCGACCGGCACGAGATTGCGGTCGAAGTGCAGGAGCCAGCCGCGCGCATGGTTCGAGGGGAACGGGTTCTCGAGCACGCCGAAGTAGACGTCGCCGTCGGGGCCGATCGTCGGCGACGCGGTGCTGTTGTCGTTCAGGAAGGCGTCGTTCGCGGGCACCTTCGGGTCCTTCACGCGGACCGACGCACGGGTCGCGAGCGTCTTCGCGTCGAGCGCCAACAGATACCCGACGCCGAATCCCCAGCCGCCGGAGTCGTTCACCGCGACGTACACGGTCTTGCCGTCGCGCGTGACCGCGGGGGCGCTGCCGTGCGGCACCTTCGTCATCGAGGGATCGCCGCTCGCGGCCGCCGCCGACACCCACGTCCCGACTCCGCGGTTCGTGACCTTGGCGATGCCGCCCTGGAGCGCGCTCGGATTCGCCCCCGTCACCTGGAAGCCGAACCAGACGTTGCCGCGCTTGTCGACGGTGAGCGGCGTGTTGATGAACACCTTGCTGTCGTACGCTGTCGGGTTCGCGGCGTAGTCGTCGTCGCCGTAGAACGCGACGCGGTCGATCTTCTGATTCGTGGTCGCGTCGATGCGGGTCCGCGTCTCCAACGTGCCGCCGGCGGCGGGGATCCAGAGCTTGTTCCGGCCGAGCGCGGGCGCGAAGCTCGGCGTCCAGTCGTGCGGCGGCAGGATGTAGTCGGACGCGTGGGTCCACAGCAGCGCACCGTCGACCCCGCTCCGGCCCTCGACCTGGAAGCCGCCGGTCGCCCCCGTCTTCACCGGCACGACGATCGTGTTCTTCCGGGTCGCGAGCGGCGACCCGTAGTGGATGAGGAGGAACGTGCCGACGTACTGCGGCATGAGGTCGACCGGCGTCTGCCAGTGGATCTGCTGCAATGGCTGCGTCGCGACGTCGCCAACGGCGTCGTGCTGAGGACTGCGGCCGTGACCGGCCCAGACGTAGCGTTTGCTTTGCGCGAAAGCCGTGGTCGCGTGCAGGGAGCACGCGAGCAGCGTCGCGGCGGCGAGAGATCGAACGAGCGCGGGCGACATCGTTCCCGGCTAAGCACATCGGCTCACTCACAGGCGAGCCGGTTCTGCGTGCCGCTAGCCGATGACCCCGTTGGTCGCGAGCTTGGTGATCTCCTCGTCGCTCACGCCGAGCTCGGTCAGCACTTCGAACGTGTGCGCCCCCGCCTCCGGGGCGCCGCCGCGCGGGCCGATGTCGGCGCCGGCGATCTGGAACGGGGTGCCGATGGTCTCGAAGCGGCCGTAGGTCGGGTGGTCGATGGTAGTGATCCAGCCCATCTCGCGGGCCTGCGGGTCCGCCATGACGTCCGGGAGCGTCGCGACCGGCGCCCAGATGAGCCCCTGCGCGTCGAGCTTCGTGGCCCACGCCGCGCGCGGCTCGGTCGCGAACGCGGCAGCAATCGCCGGGGTGAGCGTCCCCGTCTCGTCGCGGCGTTTCGCGAGTGAGTCGTAGCGCGGATCCGCCGCCCACTCGGGCTTGCCGATCGCCGCGCAGAAGCGCGACCAGTACGGATCGGGTTGCGGCATCACGAGCAGCACCCACTCGCCGTCGCCGCACTGATACGAGTTCCAGATCGGGTTCGCGGGGCGCGTGCGGTCGTGGCGGCGCGGCTGCTCCTGCGCGACGAGCGCGGCCTGGAAGTCGGTCGCGAGCGTGTACATGCCGGTGCCCTGCAGCGTCACCTCGACGTACTGCGCGTCGCCGGTCTGGTCGCGCACCCGCAGCGCCGCGAGCACCGCAGCGAGGATGTTGAGCGCGGTCGTGTGATCGCCCTGGCCGGCGCGACAGAGCGGCGGCGGCGACGGCGGCTCGCCGAGGAGCCCCATGATCCCCGAGCGCGCCCAGAACGCCGCGTAGTCGAAGCCCGGCCGACTCTGATCCGGCCCGCGCCGCCCGTAGCCGCTGAACGCCGTATAGATGATGCGCGGGCTCACCGCGCGGACGTCCTCCCACGTGAGCCCGTAGCGAACGCAGCGCGGCTGGATGAGGTTGGTGAGGAAGACGTCGACCTGCCCCGCGAGCTTGCGGACGAGCGCGGGCCCACCCGGCCGGTCGAGCGCCACCGTCACCGAGCGCTTGCCGCGGTTGTCGCACTCGAAGGCATAGTTGTGCTCGAAGGGCGTCGAGTAGCCCATCGACGTCATGCGGTAGCCGCGAAAGACGTCGCCCTCGGGCGGCTCGACCTTCACGACGTCAGCCCCGAGATCGGCCATGAGCGCGCCGGCCGCGGGCGCGGCGAGCCAGTTGGCGACCTCGAGCACGCGGATGCCGGCGAGGGGAGCGATTCGATTGCCGGGCGCGGGTGACTTCGTCGGGACAGTCATCGCGCTGGCATACGCGGCGGCGAAGCACAGCGTCAAGTTCGACTCGCTCCTTGCGGGCACGCGAACAAACCGCGGTTGATAGGAATTTCTAGGCGAAGCCCGGTCAGTTCACGGCGTCGGCGGCAGGCAGACGGAATACGATTGACGGCGGACGATAGAACCACTCCGCCGGTGCCGACACGCGAAATCCGCGAACGTTGGGTGACCGCCATCGGGGCTAACGCTCCTCCAGGACCGCAGCGAGCGTTCGTCGTCCCATCGCCTCCATCAGCGGCACGTCCGCCGACCGCGCGAGGCAGGCGAGGCCGTGGGCGAGGGCGTTCCCGGCGGCGCGGTGCCAGGTGTCGTCGTCGACGTCGCCGAGCGCCGCGCGGAAGCGAGCGCGGACGGGCGCCGGGAAGAGCATCCACGCGACCGCGAGGTCGGTGGCGGGGTCGCCGGCTGTTACGTCTCCGAAGTCGACGACGGCCGCGACGGCGCCGGCGCGGACGACGAGGTTCGCGGGGTGGAGGTCGCCGTGGATCCACACCGGCGGACCGTCGTACGCGGGGAGCGCGCAGGCCTCGTCCCAGGTGCGGTGCGCGGCGCGCTGATCGACGTCCGATGCGAGGCTTTCGAGGTACGACTGAACCAGGCCGTCGCGCGCGGAGAGCCGCACGCCGCGAAACGGGTTGGCCGGCGCGTCGGCCGGCGCCGGACGATGCAGTGCCAGGAGAAACGCCGCGAGCAGATCGGCGGCGGCATCGAGATCCGCGGGTGCAGTCGCCGCGGCGTTGGCGCCCTCGAACCAGGGGCACACGCTCCACCTCCACCGAAAGCCTTCGGCGGGCGTGCCGACGCGTAGCGGGACCGGCACCGGCAGCGGCAAGCGCGGCGCGAGCCGCGGTAGCCAGCGTTGCTCGTGCTGGATCAACGTTGCGGCGAGGGCGCGGCGCGGGAGGCGCACGACCAGATCCTCGCCAAGGCGCGCGAGCACATTGTCCCACCCATTGGCCACGATGCGGAGCGGCCGCTCCGCCAGATCCGGGTGCTGTCCGCGCAGCAGCTTCCGGATCAGCTCCTCGTCGACCTTCGCCTCGGCGGCCGGCGCATTCGCGATCGCCATCCGCTGCGGGATAGCGAGTGCCGGACGCGCATGCCAGACGGGTCTCCCGCAGTCTCCCGCACACGCCCCGCATCGGTCATGGCAGCGCGCAGGATTGCGCTGACTCTTCGCCGTAGGTTAGAGCTACGCCGACCGAAGACTGGAGGTTGCGTGCCCTTGGACGGGGCCGGGCGTTCGAGGATAGTACCGCGGTGCACCCCGATCACCTCCAGGACCTGATTGCGCTGGAAGAGTCGTACTGGTGGCACCTCGCCAAGCGCCGGCTCGTCGTCGACCTCCTACGTGAGCTCGCGCCGCCGCCCGGCCGGCTGGTCGAGGGCGGTATCGGTTCGGCGCGCAACTTGGTCGAATTCGAGCAGCTCGGCTACCGTGTCATCGGGCTCGACACGCTCGCGCCGGCGGTTGCGTACGCGCGCGGACGTGGTCTCGCCGACGTCCACCAGCACGACTTGGCGAAGCCGTGGCCCGTCGACCCACAATCGGTCCGCGTGGTCGTCCTGCTCGACGTCCTCGAACACAGTGAGGATCCGATTGCGGTGCTGCTGAACGCTCGGGACGTACTCGAGCCCGAGGGCGTCGTGGTCGTGACGGTGCCGGCGTACCCGTCGCTCTACGGGGACTGGGACAAGATGCTGGGGCACCAGCGCCGCTACACGCGCGAGGCGTTGCGATCGCAGGCGCGCGCCGCTGAATTGAACGTCCGGCGTGTCACGAGCTGGAACTCGTTCGCGCTTCCGGCAGCGCTCCCAGTCCGGGTGATCCAGCGTTTCAAGAAAGGGCACGGAGGCAGCGAGTTCCCGCGCGTCTCGCCCTTGCTCAACGGCGTCCTCCTGCGCTGCGCCGGCGTCGAGCGCTGGTGGCTGAGGCGGGCCGGCGTACCCTTCGGACTTTCGATCGTGGGAGTGCTGACGCGATGAGCGAGCTCCAGCGTCGTGCCGTATCGGACCGCACCCTCGTCTCGGTCATTCTGCCGCTGTACAACGAGTCGGCCGTCCTGGTGCGCCTCTTCGACGCCGTGCGCGATGCGCTGGAGTCGACCCCCTACCGCTTCGAGGCTGTGTTCGTCGACGACGGCTCGACCGACGGGAGCGCTGCCGCGCTCGACGCGCTGGCGGAGCGCGACGGGCGGGTCCGCGTCCTGCATCTCTCACGCAACTTCGGCCAGCAGGCCGCCGTGCATGCCGGGTTCGTGCACGCGCGCGGCGACGCCGTCATCGTCATGGACTCGGACCTGCAGGACGACCCCGCCCACCTGATCGACTTGATCGAGAAGTGGACCGAGGGGTTCGACGTGGTGTACGCGATCCGCGCCGGTCGCAAGGAGCACGCCCTCAAGCGCGCGGCGTTCTTCGCGTTCTACCGCTTCTTGAACCTGGTCTCGCGGACACCGGTTCCGCAGGATGCGGGGAACTTCGGTCTCGTCGACCGTGAGGTTGCGCGCCACATCGCGAGCCTGGCGGACCGCGACCGCTACTACCCCGGCCTGCGCAGCTGGGTCGGTTTCCGCCAGACGGGGGTGCCCGTCGAGCGCAATCCGCGTCACGACGACCACCCGCGCGTCGCGTTCGCCGGGCTCGTGCGTCTCGCGAAGGCGGCGGTGTTCTCGTCCTCGGTGCTGCCCTTGAGCATCTTCTACGTGATCGCGGCCGTGTCGTTAGTGATCGGCGCCGGGCTGACGACGTTCGTGCTCTACCACAAGCTGATCACGGGTTACGCCATTCCCGGCTGGGCTTCATACGTCGTGACCGCGTCGGTCTTCGGCGCGTTCAATGCGCTGGGGGTCGGCATCCTGGGCGAGTACGTGGTGCGCATCTACGACCAGGTGCGCGGCCGGCCGCTGTTCCTCGTGGCACGACGCGTGGGTTTCGAGGACGCGCCGCGCGCAGGCGAGCCTCACTGACGCAGGCTCTCCGGGAGACGCGCCCAGAGCGCCCGCGAGCGCGGGCTCTCGCGCACCGCGCGCACCTCGAGCAGGGTGTCACGGGCCTCGGCCATCCGACCGGTGCGGAGCAGAATGCCCGCGGCGGTCTCGAGATCGACGACCGCCAATGGATCGAGCTTGTACGCCGTCCGCAGCGCGCTGAGGGCCCCCTCGACGTTGCCCTCGCGGAAGAGGAAGTTGACGAGCAGCTCCTGGGGCATCGGCCACGTGGGTCGCTCGTGGACGATGGTGCGCACCACGTTGGCGTCGCGCTGGTCCACGATGCCGCGCTCGACCCGCAGGTACACGTCCATGAGCGCGCGCCCCACCTCGTCCATGCCGCGCTCCAGGATCACGACCGACTCGTACGCGCGGATCGGATGGAACTCCTGGGTCAGCACGGCGCGCATGTGCTCGGGAGGGCGGGGCGAGGCGAACCAGGAGCGGGTGGCGATCACGTAGCGCGCGCGGGAGTCGAGAAGTCGTCCCATCTCGCGCTCCTTTTGCGCCTGGGTCATTACGGCGTTGCGCGCGCGCGGCCGCTCGCCGACGATGCCCGTCGGGTTGGGACGTTCCAAGAGGAGGTAGTACGAGGACAAGAGCGGCAAGGCGAGGATGGGCTCGTCGGGCGTCGAGTGAGCGTCGAGGAACTCGCGCACGAGACGCACCTCCTCCGCGCGGTTCCAGGGCAGGTACACGGTGTTGCCGCCGAGAATCGCCGCAGGCGCCGTGTCTCGCCGCATCCGCCACGCGCCCGTAAACTCATCGCCGGGTAGGATGGTCGGCAGGCCCGAGTTCACGAGCCACACGAGCCAGCCGCCGGCGAGGACCACAATTCCGGCGACGCCGAAGCTCGCGGGTGCCCACTCCGGCTTGCCGAGCAGGAAGCCGATCGCGCGCGCCACCTCGAGGGCGAGGTAGGCCGTCAGCAAGTAGAACGGCAGCGCGCTCTGGAGCAGCCGGATCACGAACGGCATCGAGTAGGCCTGAGGCAGGGTGGCCACACCGTAGGCGAGGAGCGCGCCGGTGAGCACGTTGCGGATCACGATCCCCTCACGGAGCATCCGGACGAGCAGCGCGACGCCGACCCCGGCGTAGACGAACACCGGTGCGATGAGGATGAACCCTGCCGCGCGTCCCTCGTCCGCGTCCGCGAACGTCGCGGGCGAGAGGAGCCTCTTCAATGGACCGACCCAGTCCGGCATCTGTCCAAAGCCGGTCGAGAACATCATCTGCCACAGGTCGCCGAGTGCCCCCTGGCTCGCGTAGTAGAGGAGAACCGGAAGGGCGACCGCGCTGGCGGCGGCGAGGGTCACGCCGATGGTGCGACCGGCAGCGCGCACCGTCGCGCTTCCCCACGCCGCTGCGTCGCCGCCGAAACGGCCGGGGAAGATCGCCGCGAGCACGGCTGCCACGATCGCAATGCCGATTTGTGCGACGCCGAGCTCGTGCCGTGTCACCAATGTGAAGCCGCAGACCGCGCCCATCCCCGCGTACCGTCGCGTGCCCGGTCGCTCGAGTACGCGGGCGAGCGCGAGGAAGAACAGCATGGTGCAGAAGCCGTAGGGCGCCTTGACCCAGGGTCCGGGCGCGAGCACGTACACGAGCGGCGGACACCACGCGAGCCAGGTGGGGAGCCAGCGCCGTCCGACGCGATACGCGAGGGCCGCGGTGGCGACGAGTGCGAACACCGACAGCGTTCGCGACAAGAGGAAGGACGGGCCGACCAGCGCGAAGGCCCACGCGAGCAGATGGTAGTACAGCGGCGCGTAGTAGGTGAGAACGTCGCGGTACAGCACCTCGCCCGCGAGCATCCGCATCGTCGGGTGCACGAGCCAGCCTTCGTTGCCCATCTGCAACCCGTAGGGGCGCAGGGGAAACAACACCGAGATCGAAACCAGGACGAGGACGAGGAGGACTGCGCGGTCGCGGGCCTGCTCGCTCATGAAGCTCCGTCCGCATCACGCGCCCGCATGACGCCGTGTACGCTACGCGTGTCGCGCCCCGCAAGCGGGTCCTGCGGTTCGCCCGCCGCTACCGCGGCGCATCGTCGCCAGCTCGCGCCCGCGGCTTGCGTCGCGCCCGCGGCTTGGCGTATCCGATGCAGCTCGCGAGCGAGGACATGAAATTCGGCCTCTTCTTCGAGATCCCCGTTGCCCGTCCCTGGACCCCGACGAGCGAGCTCGAGGCGTATCGTTCGACGCTCGCGCAGGCGATCCTCGCCGACGAGGTCGGCTTTCACAGCGTCTGGAGCGTCGAGCATCACTTCCTCGAGGAGTACTCGCACTGCTCGAATCCCGAGATCCTGTACGGCGCGATCGCCGCGCGCACCGAGCGCATCCGGATCGGCTACGGCGTGCGCCTCCTGCCGAAGCCGTACAATCATCCGATCCGGACGGCCGAGTCGGTCGCGGTGCTCGACCTGCTCAGCAACGGCCGCGTCGAGCTCGGCACCGGCCGTTCGTCGACGCGCGCGGAGCTCGAAGGCTTCGCGGTCGACCCGCACGCGACCCGCGCGCAGTGGTCCGAGGCGCTCCGCCACATCGTCGGCGCCTGGACCGAGGACCTCTACCAGGCGCAAGGCGAGCACTGGCAGATGGGCGCGCCGCGCCGGGTGTTGCCGCGCCCGCTCCAAAAGCCGCACCCGCCGCTCTGGGGCGCGACCAGCAGCCCGGACGGCCACTACGAGATCGGCAAGCACGGCCTCGGCCTGTGCTCGTTCACGGTGGGTGTCCCGCCGGAAGACCTGAAGGACCGTTTGGCGCTCTACCGAAACGGCCTCGCCGAATGCGCGACGCCCGTCGGCAAGTTCAAGAACGAGCAAGCCGCGACCTTCACCATGGTTCACTGCGCCGACAGCAACGAGGCAGCGTTCGCCGACGCCGCCGAGTCGTTCCCGTGGTACGTGCAGACGGCCGTCAAGCACATCGCGTCGCTTCCCGACTGGATGTCCGAGCTCGGCAGCTACGGGTACGCCGGGCAGCTCAAGACCGTCGTCGACCTCGGCGGCATGGAGCACCTGACCTTCGACTTCCTGAAGGACAGCGGCTCGGCGGTCGTCGGGGATCCTGTGCGCTGCATCGAGATCGCGCGCCGTTACGAGGCGGCCGGCTGCGACCTGCTGCTCTGCCTCGTGAACCCCTACAAGATCCCTCACGACAAGGTGATGCGCTCGATTCGTCTCATGGGCGAGCACGTGCTGCCGGCGTTCGCCTGAGCCGCCGCTCGTGACGGCGCGATCGGTACGCGTCGGGGTGCTGCTCGCCGCGCTGTCGGCGTGCACGTCGCCGATCGCGCGTCCGGCGCCGCCGCTCGGCGTCCCGCATCTCACCCACGGGGTCGCGGTCGGCGAGGTCGGCGCGAGGTCCGCTGTCGTCTGGGGTCGTTGCGATGGCCCGGCGGCGCTGCACGTTGTGCTCGACGGAGGGGCGACGCCGCGCGCGGTCGCCGTCGGCGCCGCGCACGACTTCACGGGCAAGGTCGTGCTCGACAAGTTGTCGGCAGGCACCGCGTACCGTTTCCGCGCGTGGTGTGGAGACTCCGCCAACGGAACAGTCGAGGGCGCGTTTCGCACCGCCCCCGACCCGCGCGCATTCGCGCCCGTCCGGATGCTCTGGGGCGGTGACGTCGGCGGCCAAAACGTCTGCCGCGACGCGGCCGCCGGCTATCCGATCTTCGACCGCATGCTCGCGCGCCGTCCCGACTTCTTCGTGGCCCTCGGCGACATGGTCTACGCCGACGACGCGTGCCTCGCCGTCGGCCGCTTCGGGAACACGCAGGTGCCGGGGCCACCGCCGGCGCGCGCGACGGTGCCCGCGTTCTGGGAGCATTGGCGCTACGATCGCGCCGACGCGGCGATGCAGCGCTTCCTCGCTGCGGCGCCGTACTATGCGGTCTGGGACGATCACGAGACCCAGAACGACGCCGGGCCGCGCAACCAAACGCTGCCCGACGCCCCCGCTGCGCCGCGCTTGGCGCCCGCCCGTGCGGCCTTCGTCGACTACCAGCCGCTCGTCGACGCCGAGCGCCTCTACCGTTCCGCGCGCTGGGGCCGCCATCTCGAAGTGTTTTTCCTCGATACGCGCAGCTACCGCGACGGCAACACGGACCTCGACATCGGCACCCAGCCGAAGACGATGCTCGGCATGGCGCAGCTGCGCTGGCTCATCGACGGCCTCGTCCGATCGCACGCGACGTGGAAGGTGGTCGTGTCGAGCGTGCCGTTGTCTATCCCGACCGGAGGCGACGGGTGGGCCGACGGCGGCACGGGCCAGGGCTTCGAGCGCGAGCTGCTCGCGATCCTGAAGCTGCTCCGCATGGCGCACGTCCGGAATCTGGTCTGGCTCACCACCGACGTGCACTTCGCGACGGGGTTCCGCTCGACGCCGCTCCCAGGCCTCCGCATGCTCGAGCTCACGAGCGGCCCGCTGAGCGCCATGTTCTTCCCGCACCGCGACGTCGACCCGACGCTCCGCCCCGAGCGCCTCTATTTCCACGGGCCGTCCGTGCCGGTCACGTCAGCGGAAGAAGCGCAGCGCTGGTCGAACTTCGGCGAGCTCGACGTCGGCGCCTTCGGTGGGCTGACGGTGCGGATCATCACCGCCGAGAACGCGGTGGTGTTCGAGCGGGAATTCAGGCCGGAGTGAGCGCGCCGTGCCCCTCAGAATCTCCTTGACCGGGCGACCCGGTCGGTTTTAGCGTCCGCGCTCCGTCGCCGTTCACCACCCTTTCGACGCGAGGTGCTTCATGTCCCGTGTGGCACGAGCTGCGCCGACGCGAACGTCTGCACCAACGCCGACCAATGCGTCGCCGGCGAGTGCATCGGCGACTCGATGGTGTGCGGCGACGGCACGCGCGAGCCGACGTGCAACGAGGAGTGCGACGACGGCAATCAGGATGCAGGCGACGGCTGCTCGCCGACGTGCCTCGTCGAGCCGGGTCTCGGCTGCACCGTCGGACCGCTCAGCGGCTGCCGCCCGCCGTGGATCCCGCGCAAGGGGTCGATCCAGCTCTCCAACAAGAGCGTCGACGGCAAGGACGCGATCAAGTGGAAGTGGTCGAAGGGCGCACGCACCACGCTCGCCGAGTTCGGATCGCCGACGACGAGCACGAGTTATCAGGTCTGCATCTACGACCGGACCGGCCTCCGCTTCGAGATCACGCACCCCGCCGGCGGCACGTGCGCCGGGAAGCCGTGCTGGAAAGCCAACGGCACGAACGGCTTCTCCTACAAGGACAAGGAGCTCACCCCCGACGGCGGGCTCAGCCTGAAGCTCAAGCAGGGCGCGATCGGCAAAGCGCAGATCCAGTTCCAGGGCCGCGGCGGCGCGCTGGCGATGCCGAGTCTCACGACGATCGTGCAGCCGCTGATCGTGCAGATCCAGAACAGCGACGGGCTCTGCTGGGAGGCGACGTACAGCGGCCCGGCGACCAAGCAAACGGCGGAGCAATTCAAGGACGTCGCGGACTGAGGTCGGGCCCCGGTCGACGATCGCGGCCCGTGGGGCAGGTACTGGCCGGTTTCGGCCAGTACCGTGGGGCAGACTGGTCTTGTCTGCCCACGGGCTCCTGCCCTAGGTTCGGCCCATGGAGAACCTGAGCGGAAGAGTCGCGGTCGTGACGGGTGGGGCGAGCGGCATCGGCCGCGCGCTCGCGGAGACGTTTGGGCGTGAGGGCATGAAGGTCGTGCTCGCCGACGTCGAGCCCGAGGCGCTGGCGAAGGCGGCGCGCGAGATCGGGGCGACAGGCGTCGAGGTGCTGGCGGTCGAGACCGACGTCACGAAGCCGGCGGAGGTCGATCGCCTCGCGGAGAAGACGCTCGCCGCGTTCGGCGGCGTGCACCTCGTCTGCAACAACGCGGGTGTCTTCGCCGGCGGGCTGTGCTGGACGCAGCCCGTCGCCGACTACGAGTGGGTGCTGGGCGTCAACATGTGGGGCGTGATCCACGGTCTCCGCACGTTCGTTCCGATCATGCTCGAGCGCGGCGACGAGGGGCACATCGTGAACACCGCGTCGATGGCGGCGCTGACCGCGAACCCGTACGCGGCGGCGTACCACATGAGCAAGCACGCCGTGCTCGCCCTTAGCGAGGTGCTCTACCATGAGCTCCGCGGCACGGGCGCGCGGATCGGCGTGTCGGCGCTCTGTCCGGAGGCCGTCGCGACCCGCATCGACGACTGCGAGCGCAACCGGCCGACCGCGCTCCGCGGCGCCGCCACGCCGCTCCCGCCGGACGTCGAGCTCGTGAACGGCGCCATCAAGGCGGCGGTCGCGGGCGGCATCCCGACCCAGGTGATCGCCGACCGCGTGCTCAGCGCCGTGAAGGAGGATCGCTTCTACGTCCTCTCCGACGCCGACGCGTGGCGGAAGAGCTGCGCGACCCGTCTCGAGGACATTCGCCTCGTCCGGAATCCCACGTTCGCGCCGCCCGTGTAGCCGGGGAGGCGGGCGATGCCGCTGCCGGACGGCTTCACGCTGACCCCCGGCTGCTTCGACGCCGCCGCTAGCGCGGCGCATCTCGAGGGATTGCTCGTCGAGCTCGAGTGGGAGGAGCAGCGGTTCACGATCTACGGCCGCACCGTGCCGATGCCGCGCCTCATCGCGATGTACGGGCCGGTCGGCTATCGCTACTCGGGCGTCGTGCACCCGCCGCGCGTGCTCCCGCCGCGGCTCGACGCCATCCGCCGGCACGTCGAGCAGGCGACCGGTCGAGCCTTCAACTCGGTGCTCGCGAACCTCTACCGCGACGGACGCGACTCCGTCGGCTGGCATCGCGACAACGACTACCCGCACGGCGGCCAGCCGGACATCGCGTCGGTGAGCTTCGGCGCGACCCGGCGCTTCGAGATCCGGGAGCGCGCGGGGGAGAAAGCCGTCGCCATCGATCTTGGCACGGGAAGCGTGCTCGTCATGGCGGGCGCCGCCGTCGCGCGCTGGTCGCATCGGATCGCGAAGACGAGCCGCGTGGTCGGCCCGCGCGTGAACCTCACCTTTCGACACATGGTGAGCTCGTCTTGAGCGAGCCGCGCGCAACCGCTACGCACGCGCGAGGAGGATCCCGCATGGTCTCGCTTCCCCTCGTCGGCGGCTGTCAGTGCGGTGCGTTGCGCTACGCGGTCTCGGCGCCGCCGCTCATGATCTACAACTGCCACTGCACCAACTGTCAGACGATCGGCGGCGGTGCGTTCGGGACGCCCGCGACCGTCCTGGAGGCCAGCTTCGCGTTCACCCAAGGCACGCCCCGCACGTTTGAATGGAAGTCGGACGCCGGGAACCCGCGCTACGGATGGTTCTGCGGCGACTGCGGGAGCCGCATCGCGCACGGGCAGATCCCGTCCTCTGGGATCCTCAGCCTCCGGAGCGGCACGCTCGACGACACGAGCTGGGTCGAGCCGGTCGGCGACATCTGGACGCGGAGCGCGCAGCCGTGGGTGAAGCTCTCCGGCGCGCGCATCGAGACCCCGCAGCAGCCAACCGATTACGCGCCCTTCATCGAGCGGTTCAAGGCGCAGGGGCGCTTCTCGGGCTGATCGCCGGCGCCGAGCGGAACAGCCGCGGACCCACGGGATGCCGTGCCCCCTGATGCGGGCCGACGCAGCGTCGAAGTCGGCGCGCGGAGGTGCCCCAGGCCGCAGTTTCCGCACGAACCCGTCGTCCACGCGCAGCACCGTGAACGGCGGCGGGGCGCTCGCACTCGGCCATGAGCTCGACGCCGACGCCAGCCTTCCGGGCGTGGCGTTGTAAATTCGTAGAAACCGACGTCTCAAATCTTGAAATCTCCGTCGGCGTCGTCGTGGCCGCCGCGAGAAAATGCTCGCAGCGCGCGGCGCGTGCGAACCGCGGGGTTGGTGCGGCTCTTGCTTTATTGAAGCTCGACGCCCGGCGCACGAGCCGTGCTCACAAAAAAGGGGGAGGTTTCATGGCCACGAAGACGAAAGCAAAGAGCAGCGCCAAGACCACTACTCGTTCCAAATCGGGAACGCGGAAGCCGGGGCAAGCCAGCAAGACCGTCACCGGAACGGCGAAGAAGACGACCAGTGCCGTGAAGAACACGGCGCGCGCCGCTGCGAGCACGCCGCTCGGCAAGGCCGCCGCGAAAGTGCTGGCGGGTGCCGCGGCAGGTGCCGTCCGCGCAATCATCCCTCAGCTCGAAGAGGCCGCCGGGTCGCAGGAAAAAGTCGCCGGGAACGCCAAGACGGGCGCCCGCGGAAACGCCGGCAAGTCGCGCTCGACTACGTAGGAGGCCGGATGGCCGCCGCAGAACCGACCGGCGAATCACGCCTCCACGAGGCGGTGCTCGCCGGGCGCACCGACGAGGATCTGACCGCGCTCGTCGCGAAGCTCGGAGACGACCTCCTCCGTCTCGTCGACGGCAAGCTGGGTCTCATGAAGCTCGACATCGAGGACGAGGCACGCCGCTATGGCCGCGAGCTGGTAGCGTGGGCCATGGCGGCGGTCGTCATCGCGGTCGGGCTCGCTGCGTGCGTCGCGAGCCTCGCGTTCGCGCTCGCCTCGGTGCTGCCGGTAGCGCTCGATCCCCTGCTGCAGCGTGCGGTCGCCTTCGGAGCGGTCGGCCTGTTCGGCATCGTCGCCGGGTGGATCGTCCTCCGACGCGGCGGGGCGCGGCTCGGGACCCACGCGCAGGCAACGGTCGACGCGGTGACTCCGTCCCATGGCGAACGTGGCTGATCCGAAGCCCGGCGGTGAGCCGGCGACGCCTCCGACGCGCGAGGAGTTGCAAGAGCGCGTCGACGAGGCTCGGCATTCCATCAACGAGACCGTCGAGCAGATCAAGGGGACGGTCGAGGAGCGCGTCGACGCGGTCGCCGACACCGTGACCGGCGTGCTCTCGATGACCGAGCAGTTCCAACGCGAGCCCGTTGCCTGGAGTCTCGGGGCGCTCTCCGCCGGCTTCGCGATGGGCTACAGCCTCGGGCGGGCGCACCACGCGAAAGGCAAGAACGGACGACCGACAGCGCTCGCGAGCTTCGCCGACGACCTCGCGTCCGAGCTCGCCAACTTCGGTGGTACGCTCGTGCCGCCGAACCTGAGCGCGCAGCTCAAGGCGGCCTTCGGGGTCGATCTGTCGGCCGCGCTCGAGCGGATCGCCAACGTGCGCACCTCGCCGACACGGAAACGTCTGGCGGCCCCGGCTGCCAAGCGCACCCGCGAGCGCCCCAAGGTCCGGGGCAAACGCGCCCCTACCCGGCGCCCCCGAACGCGAACCTGAGAGCGTGCGCCGCGCTCAGAGCGTGGTCCAGAAGACGCGGAGCGCCATCAGCACCGTTGCCGTGGTGCCGATCACGAAGCTGATCGCGC
>JANNPN010000261.1:0-1889 GCA_031400185.1 Polyangiaceae bacterium
GAGAGGAGAGCCAGCATGCCCATCGATCTCGACAAAGCCCTCGGCGCGCCCCTGGCCGCGACGGAGTACGCCTGGACCGAGGACACGCTCATGCTCTATGCGCTCGGCGCGGGGGTCGGCATCGGGCAGGACCAGACGAGCCCGCAGGTGCTGCAGTACACGTTCGAGAACGGGCTCCGCGCGCTTCCGACCTTCGGCGTCGTGCCGAGCTTCCCGATGCTGATGGGCCTCATGAACGTCCCCGCCCTGAGCTTCAACCCGATGATGCTGCTCCACGGCGAACAGTACCTGGAGGTGCTCGAGACGCCGATCCCGACGAGCGCCACGACCAAGACCGAGGGGACGATCACCGGGATCTACGACAAGGGCAAGGGGGCGCTCGTCGTGATCGAAGCGGTCACTCGGCGCGAGGGCGGCATTCCCGTCTTCAAGAACGAGTTCGGCATCTTCCTCCGCGGCGAGGGCGGCTTCGGCGGCGCGGCCGGGCCAGCCGCAACGAACGAGGCGCCGAAGCGCGCGCCCGACGCCGTCGTGGAGACCCCGACGCAGACCCATCAAGCGCTCCTCTACCGTCTCTCCGGCGACAAGAACCCGCTCCACGCCGACCCGGGATTCGCGAGGATGGGCGGGTTCGAGAAGCCGATCCTGCACGGTCTCTGCACGTTCGCGAACGTCGGCCGCGCGGTGCTGCAAGCGTGCGCCGACGACGACCCGACCCGCTTCCGCTCGATCCGCGTCCGCTTCGCACGTCCGGTGATGCCCGGCGAGACGATCGTCACCGAGATGTGGAAGGAGTCGCCGACCGACATCCTCGTGCAGGCGAAGGTGAAGGAGCGCGACCAGGTCGTGATCACGAACGCGCGGGTCACGCTCGCCTGACGACGGACGCGTGGCCACTCGCGTGAACTCCGCGCGTCCGGGTGGTTCGGGCGCATCGAGCCCACCGCGGCGACCTCGCGCGTCGGCGAAGGGCCGGCGGCGGACTGGTGTCCCGCGCGACCGGAACGCCACCGTCGCGGCGATCCTCGCGGCCGCGACCGAGCTCATGGCGCGGAAGGGTCCGGACGGCTTCGGCCTCGCCGAGCTCGGCGACCGCGCGGGCGTCTCGTTCGGGCTCATCCACCGCTACTTCGGGGGGAAGGCCGGCCTCTTGAAGGAGACGCTCCGCCAGCCGTTCGCGCGCCAGCTCGCGCGCGTCCTCGAGCTCTACTCCGGCGACGACGCGGCCCGCACACCGGCGCCGCTCGTCGAGCTGCTCTTCAGCGCGCAGGAGAAGAACCCGCACTACGTCCGGTTGATCGCCTGGGGCATCCTGACGGAGCTGCTCACGGACGACGTCTTCGGGACCCACCGGCCGATGGTCGAGCGTCTCCTGGCGGGGTACCGCCGCGACCTCGAGGCGAACGGCGCCGACGGCACCGACGCGCGCGCCGTCGCGGCCTTCCTCCTCACCGCGACCCTCGGCTTCCAGCTTTTCCGGCCCATGCTCGAGTCGCTGCTCGAAACCGACGGGAGCTTCGAAGAGACCTACAAGCGCCACCTCGAGATGGCGCTCGAATCGTTCCGCCGCCCGCGCCGCCCCCGCGAACGCTGACTCGACGCCCGATCCCTCGAAGTCGCGCCGGTTCCGGGCCTGTTCGGTGTCGCCGGCGGGTGAGTCAGGGAGTGCTCCTACCGTCGCCGGGTTCCGGCTACCCAGCGCGTACTGCCCGCCGGCGCCTCCCTGGCTTGCGCACACGCGAGGTGCGGCTCCCCGAAGCACTCCAGCAGAGGTTAGATCGTAGTTCTTGGGATTACGAGCTACATCAAGCATGAGCTCATATAGGTCCTTGCCAGGTTGTCCACGATTGACTCCGCCGAACTCTGCACGAGCCTTAGCCTCACCTGCA
>JANNPN010000265.1:0-31713 GCA_031400185.1 Polyangiaceae bacterium
CTGAACCAGTTTCTCACCAGCACGTCCGCCCGGACGTGGAACGCGGGCATCGCCGGATACAATACGCTGCAGGAGGCCTACTACCTCGAGCAGCGCATCGCGCTGGACCCCGACGTGCTCATTCTCGGGTTCTGCCTGAACGATTTCTTGCCGTCGATGAGCGTGGCTCGAGAGCGGATGATGCAAAATCTCTTCGAGCCGATCGGCGTCGTCAGTCCGTTCTGGTTCCAAACGTCGGCGCTGTATCGTCTCGTCAAGCTGCGCACCATTGCCGTCGTCTCCGGCGACCTCTGGTCGCCGGAGACCGTCCAGCGGAACCGTTGGCTCGTGACTGAGGGCCTCGCGCGCATGCGCCGGTACGCGCGCGATCGTGACGCCACGCTGCTCGTGGTCGTCTACCCGTACCTGACCGCCGAAGACGCCTACCTGAAGACGGCGCACGAGACCGTGCTGGCCATCCTCCAGGATCTGGAGATTGCCTTCGTCGACATGAAGGCGGTGTACCGCGATCGTGGCGCGGCGCTCGACCGTTTGCGAAAGACTCCTGACGACTTCGTACACCCGAATGCCGAGGGCCACATGATCGCGGCCGTCGAAATCGCCCGGCGTCTGGCGCCGCAGCTCGGCGTCGCCGGGGCCGCGGTGGAACGTCTCGCAGCGGAGCGGCTCGGCGCCGCTCCCTGAGCCGCGATGCCGTGCAGAACGATCAGGTACGCAGCAGCACGGCACACTCGGCGCTCGCCGCCGACCGCGCCGTCGCGTCCGCAGCCCGGCCACTCATACGGCGCTGCTGATCGTAACCAAGCAGCAACTCCCAGGCATCGGCGGGGTACAGCTCCACGAGGGGTAGCGCAACGTCGTTCAGCATCCACGGCCCGTGTCGCGCGTCCTCCTTGATGTGAAGATCCCAATACGTGCGCGCGTCCGGCGCGAGTGCCAAGCGCGTCGCCGCAGTCGAATAGCATCGGAATGCCGCCGGCACGGACGTCTCGGTATAGAGCAAGCCGCCAACGTATCGCAGGAAGTACCGCTTCCGATCCGACAACAAGAAGCTGTGGTTGATCGTGCTCAGTACTTCCCACGGCACGACATCGAAATACGCCTCCGGCGTCGTGCTCATCTCCAGGGTCTCCAGCATGGCGCGAAAATACGAGGAGTGTTTCTTCGCTAGCCGTCCGCCCCCGTACTCCTCGACGAGCAACCGGGTCATCGTCGACTGAATCGGATTGCTGACTCCACCCAGCGTGCGCGACAGCTGGCTCGCTTCGACCAGCCCGTCGAGCGAGGCAATCGCGAGCAGGCGTTGGTAGGCCACGTCGGACGCGCGATCGCGGAAGAACACGCCCGCCATGGAGGCCGGCGGGTCGAGATCGAGCGCCGTGCGGCTCCGCAGACCGGCGGCGACGTCGACCCCGCGCAAGCGGTCCAACGCATGAGCGCGCTGTTCGGCCTCCTGCCAAGGATTCTCGATTCGATCACGGAGACCTTGGAGATAGGCGGACCGCTCATTGCGGTAATTGTGAAGATCGTCGTACCAGAACAACGTCAAGCGGTTGATACGATACAGCACCCGGTGCAGGAAGCGGTGCGCGTCGTCATCGATGGGCGCGCTCGCATCTAGATGTCCATGCGCCGCTGCGAGCGCGACATCGACAGCCTCTTCGAACGCGGCGAGGGACCGAGCGTGCCGCCGGAGAGAGACGTGATCGAGGTCGGCTGAGATCAGCAGTTCTGCGAAGGCGTGTTCGGCCTCGTCGAAGTCTGTCTCCCACTGCCGCGAAGAAGTAACGCTGTCCACAATTCGGAACATGAGGTGTTGAGCATCACCCGTGCCATGCCTGGTGCCGGGAAAGGCGTAGCGTTCGCGCTCCGCCCGAGTCGCCGATGTCTGCCGCGTCTGAGTATTGCAACGCCGGAGTACCCGAGAGACGGTCACGCAGGTGGTAGAACCGACAGCGCCGGGGACGCGGTGTTTACATCCTAGCGTGTCGAGTAATTCTCCTGCGTCTGCCGCACGCCGTACGGCCCATCTCACGGCCCGTGCTTACGGAGAACTGCGGACCACTAGCGAATGGGGACATGCGGCAATTTGTGTGATCGCCAGTTCCGCTGCCCCGCGGACGTCCGCTTGAAGCCCCGCCCCCTCGCCCACGGCGTCCCGCGGGACGTGGCATGCGGATCCTCATGCGCAATCGATACCGAGTGACGCGCGACAGTCGAAAAAATTGCGTCCAACGGGGCACGCAGTCATGCTTGCACCAAATGAATCCGAGTCGCGAAACCTATCGGAGTGACCCTTCGCAGCGCGTGCGCGCGCCGGATGCTCCCGCGGTCGGCTTTGTCGCGTTGAGTCGCTTCGTCATCGCCAACGGTATGACGGCCGAGGTGAAGGCGGCGTTCGGCAATCGGCTGCATCTGGTCGAGAACGCCGCCGGCTACCGTCGCATGGACGTGATCAGTCCCCTCGAGCGGCCCGAGGAAATCTGGCTCATCACCTTCTGGGCCGACGAGACGAGCTTTCACGCGTGGCATCGCAGCCATCTGCATCACGATTCGCACCGCGGCATACCCAAAGGCTTGAAACTGGTTCCCGGTGAGACCCAGCTCCGCCGCTTCGAGCACGTGAGCTCCTAGCCGTGTCCGCGCCAATTCTTCAGCGTGCCAGCGCGAGCATCGTCAGCGACCGCAGCGTGATCGCCGCTCTTCTGGTCGAACGCGAGTTCGCCCGTCATCCCGAGCTCGCCATCAAGTACGGCGATGTCGCTCGAGAGAAATCGCTGCAGGACGCGGGGTACCACCTGTCCCACCTGGCGCAAGCACTCGCGTTGAACAACCAGGCGCTGTTCGTCGACTACGTGGCGTGGGTGAAGGTCATGCTCAGCCGGCGGAAGGTACTGCCTTCCGACTTGGTGTTTCATCTCGAATGTCTCGCGGAGGTTCTGCGCGAGCGGTTGCCGGCAGATCAGGGGACGCTCGCCGGCGAGTTCGTCACGACTGCGGTGCATGCCATGCCTGCCATGCCGGAGGATCTCCCGGAGATCCTCCACGATGGCGCACCGATGGCGCCGCTGGCGCACCAGTATCTCGAAGCGTTGCGACGCGGCGAGCGCAATCTCGCCAGCCGGCTGGTACTGGATGCCGTCGCGAGTGGCGCGCAGGTGAGGGAGATCTATCTCAACGTCTTTCAGCCGGCCCAGTACGAGATCGGCCGGCTGTGGCAGACCAATCGCATCACCGTGGCACAAGAGCACTACTGCACGGCTGCGACGCAACTGATCATGTCGCAGCTCTATCCGTACATCTTCGCCTCGGAGAAGACGGCGGGGACGGTGGTGGCCACGTGTGTGGCGGGGGATCTCCACGAGATCGGCGCGCGGATGGTGGCGGACTTCTTCGAGATGGCGGGCTGGCACACCTTCTATCTCGGCGCCAACACGCCCCATGACAGCGTCCTCGACACCGTCCTCGCCCGCAACGCCGATGTCCTGGCGATCTCCGCAACGATCTCGTTCCACGTGGATGCGGTTCGCGAGCTGATCCGCACCGTGCGCCGTGATCCAAACGCAGGCGGGGTGCGGATTCTGGTGGGTGGCTATCCGTTCAATCGCAACCCGGAGTTGTGGCGCGAGATCGGCGCCGACGGGTCCGCCACCAACGCGCAGAACGCCATCGAGTTGGGCCTTCAATTCCTGCGCGCGCGAGTCCTGGGCGCGCGAGCATCATGACGATGGCACCTCCGACCGGCGGCATCGCCATGATGTGCGATCACGCTGGACGCGTCGTGCGCGTGCTGCGCGACGATCTCGACCTGGCGGCCAGGGTCCCTCCGGGAACGCACCTGCGCGACCTGGTCGACCCGGCCGCACGGGAGAAGGCCGGGCACTTCCTCGACGAGCTGCAGACCCGCCAGGCGGCCTACGATTGGGAGATCACCGTTTCGGTGCACGGACGACTGCTGCCGCTCCATTTCGCGGGCGGGCGAACCCAGACCGGCTTCATCGTCGCGGCGGCGCTCTCGCAACGCGATTTGCCTCACTGCAACGAAGAGTTGATGCGGATCAACAACGAGCAAGCCAACGCCTTGCGGGTCACCGCGAAGAACTTGGCTCTGGCGGAGCACCCCGCTCCGTCGCACGGCGACGCGCTCTACGACGAGCTGAGCGCGCTGAACAACGAGATGGCCAATCTGCAGCGGGAGATGGCCAGAAAAAACGTCGAGCTGGAAGCACTCAATGAGCAGAAGAACCGCTTCCTCGGCATGGCCGCGCACGACCTGCGGAATCCCTTGGGCGTCATCCTGGCCTACAGCGAGTTTCTCGAGGCCGAGGCGGGCGGGGGGTTGAACGACGCGCAGCGCGAATTCGTCTCCACCATCAAGCGCACGAGCGAGTTCATGCTCCGCTTGGTCAACGACCTTCTCGACGTGGCCACCATCGAAGCCGGCCAGTTGAAGCTGGACCGACACTCCGCCGATCTCCTCCAGATCGTTCGGCAGAACGTCACGTTGAACCGTGTCCTGGCTGCCCGGAAGCAAATCACCGTGGATCTCGATCTGCCTGCGACACTGCCGCGGATTCCGTTCGACGCCGGCAAGATCGAGCAGGTGTTGAACAACCTCCTCAGCAATGCCGTGAAGTTCTCTCATCCCGGCACCGCCGTTCGGGTCCGCGTCGCGTGCGCGGACGGCTTCGCGACCATCGCCGTGCAGGATCACGGACAAGGCATTCCGGAGGACGATCTTCCGAAGCTCTTCAAGCCCTTCAGCAACACCAGCGTCCGGGGGACCGCCGGCGAGCAGACCACAGGGCTGGGCCTCGCCATCGTGCGGAGGATCGTCGAAGGCCACGGCGGCCGCATCTGGGTCGAGAGCGAGGTCGGCAAGGGGTCGACCTTTTCCTTCACGCTCCCGGTCTGAGCGTACGCGAGGGATCTCTCCCTCGCTCCTGGCGGGATCTTCGCTCGCTCATAGACATTCGCCCGCGATCCGAGGGGTGGCACGATGTCCAGATCGCAGACGGCGGCGTCTTCTGAGATCTGGACCGCCCGTTCGGCTCGGTGGCACGTCCGCCCGAAGACGGAGTCATGACGACCGTCATGACAATGGTGATGGCATCGCGATCTCGCGACGGCGTTTCTCCATCGATATCGACACTCGCAGGAGCAGGCGCGTTGGCATCTCGTGTGCACCAGCGTGCTCATGAACCGTCATCGATCATCGAGAGGCACTCGGGAGGACCGGCGTCGGGCGCACGCGCCCGTCGTGGGGATGTTCGCGCTGTTCGCCGTCCTCGCCGCTCCGGCGTACTCAGCAGCCGACTCGATCTACTTCGGTGACTTCGGGTTTGTGAAGAAAGCCGGCCTCGCCGGGACCGGCGTGCAGACGATCTTCACCGGTCAGGTCGACCCGATCGTCGAGGACGTCGCCGTCGAAGCCGGGACCGGCAAGCTCTATCTCGTCCTCGAGCAGGACGGCCCAATGTTCAACCAGCAAGAGATCCGCGTCGTCAACACCGACGGGTCGGGCAACACGCTGCTGCGCTCGCTCGGCTCCCAATTCCCACTCAGCATCGCCGTCGATCCGGTTGCCGCGAAGCTCTACTGGCTCGAGCAGAGCAGCCCGTCGCGCATGATGCGAATGAACCTCGACGGATCCGGAGTCGAGCAGGTGCTCAACCTCTCCGGGAGCGCGCTCCGTCAGATCCGAATCGACAGCGTCGCCCGCCAGGTCTACTGGGGCAACGCCGTCGATACGGCGTTCGGGAACGGGGGCTCGATCTACCGCGCAAACCTCGACGGCTCCGGCGCGGTCGCGGTGATCACCGGTCTCTCGACCAACACCCTCAAAGGCATCGCGCTCGACCTCGCTGCGGGGAAGCTCTACTGGGCCCAGCGGACGGTCAACGCCGGCACGGTGCTGCGGTCGAACCTCGCCGGCACCGGCATCGAGACCATCGTCACCTCCGCGGGCAATATCGTCGACGTCGCGGTCCATGCGGCGTCCGCGAAGGTCTACTGGACCGACGCGACCGTCGACCGCGTGGCGCGGGCCAACATCAACGGCGGGCTCAACTCGAACGTCGAAACCATCGTCTCGGGCCTGAGCTTCGTGACCGGCATCGACGTCGAGAACCTGCCAGCCGCCGCGACGCCCACACCGACGACCGCCAGGACTGCGACACCAACCGCCACAGCCACCGTCACCTCCACACCGACGCTCACAGCGACGGCCACCGCCACGGTCCTTCCCACGGCGACCGCCACGGTCACAGCGACGCCGACCCCGACGACGACCACCACCGCGACCGCGACCGTCACCGTCACCGCGACGCCGATGCTTACCGCGACGCCCACCGCCACCATCATTCCCACGGCGACCGCCACCGCGACGGCGACCCCGACGGCCACGCCGACAGCGACAGCAACGTCGTCGCCCACGGCCACGCCGACCGAGACAACGACGCCCACGGCGACCGAGACGGTCACCCCGACCGCCACAGCTACCCCGACCACGACAGCGACGGTCACCGCAACAGCAACCGGCAGCCCCACGGTCACGCCCACGGCAACGCCGACAACCACGGCCACGCCGACGGCCCTGGCGACGGCGACCGCCACGGGCACGGCCGGCCCGGTACCGACGACCACTGCGATCACGACCCCGCAGCCGACCCCGAGCGCAGGCCCGGGAACCGACTTCCTCTGTTACTACGGCAAGCGCAGGCTCTACTCCCTGCGGGCTCAGCTGGCGCTCGAGGATCCGCTCGGCCGGTCTGTCATGCAGCTGTATTCAGTGGACAGACTCTGCGCCCCGGCAGACGTGAACGGTGCCAATCCCGACGCGCCGGACCTGCCCGACGAGTTGACGAGTCACGTCGCGCGCGTGCGCGCGAACGAATTCAAGCGCATCCGCAATGTCGTGATCAGCAACGCTTTGGGGACTTCGACGGTCGACCTCGTCCGACCGATCGCGGTGCTGATCCCCACGGCGAAGAGCCAGGTCGGACCGCCGGCGCCGCTCGACCCGACCAACGCCGATCACTACCGCTGCTACCGCGCACGCGGGCGCATCGAGCCGAGCGCGGTCGTCGTCGTCGACGAACAGGGAACGTACACCGCCGAGACGCTGGAACCGCGCCGGCTCTGCCTCGCGGCCGCCGTCGACGGAGCCGAGGTTCTCGACCCGAGCGCGCACCTGCTCTGCTACAAGACCCGCACCGATCCGCGCCGCGGTCCCGGAATCGACCCGTACTACCTCCGGAACCAGCTCGGGGCATTTACCCTCAGGACCGCCCGCCCAGCCGAGCTATGCCTGCGCTCGACGGTGACGCTGCCGTAGCGCGTCACCAAAGGGCACCCGAGACGCTCGCAAAGGAAGTGATCGCGTCTGGAAGTACCTTCGTGCTCGTAGCGCAGCCGTTCGCCGGCGTCGGGCTGCAGGGACGCATTCTCCTTTGACGGCGGGCGGTCATGGGACGAGGGTCGCGGGCGCGCAGAATTCGCGCGGGCCGTACAGTGCCAGCGCGCTCGCGCCGAAGCGGTCGGTCGCGAAGACCCCGCTCCGGATGAGGTCGCCGCTACGAAGGCGGGTGCGGAAGCAGACGAGCGCCGTGCTCGCGTCGAGCACGGGTGTGCCGTCGACGGCGGTCGCGACGCAGAGTCGGGTCGGGCGCTTGACGTCGAGCGTGCGCGCGCCGAACTGGTCGGTGACCGGAATGCCCTGCACGTGGAGGCGTCCGCCGGCGACGCGGTAGCAGGCGAGGCTGTCGAGCGTCGTCGGTGCCGTCGCGGGCGGCGGTGCGACAAGGCTTTTCGCTGCCGGCGTCAGCAGGCGCTCGAAGCGGCCGAGGCGGAGCGTGAAGCTGCCGAGCGGCGTATCGACCGCCTGCGTGCGCGCGGCCGGCCGGCGCGGTGCGGCCGTCTTCAGCGTGTACGAGGTGAGATGCTCGTCGGCCGCGGGCGCCGCCGGGTCGGTGCCGGCGCGGTCGGCCGGCGTGCAGAGGCGCTTCACGCGATCGAGCGTCGCCGTGCTCGGGCCGAAGACGTCGAAGAGCGTGACCGACTGCAGGAGGCGCGGACGCGCGGTGTCGTAGCAGAGGACGTGGTGGAGCATGCCGGGGACGACGGTCGGTGTCGCGCTCGGGGTGGGCACTTCGGTCGGCGCGACCGGCGTCGGCGTGCTCGTCGGCACCTCGGTCGCAGTGGCTGTGGGGGTCGCGGTTGCCGTCGCGGTCGACGTCGGCGTTGCCGTTGCGGTCGCGGTCGGCGTGACCGTCGGCGTGGGCGTGGCGACCCCCAGCTCGTAGGCTCCGAGATCGCAGGCGCCGCCCGCGGGCTGCGGCCGGGTGACGCCGCGTTGATCGGTTGCGACGCAGACCGCCGCGAGCCCTGCATCCACCGCCGGACTCATGGCCCGATCGCGTGCGTGGGCGTGAGCCCGCCGTTGTCGGCGAGCGCGCCGAGCAGCGGCGGCGCGGTCGAGACCGGGACGCCCGTCGTCGTGCTGCCGTTCAGGCTCAGCTGCGCCATGACGAGGTTGTTGAGGCTGACGTCGGCGGTCGACGCGAGCGCGTCCTGGCGCTGGTCGTTCACGAGGTCTGCCACCGCGGCGCCGGTGCCGTCGTGCGAGCGGGCGAGGATGCTGTTCCGAAGCACGGCATTGGCGGTCGAGCGCGCGCCGGTCCGGATCGCGTGTCCGAAAGCGAGCGTATAGAGCGCGCCGCCGTCGGCCGCACCCACTGCGCCGGTCGTCGTGGCTCCTACGCCGGCGATGCCCGCCACCACCGTGTTGAACGCGACCGTGCAGTGCGTGAGCGTGACCTGACCGTTCGGGTTGAAGACCGCGCCGCCGAAGGCGCTGCCGCCGTCGCCGCCGTCGACGGCAAGGCCGCCACCGCTTCCGCCTTGCGCGACGTTGTCGGAGAGCGTCGCGTTGGTGAGCGTCAGCGTGCCGGGCACGGCCGATCAGTACACCGTGGTGCAAAGGCAAATTGATATGCGGGCACCGTCGCCGCCAGCACGTACGTCATAGTCCGCGCAGGTATCCGGCCTCGCGCTGGCTTCGGATGGCAAGAAAGAACACGGTATCCACCTCGGGCACATAGCGGTACAGGGCCACGTAGCCACGCGATCCCCTCCCGATCACCAACTCGCGCTTACCACCCTTCGCCGGCCGTCCAATCAGCGGGCTGGTCGAAAGCACCTGCACTGCTTGAAGGACTTCTTCAATGCGACTTGGCGCGGCCCCAACATCGAACTGCGCGAGGTGACCGAGAATGCGGTCGAAGTCGTCAACGATCTCGGGAGCGGCCTCGATTCGGGCCATGTGATTGCTAACGCGCCAGCTTCCGCGGTCGCGGCTTTCGAGTCGCCTGCCCGGTTGCTCGGGCCGCAAGGTAGGCCCGCATATCGTCCCAGGCGACGGTCTTCCCCTTCGCAAGAATCCTGGCCCAGCGCTCGTCCGCCTCACGATGGAAGCCATCTGTCAGTTCGGCCTGCTCCACCGTCTGCGCGATGGCATCGAGAATGAAGCTGTGGGAGGTCTGTCCCGCACGCTCGGCTGCAGCCGCTACACGAGCCTTCAAGTCGTCATCGATTCGGATGGTCGTCGTGGACATGCGTTCCCTGAACACGGGGCCGTAGCACCCGTGTGCTACTAAGACAACCATCGAGAAACGGGCCGCCCACGACGCTCACTCGCACCCGACGCGCTTCCTCGGCTACCGCATCAAGCGCAGCGGCGCGCTCGTGTGCTCGACCGCTTGCACCCGGCGGAGCTCTGCTCGGGCGACGCGTCCGTTGGCTGAACCATGCCCGTTCGCCGCCGGCCGAGCGCGTGGGCGACGAGCGTCGGCTATAGCCCTTTCTCCGTTGACTTTCTCCGCCGGAAACGTGGTACGACGTGGGCGCGACGATGTCCTCTTCTGCGGTACCGCTTCTCCGTGTCGCTCTCGCGCTCCTGGCCTGCGCGTCACTGTCCGTGCGCGCCGCGACCGCCTTCGCGCAGCAGCAGAGCCACAACCTCGGCGACACGCCACCCGCCTGCACGACGGCGCAAATGATCCAGAACGACGGCTCGTTTCCGTCGTCGTACGGTTCGCCGGGGTGTCTCCTGCCGAACAACGCCGGCATCTCGATCAACGGCACGCAGGCGATCTACGACGGCAAGGGCAGGTTCCGGCTCGAGGTGGATGCCGCGGGCGGCAGCATCATGCTGCACAACCAGTCGTATCCCGTGAACTACGTCGTGCTCTGGAACTACTACGGGTATCGCGGCGGGTGCATCAATTGGGGCGCGAACGACCCGCTCTTCGAGTGCGCGCCGAACCTCGAGTACGTCAATCCGAACGGCTCCGGCGGTGGCGGGGATCAGGTCGGCATCTGTCCTCCGGGCGTGTGTAAGCTCGTCTTTCGGCCGATCCAGCAGGGGGCCCATTGGTTCCGGTTGACCGCGCTCGGAACGGCGCTCGGAGCGAGTGGAGCCGCGTTCCATGCCAGCGCATCGACGATCGTCCGGGTGCCGGAGCTGCCCAAGGTCCACGCGAGCTTCACCGCCAAGAGCCTCGGCGGGGCGAAGATGCAGTTCGATGCGACGAGCTCGACGGGCAACATCGAGCGCTACCAAGTCTTCTTCGGCGACAACACGGGCTCCGCCATCGGAACGTCGCCGATCGTCGAGCACGAGTACAAGGCCGCCGGCAAGTACATGGTCACGCTGTCCGTCTACGGCGAGTCCGGCCACTACGATCAGGTGACGAAAGAGATCGACGTCGGCTCCGGCCTGACGCTCACCATGAAGGCGAAGGCCCCGCAGTCGCAGGGCGTGAAATCGAGTGACCGCGTCGAGTACGAGCTGGCGGTCGACGCCCCCCCCGCGGTCGAGAGCCTGGTCGAGAACCTGGTCGTGAGCGCGGTCATCCGAGCGGATCTCGTGGACGTGGACCCGGCGTCGATCACGGCCGGCGGCGTGCGCGCGGGGGACACCATCACGTGGACCTTCGACGCGGGCGGGCTGCCGGCGCCCTTCGGATTCGCCGCCACGGTGAAGGGCCAGGACGTCATTCCCGAGACCATCCTCTTCATCTCGTCGACGGCCGATGCCAAGGCGACACTCACGAACGGCAGCGAGCTCAGCGCCAGTGACGGGGTCGCGCTCACCTATCTCCGCTCCGCGATCAACGTGGCAATTACGACCGTCACGCGGCGCGCCGGTCGGGCGCTTCCCGGCGAGGAGGTGCGCTACCAGATCCACGTCGAGGTCGGCGAGGACACCGAGAAGCTGAGGATCGACGCCGCCGTACCCGAGGGCACCAAGCTCGTTCCGGGAAGCATCACCGAGGGTGGCGTCAAGAAGGGGAAGCGCATCAAGTGGACGTTCACGGGCCTCGAGAAACCGCCGGTGCTCGAGTTCAAGGTGGCGGTGCCGCCGGAGGAGAAACTGAAAGGCCGGGCGCAGCTCGACCTCGACGCCAAGGCCGAAGCCGACCTCGTACGCGGTGACACCGTGACGGGCGACGCCACGCACGTCTTGCCGATCCTCCTCCTCATCGTGGAGGGCACGATCAGCGACGCCGTGATGCTCTTCCCGAACTCGAACGTCGTGAACACGGGCCGTCCGCTCGCCGGGGCCAAGGTGCGGCTGTTGCGCGAGGGCGGCGAGGTCGTCTCGGAGACCGTCTCCGACAAGAAGGGCAAGTATCGGCTCGGCGCCGACGACGAGGGAACGTTCAAGCTCGAGGTGCGGAAGAAGGGCGATCAATACTCGCACTTCAGCAACAGCATCACGACCGAGGCCCGCGACGTCGTGCAGCGCCGCCAGGTCAGCCTGCAGGTTCCGCAGCCCGAGCCGCTCGTCAAGGACGTGATCCTGCCGGTCGGGGTGGTCAACCGGGCCGCGCAAACCCTGCAGAAGCTCAACAACTTCCCCGTCCCGCTCTTCAGTGGCGCGATCACGACCGACCTCATCCAGATGTACTACGACACCGCCGCGGCCGAGGCGTACGTCGAAAGCGTGATCGCGGCGGCGCCCGAGTTCCCGGGCGTGGCTGCCGGCGGTGGGCCGCGCGACGAATGGAATGCGATGATCCGCGCCGTCGCCTTCTGGGCGGTCGCCGCAACGCGCGTCCAGGACGCCATCGGGCTCGCCGACGACGCGGGCAAGACGATCGCGTTGCTCGTCACGGTCGAGGTCCTGAAGAAGCTCGGGCAGAACAAGTTGATCTCGCCGACCGGCAGCTCGGTGCCCGAGCTCTCGCGCCAGCGCCTGAAGATCGGCGTCATGGTGACGTTCGTCGGGACGGCGCTGCCGTTGATCCTGGACGGCCTCGGCATCCAGGGGCAGACCAAGGCGCAGGTCATCCAGATCGTCGCGTCGCTGCTGCGTTTCGGCGCGGACAAGTGGACGGGCCAGTTCACCGACGACCTCCTGTTCGAGATCATCTTCGACGTGCTGCGCTCGGCCGTCGTCATCACGAGCATGGGAGAGATCTTCGGCGCCTCGAGCAACGCGACATCGCTGCTTCCGGACGGGCCCATCCTCGGCCGCCGCGGCGTCCAGTCGCTGATCGACGACGTCGTGGCGGCGGCGCAGGTGCGGCGGTACGCCGGGGACACGTTGCAGGCGTTGACCGCCGTCAACAATCAGAACGACGCGCTCAAGCAGTCGTACACCAACGTGCACTTCGCAGCGACGTCGGCGCTCAGCGTGTTCGGGGTCTTTCGCGGCGTGAAGGGGCTCTTCGAAAAAGGCGACAAGATCGAGTTCACGAGCGGCAACTCGTACACGGGAAAGGCCAAGAAGGCGCAGGCGCTGCTCGGCAAGCTCGCGAAGCCCGTGCAGGTGCTCTCGGTCATCGCCGCCGCGGAGGGGATCGCGCACCCATTGTACGAGATCGCCGAGGTGCAGCTCCCGGGGACCGTCGAGATGGCGAACACCGCCTTCGGCGTTCCCGTGCGGTCGGGGTCGCCACCGCCCCATGCGCCGCCGAAATCGACCGAACGCACGGCGTTTCTCGAGGCGGCGCGCCTCCTGGGCGACGCCGATCGGCACGAGGCGGCGATTCGCGCCACCGGCGCGCGCGCCAAGCCGCCGGTCGCCGGCGCCGTCGTCACCGCGTATCTCGACGTCATGAAGCGCCTCGAGAAAGCGCTGAAGACGAAAGACCCGTTGGCGGTGGCACCTCTCCGCGTCGAGCAAGCGGCGGCGGACGCGGCCGTCTTCACCGACTATCTCGATCCGCTGACGTACCAGGTGCAGGCCGCGCTTCCCGCGATCGGCGATCCCGGCGTCGGCGCCGAGCTGCTCGCGTTCCTGGATGACGTCGTCCTCGCGTCCACGCGTTGCGGCATCTACTACATGCAGCTCGACCTCTGGGAGCTCGCGCCCCTGGAGGCCGCGCCGAGCGCGGTCGCCAAGGATGCGAAGCTGTGCTCGGCGGCGCTCATTGCGGCCGATGCGGCCGCGGCCCGCGCCGCCGCCGCGACCGGCGGCATCGTGACGGCCGGTCGTCTGGTGATCACGGGCGGCGACCTGCCGCCGACGGTCCTGCACGCCGGTCAGACCTTTCAGATCACCTTCACCGTCACCAACGTCGGCGACGGCGGACTGCCGGCCGGCAGCGCCACGCTGAAGACACCCGGGGAGCACTTGCACGTCGGGGGCAGCGCCGCGCAAACCCTGCCGGCACTGCCGGCCGGCGCGGCGGCGACGCTCACGTGGTCGCTCACGGCAGAAGCGAGCCCCGCGGCGTATCTCGCCGCATACCAGCTCGAGGTAGGGACGGACGGCGCGGACCCGACGCTCTTCACGGACTTCACGCTCGTTCAACCTTGAGCGCGTGCGGGACGCCCGACGGTGTCGGGAGTCACGCGATGGAGGATGTCCAGCATCCTGCGGAACCAGATCGAGCCAATACTGCTTGTTCCATACGGGCGGCAACGCGCCCCAGCGCCCGACGAGGCATGCGTTGAGCGCGTGTTGATCGAGCCACTTCGTCGTGGGCGCGAGTCGGCCCGCGGCGCGCAGCACCTGCTCCTCGATCCCCGCCGCTCGCCAGGCGACCAGGTCGATCACCATGACCCCCGAGTTGAAGTACGGCCGTTCGCGGTCTCCGTTCGCCTCAGCAGCAAGACCGGCGCGCGGAAACGTCTGCAGATACGCATCCTGAACGGCCAGCAGGATCGCGCCCCGCATGTCGTGCTCCCAGAGCGCAGCGATGTCGTCTCGGACTAGGAGATCCGCGTCGAGGTAGATCACCTTCGTGACCGCCTCCGGCAGGCGGGATCCGGCCATGAGACGGAAATTGGCGGCCGGGGACGACGCGTAGCCGTAGCCGCAGCGCGCGGGGAGCTTGTCGGCATCGAGCGCCATCCACTGGAGCTGCACCCGCTCGTCGAAGGCGCCTGCGAGCGTGCGGCGCGTCGCAGCCGTGACGTCGTTTGCCATCACGTAGAGGTCGAGGCCCACGCGGGGCCCGAGATGCTGGAGCAGCGACGTCACCGTCACGCAGAACGGCGCCGCGTAGGGTTCGTCGATGGCCATCAACACGGCGATCCGGCGCTCCATGCCGGGGCGGAGCCTATCAAACCCGAGCCGCCCGGCGTCGAGACTCCGCGCGCGCAGCGCGCGGCCGAGCGCAGCGAGCCAGAAGGGGGAGAGTCTCCCCTTCCGGATGTTTCATTCTGGCGCGCAAAACGTTCGCGCGCATGATTTTTTTCTCGACGGTACGCGAACGCCCTTGCTAAGCCCGCCGCACGCGCGACTCTGGCGCACGCGCCCCCACGCTCCCTCCGTCGATGCGCCACTACCCCAAGGAGGTGCACATGCGCATCGCGGCCAGCAGTCTCGTGACACTCGGTTTCGCGCTCCTCGGCGCGGTCGTCGACGTCGAACGCGCGGACGCGCAATCCGCCTGCGAATCGGCGAAGGTGAAGAGCACGGGGAAGCTCTTCACGTGCCTCATGACCGTCGAGGCGAACGCAATCAAGAAGGGCGAGGTCGCATCGCCGACGAAGCTCGCCAAGTGCAACACCAAATTCGACTCGACGTGCGCCAAGGGCGAGCTCCGCGGCGATTGCTACGTCGCCTCGTACTCGTGTCCGCGCATCCGCGAGCAGATCGATCGGGACTACAAGTTCCACTCTCTGAAGGGATGCACGCACGCGCCGAGCGGCCTGGTCGCGTGGTGGCCCTTCGACGAAACCCAAGGAAGCGCGGCGACCGATATTACCGAGTTCGCCTACGTGTGGCCGGCGAATCCGTTCGACGTACTGCCGTCGCTCGGCAGCCTGGCCTTTCATCAGAACGGCGGGCCGGTCATCGGGAAGTTCGGCGCCGGCTACGAAGGCTACGTGCTCGCCGGAACGTCGAAGCCCCACGATCCGTCCGCGGTCACGATCGACGCCTGGATCAAACCCGACTCGGGCGGCGGTGGATCAATCGTGCGCTACGACGACGGCAACACCTACGAGTACCATTTCGAAGCGATCGTACCGGAGCTGTACTTCACGTCGAGGTGCGGAGGTGGGTACTACGAAGCGGGTACGAACGGGGCGACTATCCCGACGGACGTTTGGACCCATGTCGCCTTCAGCGTCGATGCGTCCGGACCCCAGGCGTACATCGACGGAGTCCCGCAACCCACGTTCATCTTCAACGGCAGCTACAACCTGCCGGCGTGCCTGCAGAACGGCTCGTGGAACATCACACAGAGCTTCGACGGTGCGGTCGACGAGATCGAGATCTTCGAGCGCGTGCTCGCCCCGAGCGAGGTCGAGGCGATCGCGACCGCTCCGAACGGGAAGTGCAAGCCGCCGTGCTTCTGAGCGGTCTCCGCTCCCACAGCGTGTCGCCGGGCGACACGAGGTACTCGAAGTCGTTCTTCGCGCGGTCGTCCGCGGGGAGTTGTCGTCGTCGTCGATCAGTGCGCGCTCGACGAAGAAGCCCTTGATCAACGTCTGCTCGAACCCGACCTCGGCGTGGAGGAGGAGGTCCTCCCCACGCTCGAGGCTCGGGTAGGCCTCGAGCAGCTGGTGGAACGACGGGGTCTCCGAGCGACGGCTACCGACCTTCGACCCGTCGATCCCCTACGATAGACGCGCTGCCGGCTCAGTCGCTCGCAGCTTTGAACGCGTCCGCGGAATTCAGCTTCAGACCGGCCGCGGAATACGTTGCGCCGAAGCAATTGTTCATCTCGTTGCTGGTGCAGATAGCGTGCTCCGCAGCGCGCGGACGGTAGCTCGACGGACGGTGCTGGGGCGGACGCCACGCATCGGTGTCGTTCTCGAACAGCGGCGTCGCGCGCGTGTACGAGCACCGACTCTGGCGAGGGTTGGGGAATCTCTCGCCGTCCAGATGGCGAAAACCTCCAACCTTCGCCGACCGCCAGCCAACTACCTAACCGATAAATGAGGGAAAAGTGCCGAGCGCGGGCGCGTCTACCAGATCGCGACGGGATTCCCTGGCGACCCCGTGCCACCGACGATCTTCAGCGGCGACCAGACGAGCAGAAACTCGTAGACCCCGTCCTGCAGCAGCGGCTCGAAATCGAGGTTCTCGATGTTCCAGATGCCGTGACGGGTCTGCGCAACCTGGTGACACGGCACCACCTCGCCCTCGATCTCGCCGACCGGCTGCGCGTCGTTGGCGGACGTGTCGCCCCCCATGAACGCGATCTTGCGCGCGGCCAGATACTCGCAGGCGCTGCGGCCGAAGCCCGGCTCGCCGGCGGTGAACTTGGCGGCGGCCGCGCGGCGCTGCTCGGTATTCATCGCCTTCCAGGCGCTGTTCTTCCAGAGGTCGCCGTGGCCGGTGTAGAGGAACACGCAGTCGCCCGCGCCGATCTCGGCCAGGCCCTGCGCCTTCACCATCGCCTGCACGTCGGCGGCGGTGACGATCCCAGGGCTGTCGGTCTTGGTCGGAATCGGCAGCGGGTTCACGCCGCGGTACTTGGGCGCGTCGAGCAACACGCCGCGACAGACGAAGGCCTTCTCGGCCACGTGCTCGACGCCGAGATCGCCCATGCCGATCGGACGGTTGCCTGGGCCGCGCATGTAGGCCGCCTCGCGCTCACGACCGTTGTAGAAGAGGTCGCCCTTCGAGGTGTGGACGCCGATGTGCCCCGGCCCGTCGAACTGGGTTCCGATCTGGCCGATCTCCGCCGAGACGTACTCGTCGTGGTAGACGAGCCCGTTCGTACCCATGGGGCCCCCAGTCGGCGTGCCCGGAAGGACCATGTTCCAGAGGCGGGAGCCGAACGTGGGGATGTCGCGGTCGTAGTATTTTCCGAGCGTCGCCGTCTTGCCCTGCTTCACGAGCGCGATCGCCTTGAGGACGATCGCGGGCGTGATGCGGTTGATGGCGCCCGCTTTGTCGTCGGGCCCGAACTCGCTCGGCCACCACTTCTCGGTGAGCGGCGCGTCGTTGACCGCCTCGGCTCCGACCGAAGCGGCGCCGAGCATCAGCGCGAGACTCAGGACGGCACCACGCATCGCAACCAGCTTGATCCGCGTCATCGTTCCTCCTCCAAACCACTCATGGTCAGCCAGCGCAAAGCAGCATCGAGAGGCGGCCCTGGGCGCCGGTCGGGTACGCGTCGAGGGTAGTGGCCGACCAATAGCCGCCGACCACCGTCGGGCCGAGAACCGGGTCGATACACGGGCTCATCGTGCACGGATACGCTCCGATAGAATCGTTTGCACCTCGTAGACCGTCGGCAACCGCCAGTCGCACTGCCCCGTGAAGCACCCGCCACCGTTCAACGCCGGGAGGAACGTCGTGAACGCCGTCCCGTCCGCCGCCGTGAATCCCCCCACCACCCCAGTGGGAGAAGAAGACCGACGACGCGACCATCCACGACAAGGACAACGTGTACTCGTGGAGCGCGGGGTGTCTGGCAGGAGCATCGTTCAGGCGCAGCTCAATGGTCAAGCAGAGGGGCCCGGCCGAACAGGCAACGGCCCCGGGTTGGCGCACCGTCTGCGACCATGATCCGCGCGCCCGTCTTCGAGACGACCGCCCGCTCTCAGACCTCGACGCTGGTTGACGGGCGCGGGACCCTCCCCTTAGGGTTGGTCATGATTCTGACCAGACCAATGAGGCTCGTGCGATGAAGACCGTGCCGCTTTCCGAGGCCAAGGCCAAACTCAGCAGCCTGCTCGACGAGGTCGAGGGGCGCGACGAGGAGATAGTCATCACCCGAAACGGCAGGGCGGCGGCCGTGCTCGTGAGTCCGGGAGATCTCGAAAGCCTGAAGGAAACCGTTGCGGTTCGCTCGGACGCCGCACTGGTCGCGGAGATTCGCCGCGGTCTCAGCGCACTCAAGCGCGGAAAGGCGAAGCTCTACACACTGGACGCACTCTTCGAGGAATGATCGGCCGGCTCCATGCGACGGCTGAGAGTTCCTGGTGACGTCGCCTCGTTGGCCCGAGGACTGCACCCGGATCTGAAGAGAAAGGTTCGGTCGGCCCTGGACGCTGTCGTCGCGGACCCGTCGGTTGGCAAGGCGCTCCGCGACGAATGGGCCGGGTTGCGCAGTTGCCGGATCGGCCGATTGCGGATCATCTACCGGATGGCGGGATCGGTGATCGAGATCGTCGCCGTCGGCCCACGCGCGACGATCTACGCGGAAACCTGGAGACGCGTGCGGCGCGGGCTCGGCCCGCGCTGATCGAAAGCGGGTTACTTGCCACCCAAGCCGCCGGCGCTCACCGCACCAACATCATCCGCACGGGCGTGTCCTTCGAGGGGTCGCTCCCTACGTCGAATCGGGTCCGGCCGCGTGTCACAGTGCGCGGTTCCACTTTCCTGGAATATGGATGCGTCGAGACGAGCGTTCTGCGCTTTCCTGGCCCCGTGCGGGCGTGGCTGCCCTGGTGTTGGCGGGCCTCACGGCCGTGGCGCAGGGCATCAACCTGAAGGCGATCGCGGAGTACGTCAGCGCGTCGGGCGCGATGATCGAGAACAGCTACGGCCGCTTCATTTCCGTCCGCGGCCTCGCGCCGCTCATGGACGCGATAGGGATGGCGCCCAGCGAAAACCTCGAAACCGGGAACCTTGCGGGAACCTTTGCCTCGAAACGGCCGGCCCAAACACGAAAGCCCCGGGCAATCCGGCGCTTACAAAGTGGTCCCAGGGGGAATCGAATTGGGGTCCGGACGGTGGCGAAGGTGCGCCGGAAGTGCCGGAAGAGGCGGAGAGATATGGTGAATCCGGCGCGAAACGGGAGACTGAGTCACGTCCCGATCTATCCCAGAACAACACAAAAGAGGGGGCGAAAACCGGACCCGGTCCAGAGGCGAAAGGTTAGCGTTCGTGCCGCATCCCTCTGCTCATGCCGCGCGCGTCAACCGGAATGCTGTGCGGATCTCATCGAACGGGACACAAATCGTACCGCCCTGGCGTTCGATGAGCCCAATCTCGATCAGCGCCTGCACATCCCCATGGACGTTCTTGATGTCGCGCTGTAGCTCGCGGGCTAGCTCGCGCACCGATTGCGGACCCGATGACTGAAGCGCCGTCAGCAGCGCCCAACGCTTCGGTGTGATGCGGCGGAAGAGCACCTCGGGTGATTCGAAACTGATTACCTCGCCGATACGACGACCCGATCGCCATCCCTTGGCGAACCGCTTGAGCGACTGCTCTAGGCCGGAGATCTCGATCGTGACGGTTCGCTTCATCGTCGCCTTCCTAGTGCGCGCACCTCGCGCATGAAGTCGTTCAGCAGGGCGTCCACCGTCGTGAAGCAGTACGGCTCCGATCGCGCGCCGACGTGTCGATGATCGCCCTTGCCTGTTTCGTTGTCGTAGCGCAGTACGCATCGTGTCCCCTGAACATAGGCGAGTCGGTACTTGTAACCATGCGGTCGATCTGCCGTCGGGCTTGGCAGTTTCCACAGCACCAGTTCGACGAAGCCTCCCTGATCAAGCTCCTTCCGCTCCCGAAGCAGCAACTGGGCTCGCACGTTGGTGTGTATACCAACAGGGATTGCGGAAGCAACCGGGACGACAGGAATGCAGACGTCGCGAGGTGTTCGTCGGTGCTCTACTCGCATCGCCAACGCTGCCCGCTTCGACGGGCGCGTTGCGCAGTATCCGGGCGACGGTTTCCGTATTTGCTTCGGCTGGCCGACGACGCGTGAGGACGATGCCGAACGCGCGATCCGCGCGGCCTCGCGATCCTCGGATGAGAACGTGGTACGTCAACTTGGGTGGTAGTGGTTCCGGCTCGATTCCCCACGGCGCAGTGGTATGTCGCGTCGCTCGTCCTGCCGCTCATGATCGTCAGCCACGCCACGGCATTCCGTCTTCTGCTGGGGCACGGTGTGCCGCGCGGTTCGCGGCTCGGGACCGTAGTCCACGACAGGAGAGCGCCATGAGCATCAGCGAGCTGTGCACCAAGGGAGCGGGGGAGTTGACGGCCATGATCCGCGCCCACGCGGTCACGTCGCGGGAGATCGTCGACGCGCACCTGGATCGCATCGCGACGTCAATCCAACACCCAGGGCTTCCTGGTGTTGACCGACCAGTTCGAGATGCCATGAGCGACGACGGCATGCGTTGAGCGTGGCGGATCTCGAGTGCGCTGGGAAGTTGTCTGATTGCGGGCAGTGTATCGCGATCACGCTCGAGTAGGACCGTTGCGGAGGTCTGCACCGCTGACCATGCAAGCCCGAGCCAAGCGCAACAAACGCCCCAAGCCCGATCTGCCGAGCCCGGCTCAGGCCACTGCGCCTGCGCCGCCCCGGGGGCCGTACAACGATGGCTGCCGCCCCTCGGCGCGTTCCTCTGCAGTCGGCTCCTGAACCATCTGGTGGCTGCGGTCGATCCGACACTCCGCGTCTCTCTGGTGTCCACACACCGATCGAGAGGGAGCACAACGCGGCCAGGTCCAAGGCCAGCAAGGGTCGATTGCATGAAGATTTCCGGGCCCATCTCGTTTGGGAGGGAAATAGGACGAAGTCCGAAGGAAGCGCCGTCGATTGCGTAACCTCCGCCGAGCGTCGAGCCACCTGGTCGCACGGCAGATCGAGCTCTACGAGCGCGCGCCCTCCCGCTGGCATTGCAATAGGCCGCTATCAGAAACAAGGCGCCCGCCAATGATCGAGCCGCTCAGTGCTCGGCGATCTCCCGTTGGCGCGGCGCGTGTACCGCGACCGCGGAAGTTCTTTCTTGACAGCGCGGTGCCGAAGTTCGTACTCGTCACGGCATTCCAGCTCCCCAAGGAGGGTGCCATATGACTCGATCGTTTCGTACGCTGCTGAGTTGCGCCATCGTCGCGGTGACGGCGGGAACCGCGATGGCGAGGGTTTTCGTCCTGCCCCACGTGCTCGAGAAGAGCGGCCGCATCAGCAATACCCAGTACACCTTCGACACCACGATCTACGCGACCTACGGGCGCGGTCTCACCGACGGCAAGGTCGGGAAGGGCGCCTCGGCAAGCCTTTACCTGTACGACGCGTCGGGCTCGCCGCTTCGGGCCCCTGCACCCGGCGGAAATGTCGTGTGCAACCCGTGCGGACCCTATTTGCTCGCTGGAGGCGGCGGTGGTGGGGGCGTCGTGAAGAAGATCGAGATCACCGTCGACGACCTGATCGTCGCTGCGGGCGGCTTCGGCGCTCCCCCCAACGACACTGTGAGCGGCTTCGGCGTGCTCGTCGTGGACGGAGACGACAAGAATGTCGCGCTCCAGGGCTTCGTCGTGAACTCGCACACGAGCGCGTTCGACCTGTCCTACCAGAAGATCGAGTTCATCATATCCAAGTAGTTGCGACCTCCCGCCGCGGAACGCGCTGATCCTCGCACGCGCAGTGCGCCCGCGGCCGGAGCCGCCCCGCCCGTCGCCAGCGCGACGTCCAACCGCATCGTCGCGTGGTACGGGGCGACGCTCTTCACGAGCGCCGTTCTCGTCTTCTGGATCCAGCTCCTCACCGGCAAGCTGCTCCTGCCGCGCTTCGGCGGTACGCCGGCGGTCTGGACGAGCTGCCTACTCTTCTACCAGACGCTCCTCCTCGCCGGGTACGCGCACGCCGACCGCGTCGCGCGGATCGCCGACCCTCGGCGCGCGCTCGCCGTGCACGGCGCGTTGTTGCTCGCGGGCGCGGCGTGCCTGCCGCTCCGACTGCCGGTGCTCCCGGTGCTCTCGGCGCAGCATCCGGTTCTGCAACTCCTCACGACCTTGACCCTCGCGGTCGGACCGCCGTTCGTGGCGCTCGCCGCGACCGCGCCGCTCATGCAGCGCTGGTTCTCGAGGCTCGGGCTCGCCGCGAGCACGAACCCCTATCCGCTCTACGCGCTGAGCAACCTCGGAAGCGTCGTCGGCCTGCTCGCGTATCCGTTCCTCCTCGAGCCGCGCCTGACGCTCGCGCAGCAGCGCCTGGCGTGGAGCCTCCTCTATGCCCTCGCATGCATCGCGATTCTCGGCGCCGGCCTCCCGCTGCTGCGCGCCGCGGGGCTCGCCACCGTCCCCGCGACGGCATCGTCCGTCTCGTCGCTGCGCCGCCGTCTGCAATGGCTCGTGTTGTCGTGCATCCCCGCGAGCCTGATGTACGGCGTGACCGCCATGCTCGCGACCGACATCGGCTCGGTCCCACTCCTCTGGGTCGTGCCGCTGGCGCTCTATCTCCTGACGTTCGTCGCGGCGTTCTCGACGCGCGAGCAAGCGGCGATACGACGCGCGGCGTCCGTCGCGTTGCCGGTGCTGCTGGCGATGCTCGCGGTGAGCTTTCTCCTGAATCTCGCGCATCCCGTCTGGCTCGTCCCGACGGCGCACCTCGTCGGCTTCTTCCTCGCCGCGTACGTGCTACACGGCGAGCTCGCCGCGCGCCGCCCGCCGGCCGAGGAGGCGACCAGCTTCTATCTCTGGATGGCGTTCGGCGGCACGCTCGCGGGCGTCGGCAACGCGGTCGTCGCCCCTCTCGTCTTCGACACCATCCTCGAGTACCCGCTCGCGCTCGGGCTCACGGTGCTCGTCCTGCACGCCATCGAGGATCGTGCCCCTGGCACCGTCACGCCTGGGTTCGCGAGCCGCGTAGCCGCGGTCACGCTGGTTGCGAGCATCGTGCTTGCCGGTGCCCGCAGCGCGAGCGTCGCGCAGCGCTGGCCGGGCGTCGTCGCGATCGCCCTCCTCCTCGCAGCGCTACGCTGGATCTTCCCGCTCACGCTGGCGCCGCTCGCGATCACCATCGTGCTCGCCATCCTCACGGGCCAGTACGCGAGCGCGGGCGGTACACTCCTGCATGTCGAGCGCAGCTTCTTCGGCGTGCATCGTGTCGTCGCGACGGCCGACGGCGCGCGTCTCTACCTCCACGGCACGACGCTCCACGGCCGCCAGAGCGGCGATTCCACGCGCCGCCGCGAGCCGCTCACCTACTTCCACCCGAGCGGACCGATCGGACAGCTCCTGGCGAATGCACCCGCCGGGCGTTTCGCGCGCGTCGCCGTGCTCGGGCTCGGCGCCGGGTCGCTCGCGGCGTACGCGCGGACCGGCGAGCGCTGGGACTTCTACGAGATCGATCCCACCGTCGAGCGCATCGCGCGCGACCCGCGCTGGTTCACGTTCCTCGCCGACGCCGCCGCCGCGCGCGTCGTGATCGGGGACGCGCGGCTCGAGCTCGCGGCAAGCCCCGAGCGCTACGACCTCATCGTCGCCGACGCCTTCAGCTCGGACGCCATGCCCGTCCACCTCTTTACCCGTGAGGCCTTTGCGCTCTACGGCGAGCACCTACGACCGGGCGGGATCCTCGCCGTCAACGTCACGAATCGTTTCCTCGATCTCGCGCCCGTGCTCGCGGCGACCGCGAACGAACTCGGCCTGAGGGGCATCCATCAGGTCGACGGCGCCGTCTCGCTCGACGACACGGCCGTCGGCAAGAGCGCCTCCCATTGGGCGCTTCTCGTGCGTGCGTGGCCGGATCTCGGGGCCGTGGCGCGCGACCCGCGCTGGCGTCCGCTCGACGAGCGGGTTGCGGCCGAGCCGTGGACGGACGACCACTCCGACGTCCTGAGCGTGATGCGCTTCGAGCGCTGACCAACGATGTGGTCGACCACTCGAGCTTGGGCGCCAGCTCACGGTCGATCGAGATGATCGAGAAGAACTACGGGCGCTTCATTGCTGACGATGGCGCCGCGCCGCTCATGCGCGCGCTGCGGAGGGCGAAAACTCGTACGAACCACGTAACCTCGGCCGTTTTGCAGGCCAAGTACGCAAGAGAACAAGTGGTCCCAGGGGGAATCGAACCGGGGTCTGGAGGCTGGTGAAGGTGTGCCGGAAGTGCCGGAAGAGGCGGAGAAATCTGGTGAATCCGGCGCGAAAGGGGAGACTGAGTCACGTCCCGATCTATCCCAGAACAACACAAAAGAGGGGGCGAAAACCGGACCCGGTCCGGAGGCGAAAAGGGTGACTCTCGCTACGCGGAAAAGGGTTCGCATTGGGGATACGTTGGAAAGTCGTGAGCCTCTGCCAACGCGATTTAATTGGTTCTGCCAAGCGGCTGGGTGGGGACATTTCGACCGTACATAGTCTGATCGGGTTGGGCGTCCGGCGGCCAGGTTGTTCTGGCAGGGTCCGGCGTGGGCCTGTTAGTCTCGCGCGAATGAGTGGCCGGTCTGCAGCCTCCGTCACGCGTCGAACCGGGATATGCGGCGGCCTTCCGGTCATTGCAGGGAGCCGCACACCGGTTTGGATGCTCGCTGAGGCGCACCTCCGCAGCCGTGGGAGCGTGAACGCCGTCTGCCGCTGCTTTCCCAGCGGAGCCGCGCCGCGGGACGTGAGCGGCGTCGAGCGGCCGCCAGAACAACTGCTTGCCTCAAAACGGCGTCGTGTGTCGACGGCCGGCTCCGACTCGTCCAGGTCGTATAGATGAGGACCGTCTCCGACTTCGAGGGTCGCCAGATCCGGCTGACCGACGAGCGTCTTGCCCACATCCGCGAACACCCAGAGATGCTGGGCCTCGAGCATGCGATCGAAGAGACGCTTCGCACACCCGCACATGTCGTTGAATCGATGAGTGACGCGCAGGCTCGGCTATACTATCGGTACTACGTGGGCACCCGAGTCGGAGACAAATACCTGTGCGTGGTCGTCAAGCTCACCGCCGATGACGCCTTCGTGCTCACAGCGTATCTGACCGATACGGTCAAGAAGGGACGGCTCGTATGGCCGGCAAGAAACTGAAGATCTGGTACGACGCCGAGGGGGACTACCTCGAGGTGATGTTCGACCAGAAGGAAGGCTACTTTCGCGAGACGTCGTCCGACCAAGTTATGGAGAAAGTCGACGCGGATGGGAACGTGATCGGATTCTCGGTGCTCAAGGTCAGTACCGTGAAGGGGCATCCCCTCGAGCTGACCCTGTAGGTTCTTCACTTGGGTACGGGCAACGGAATGTGGCCGGCGCCACCCCGGTTGACGTTCCCTGTCACTACGACGCCGTTCGAGGTTCCCCTTTGCGCTGCATCCCCTGTGGTTTCGAGAATCCCGGTGGAACGAGGTTCTGCGGCGGGTGCGGCGAGCCCCTGTCCATTCTCTGCCCGTCCTGCCGCTTCCAGAACCCTCCGGGCTTCCGTTTCTGCGGCGAATGCGGATCCCCGCTGCCTCAGACCGTGGTCCCCAATGCGCGGCCAGCTCCGAGCCCCCGTGACTTCACCTCGGCCCAGCTCGCCGACAAGATCCTGAGCGCTCACTCGGCCATCGAAGGGGAGCGCAAGCAGGTCACCGTGCTCTTCGCCGACGTGAAGGGATCGATGGATCTCTCCCACGCCCTCGGCGCGGAGGACTGGCATGAAGTGCTCCGCCATTTCTTCGAGGTACTCAACGAGGGCGTCCACCGCTTCGAAGGAAGCGTCAACCAGTACACGGGCGACGGGATCATGGCCTTGTTCGGGGCGCCCATCGCCCACGAGGACCATGCCCAAAGGGCCTGCTACGCCGCTCTTCACCTGAGATCCGCACTGAGGGTCTTTTCGCACGACGTAAAGCGCCGGCACGGCGTCGAGTTCGCCGTGCGCATGGGCCTGAACTCGGGCGATGTCGTCGTCGGCCGTATCGGCGACGACCTGCGCATGGACTACACCGCGCTCGGTCACACGGTCGGCCTTGCGCAGCGAATGGAAGCGCTCGCCTCGGGCGGCAGCATCTACCTGGCCGAGGACACAGCGAGACTCGCTGCCGGATACTTCGACCTGGAGGATCTCGGGACGTTCGACGTGAAAGGAGTCGACTCGGCCGTGCGCGTCCACGAGCTGTTCGGCGCGGGAGAACACCAGACGCGCTTCGACGTCTCCCGCGCTCGCGGCCTGGTGCGTTTCGTCGGTCGCGAGTCGGAGATGCATATCCTCGAGCGCGCGCTCGAGCAGACACGGAATGGCAACGGGCAGGTGGTGGGGCTCGTGGCTGAGGCGGGGACGGGCAAGAGCCGCCTGTCGTTCGAGTTCACCGAACTGTGCCGGTCCCGCGGCATCGCCGTGAATCAGGGGCGCTGCGTCTCGCATGGCCGCAACCTTCCGTTCCTCCCGGTACTCGAGCTCATCCGGAGCTACTACGGGATCACGCCCCAGGACGACGATCGCACGGCGCGGGAGAAGGTTGCCGGACGGATGCTGCTGATCGACGACTCGTTCCGAGACGTCCTGCCGGTTCTCTTCGAGTTCCTCGGCATCGCCGACCCGGCTCTCCCGGCTCCTCCACTGCCACCCGAGGCGCGGCAACGACAGCTGTTCGGCGTGCTGCGCAGCCTCACCCAGTCCGGCGGTGGGCCGGGGCAGGAGGCAAGCGTCGTGCTTTTCGAGGACCTCCACTGGATCGACGGTGGAAGCGAAGCGTGGCTTTCGGAGTGGGTGGACGCCACGGCTGGCAGCCGAACGCTACTGCTCGTCAACTTCCGGCCAGAATATCAGGCGTCGTGGATGCAGCGTTCGCACTACCAGAAGATCGCGCTCGCGCCGCTCTCTCCGGATGCCATCCGGGAGCTGCTCGCCGAGCTCATCGGCACCGAGCCGGGCACGGAGGGACTCGCCGGGCGTGTCCACGCACACACGGCCGGAAACCCGTTCTTCGCCGAAGAAGTCGTGCAGTCCCTCATCGAATCGGGTCAGCTCGAGGGCAGCCGCGGCCGCTATCGTTTGAAGGGAAACGTCGACGAACTGATCGTACCTCCGAGCGTTCAGGCCGTCCTCCGCGCGCGGATGGACCGGCTCGGCGATCGCGAGAAGCGTGGCCTCCAGGCGGCGTCGGTCATCGGCAAGAACTTCACCGAGCCGGTGCTGAGAGCAGTCACCGGGCTCGGCGAGGCAGAGCTGGGCGCGGCACTGACTTCACTGCGTGGCGCCGAGTTTCTCCACGAAGTGGCGATGTACCCCGTCGCCGAATACACCTTCAAGCACCCGCTCACTCAGGCCGTCGCGCTGGACTCGCTGCTGAATGCGCAGCGACGCAGCCTGCATGCCGCCGTGGCCCGGGTGCTCGAATCTCTCTCGCGCAATCTCGATGAAGACGCCGCGCTGCTCGCGACGCACTGGGACAGCGCCGGCGATGCGCTCTCGGCGGCACGCTGGCACCTGCGCGCCGCCGACTGGATCGGGGCCCGCGACGTCCAGGAAACCGGGCGCCATGCGTGGGGCGTCATCCGCGCCCTGCGCAGCCGCGAGGATGAGGAAGAAGCCGCGCGTCTTCTCGGGCCGGCGGCCGCGCGTCTGATGAACCTCGGGTGGCGGCTGGGAATGGGCGAGGCGGAAGCGGCGGCGCTGTACGAGGACGGAAAGCGCTGGGCCCGATCGGTGGGCGATGCCCGAGTCGAAGCCAGGCTGGCCGGAGGTTATGCCGCCGTGTTGGCCCTGACAGGCGACCTCCGCGGCTGCGTGCAGCGCGGTTTCGAGTTCGCCGAGCTCGCAAAGCAATCCGGGGAACGGGAGCTTCAGCTCGTCGAGCTGGGCTGGATCTCCTACCCGCGGCTGATGATGGGGCGTCTGGACGAGGTTCTCGCGCGGCTCGCTCCGGCCATGACCGAGTGCGAACGAGATCCTGCGATCGGCGTCGAGTTCATCGGCGCGAGCCTGCAGGGCTTCCTGCTGCAGTGGCTCCTGTTCGTGCAGCTGAGGAGGGAGCCGTTCGCGGTCGCCGAGGCGACACTGGAAAAGGCACTGCACTGGGCTCGGAGTCGCGGGGAGAAGGAGACCGAGGCCCTCTTCTACGGGGAGGTCTCGGCACTGTTGGCGATGTACACGGGTGACACCGCGCGCTCGCTGGCAATGGCGCGCCGGGGCGTCGTGCTGGCCGAGGAACTGGCGAACCCGCTCGCGCGACTGACTGCCCTGAGGGGGCTGGCGGTTGCGTTGCAGGTTTCCGGTCAGTCGGCTGAGGCCGCGAACCTGGCACTGGAGTGTCTGGAAGAGTCGAAGTCGAAACGCATCGGCATGCAGTTTGCGCCGCTGGTCCTGAGCGTGCTCGCTGAAGCCCGAACCACGCTCGGGGAGGCGGATTCGGCGCTGGTTCATTCCTCGGAGGCGGTCGATGAGGCGGAGCGGATCGGCGCGGGTCTCCTTCTTCCTGATGCCCTCTACTCCCTCGCCGGCGCGCATCTCGCGAACGGGAACCTCGACGAAGCCGAATCGGCTCTCGATCGCATGGAAAAGGCAGCGAAGGCGATTGGCGCCGTGAACTTCGTGCCGATCGTGAATCGGCGCCGGGCCAGCGTGCTCAAGCGACGCGGTGACACGCAGGGATGGGAACGGTTGCTTCGTGCGGCACTGGAGGGTTTCGTCGAGCGCGGCGCCACCGGCCACGCGACGTCCGCGCGGGTGGAACTGGAGCGGGAACCGTAGGCCGAGGCGAGCGCTCCCCGGTAAGCGTCTCCGGCCCGTTCCCTTCGGAGCAACTGCGCTGCGCCGATCCTGGTGGAGGTGGGATGACGGCCCGCAGGCGCCGCCGTTCGCGGCGTCCGTCGATGGTGGCGATCAGATCTTCGACGTCGTGGCTCGCGACGTAGTCGCCTTCACCCCTGCCGTGAAAGGCTTCGATCTTGGTCGCCACAAAGTAGGGCGCCGTGATCACGCGGACAGAGATCACCGCCGAGGTCGCGGGCCTCGCCGGCCATGAATGCTTCGGCGGCCCACCGATTCGCGAATCCCAAAATCGACGGGTCGGTCGGCATCACGTCCAGAATCATGTGCTCGCTGCGATAGCGGTAGATCATCCCGGGGTCGGGACTGAACCCTTGTGCGCGTAGCCGGCGCTCGAAAGCGTGGTAGGCAACGGTAGAGACGATCTCTACGACACAATCGACATCGTCGGTCGGCCGCACCGATATCGCCGCAGGGTCGGTGATCAGCAATCCCGCCACGGCTCCGCCCACGAAGAGCACTTCGTCTCTCAACGGACCGAGAGCGGTCGCGACGGCACGCAGCGCTGCGACGTTGGGATCGACGAGCGACATGGTTCATGCCGCCCCGAGCTGGGCGTTTCCGAGCCGCTTCGTGAGCTCCTTTTCCGCCATCTGCCGTTCGCGAGCTCGCCCGCCGCGAATCGCGTCAACGAGGGCGAGCAGCCGATAGAGATCCGCGTCGCGTTTGGCCGCTTTGGGTGCCGATCGATAGAGCGGCGAAAATTCGAGTCCGCGGACGCTGCCTTCGGGGTCGGGCCACACCGGGGGGAGATCGCGGCTCGCGCTGCGGGCGAACTTCTGCGCGAGCGGGGGAGCCGCATGAGCGGTGGGCATTCCTCGCGTTTCACCGCCACGCTCGGGAGGGAAGACGTACTTGAGGCCGTGAACGAGAAACTCCAGGAGGGCTTGGTGGGTCACAAACTTCTTGTGCTTGCCGACTCTGCTTGCCTCGGTCGTCAGCAGCCCAGCATGTCGTGCTCGCTGAATCGCCTGGTGAACCTCCGAGGGGCTCATGTCCAGTTCAAGTGCGAGGCGATTGAAGGAAGGCTCATTGTCTGGCGAGGCCACCAGCTTGAGGAGAACGAGGACGTCTTGAGCCTTGAGCATGTGCGTACGCTATTCGCGAATCGCGAATATCTCAAGGACCTGAGTGCATCGGGGCGGCACGGTGGAGTCCGGTGGTCCCAGAGGGATGGAGCGGGACGGTTTTGAGTCTTCGCAGCGAGGGGTCAGCAAGGGAACCCAGCAAAATTAGGTACGTCTGACACTACGGCGCGGTCGCTGGGCGCGAACAAACGGAGAAAGAACCGGACGGGGTCCGGTGAAGAAACGATCAGAGAATGCCGCAACTCCCCTCGTCAATAGACGCCCGGCACGAGGCACCACCGGCCCGCCGCGTATTCCGCGAACGCCGTGCCGAGCCGGGCGTGCAGCACGCGCTCCTCGCTCGCGATCCGCATGAGGGCGAGCGGCAGCCAGACGGCGAGCGTCACACCGACCGCGCTCGCGCTCGACATCATCGTCGCGGTGCCGAGGGCGATCAGCAGAAGCCCGGCGTAGTTCGGATGCCGGATCCAACGGTACGGCCCGGACGTGACGAGCTCGTGGTCGGCGAGGAACGAGAGGCCGACCGTGAAGTGACGGCCGAGCGCGTGCGCCGCGCCTCGCCGCATCCACACTCCCGCCATCACGAGCGCGAAGCCGAGGACGCTGAGCGGCCACGAGTGGTGCCACGCCATCTCCGGAGGACGCCGTCCCGCTGCCGCGACGCAGAGCACGGCGAGGAACGCGAGCTGCATCGCGCCGCCGAGAGAGTCGCGCTCGAACGGATGCGCGGTCCTGGCCGCGAGCGGACGGTCCGACGGCGCCAGGAGGTCGCGCTCGCGGCGGTCGCGCCGGCCGAGGTCGAAGAACGAGAGACCGCTCGTGATCGCCAGCACCATGACCGCCGGGCCGTTCCAGTTGCCGGCCGTCCCGACGAGGGCGGCGGCACCGGTACCGCGGATCCAGGCGTTCAGCGGGCGCGCTCCATGGCGGCGGGTTTGTAGGGCGCGTCAGGGCGACCTGCAACCACGGTCCGCGCGCTTTTCGCTTGAGGCCGGCAGGCCTTCCGGTCTAGGGGATTGCGACTTCGCACGTCGGCCCGGAGGAACCCCTCGATGCGCTTCCCCCCCACGTCCGCGCTCCATCTGATGCTCGCATCGTTGATCCTGGCGACGTCCGCGGGCGGCGCCTCGGCTCAGCTCCTCGACGTGCCGCCGTTCCTCGCCTTCGAGCGCACTGTGGAGCGGAAGTTCTCCTCCTACGACGTCGCGGCGGGCGCCGACTCCTTCATGCTGCTGCTCGCGGACACCTGGACGCGGGACATCGAGAAGCAAGACACGATCGTGCAGGCATTCTCACCGAACGGAACGCTCGTCGGCGGGCGCATCGAGGTCGACGAGGACGACTCGCCCGCCGAGACTCGTCTCATGGCTGACACGCGCGGCGGGTTCCTGCTGACCTGGAGACGCACGACCGGCTACGGTCTCCCGGTCGTCGCGAGTCTCCTCGGACCGACGGGGGCCCCGCTCGGGCCGTCGGTCACGGTCGGAGGACCGGTCGCGTACGCCACGTCGTCGGCACCGCTTCCGAGCGGCGCCGTCTTCGTCTGGAACGACGGCTATTCGATCTGGGCCCGCCTGTACGACGTCGCCCTCCAGCCGCGCGGCGACGCGTTCGCCATCACGACCTTCCAGCTCTTCGCGGTCGTCGGAGCCCATCTCGCGGCGACGAGCGACGGCGGCTTCGTGGTCGTGTGGCGTCGGAACGAGGGGATTCGCGGCCAGCTGTTCGACTCGAACGGC
>JANNPN010000277.1:0-8406 GCA_031400185.1 Polyangiaceae bacterium
CATGCCCCTGCAGTGACCGCCGCGTCGCGAACGGGTGCGCGATGAAGCCGTCGGCGACCTCGCCGGCGAGCTCGATCATGCGCGGGCCGACGCCGCCGAGGTAGATCGGGGGCGGCCCGAACGGGTTCGGGCCGGGGTCGAAGGCAGGGATCATGAGCGTGTGGCGATACATGGATCCCTCGAAGCGCAGCGGCGCCTTGCCTTCCCACGCGGCCCAGATGGCGCGCGTCGCCTGCACGATCTCGCGCATGCGACGCACCGGCTCCGACCACGGCATGCCGAAGCGGCGCTCGACGTGCGGGCGCACCTGCGTGCCGAGCCCGAGCAGGAAGCGGCCCCCGCTCAGCACCTGCAGGTCATAGCCCAGGTTCGCGAGCGTCATCGGGGTCCGCGCGAACGCGATCGCGACCGCCGTGCCGAGCCGGAGGCGCGTCGTGTGCTCGGCGGCGACGGCGAGCGGCAGGAACGGGTCGTGCTTCGCCTCGAAGCTGAACGCACCGTCGTAGCCGGCGCGCTCGAGCGCCGGGAACGTCGAGCGGGCGTCGCGCGGGTCCTCGAGCGGCGCGGTCGTGTAGATGCGCATCAGGCGGACGCGGCCCGGACGATCTCCTCCTCGACCTCGCGGAGGCGGTCCTTCCCGAAGTACATCTCGTCGCCGACGAAGAAGGCCGGGAGACCGAAAATGCCGCGGGCGACCGCGCGCTCGGTGTTGGCGAGGAGCTGCTGCTTCACGTCGGCGTCCTGCGTCCGCGCAAGAAGGCGCGCGCCGTCGAGGCCGGACGCGTCGAGCACCGCCCGGACGACGGCCGCGTCGTCCATCTTCTTCGGCTCCGCCCACATGGCCCGCATGACCGCCTCCTCGTACGCCGGGAGCCGCCCGTCGAGCTCGGCCGCGACGGCGCCGCGCATGATGAGCAGCGTGTTCACGGGGAAGTGCGGGTTCATCGTGAACTCCGAGAGCCCGTGGCGCGCGATGAACCGCTGCATCTCGAGCGTGTCGTACGCGAGCTTGTTCTGGACGTGCGCGAAGGCCTGGACCGGCGACTGGTTGTTGGTCGCCTTGAAGATGCCGCCGAGGAGCGCGGGGACGTGCACGAAGCGGGCCCCGGTGCGCTGCTCGATCGTCGGCAGCACGCGGTAGGCGAGGTAGGCGTTCGGACTGCCGAAGTCGAAGTAGAACTCGGGCGCGGTCATCGCGGTCACCACCGCTCGCTCGCCGGGCGGAGGTCGAGCTCGAACGTCCAGGCATCGCGGGTCTGCTGGTGGAGCTGCCAGTACGCGTCGGCGATCGAGTCGGGCCGCATGAGCTGGTCGGGCGCCAGCGCCTCGAGCGCCCCCTCGCCCTGGGCGGCGCGAATGCGGTCGCGGACGAACGCGGTGTCGACTCCGGCGTCGATCACCAAATGCGCGACGTGGATGTTCTGCGGGCCGAGCTCGCGCGCCATGCTCTGCGCGACGGCGCGGAGCCCCGCCTTCGCCGCGGCGAACGCGGCGAAACCGGCCGCGCCCCGGAGGCTCGCGGTCGCGCCCGTGAAGAACAGCGAGCCGCGGCCGTGCGCGAGCATCGCGCGCGCGGCCTCGCGGCCGGTCAGGAACCCTCCGTAGCACGCCATCTCCCAGACCTTCCGGAAGACCCGCTCCGTCGTCTCGAGCACCGGGAAGTACACGTTCGCGCCGACGTTGAAGATGCACACCTCGAGCGGCGCGTGCGCGTCGGCTGCGCGGATGAAGGCGGCGACGTCGTCCTCCTTCCGTGCGTCGAGCCCGCGCCCGACACAACGTCCCCCGTCGGCCGCGATCGCCGCGACGAGCGGTGCCAGCTTCTCGCCGCCCCGCCGCCCGGCGAAAACCGTGTACCCCTCGCGCGCGAAGCGGCGCGCAATCGCGCTCCCGATGAAGTCGCCGGCGCCGACGACCGCGACCGTTGCCCGTCGTGGTTCCATGCGCCCCCATAAGTCGACGCCGCGATCCGGTGTCAACCGGACGCGCGACCTCGACCGCGCTCGCGCGTGACGACGCGGCGACTCGGAGGCGACCCACACGCCCTGGCAGATCACGCGGTGCTGCTGAGGCCGCGCGCCCGGCGCGGGCGCCATGGCGGACGCACTACGCGGTTTTCCCGCTTGATGCAGTGCCGAGGGTAGGTCATGCTCGATGCGTAATCGTATTGGCTTTCGTTTCGGCGCGTACCCCCGCTCCGATTCCTGACTGAAGTTCCTGAACCCGGAGAAACCTCGATGCGCCGCAGTATCCTGCTGTTCCCCTTCGTCCTCCTGGCGATCGTCGCGCTCGCCGCGCCCGCCGCGCGAGCGGCGGACTGCGAGCAAACCCTCGCCGCCAAGTTCGCCAAGTTCACGCGTGCCCGCACGAAGCTCATGCAGCATTGTCGCGAGCTCGTGCTGCTCGGCCGCGCGCCGGGCCCGTGCCCCGACTACCGGACAACCGCGCAGATCGAAAAAGCGCGGGGCAAGCTCCGGCAAGCGGTCAACGAGGCGTGCGGCGGCGACGACAAGAGCTGCGGCGCCGGTGGCGACGACGTCGACCTCGCGACCATCGGCTGGAACGTCCCACAGTGTCCGGACTTCCAGGGGAGCGGCTGCACCAACGCGATCGGTCATTGCGACGACGTTGCGGATTGTCTCGTATGCACCGGTGAAGCCGCCGTCGATACCGGCATCGCGCTCGTGTACGACGCATTGGACCCAAGCCCGGCGCTCTCCGAGGTGGGTCGCTGCCAGAAGAGCCTCGGCCGGAGCGTTGCGCGCTACTTCGATGCCAAGACGAGCGCGCTCGCGGCCTGCGAGCACCACGACCTCGGCGGGCCCGCGACCGGCGCGTGCCCCGATCCCATAAAGACGGCGCCGCGAATCCTCCGCGCCGCGGAGAAGCTCGTGAACCGCATCTGCAACGCATGCGGCTCGAACGACGACATCTGCGGCGGCGACGACATCCTCCCCGCGTGGATCGGTTTCCCGGCCACCTGCCCAGCCGTAACGCCGCCCGGCGGGAGCTCGTGCGCGCAGCCGATCACCCAGCTGATCGACCTCATCGAGTGCGTCCGCTGCGTCACCGACTTCCAGGTCGGCTGCCTCGACCCGCTCGCGGTGCCGCGCCTCAAGAGCTACCCGTCCGCGTGTCCGTGAGCGACGGCGCGCGCTAGCTCACAAGGGAGACTCTCCCCCTTCGCCGCCGCCGCAAAGCCGCGTCGGCTCAACCCCCGGCTCGCTGCGCGCGCGGAGGGCGCGTCTGGGGTCAGCCTCCTAGGTCAGCAGCACGGTCGCGAGCCCGAGGAAGAGGCCCATGCTCGCGACGTCCGTCGTGGTCGTGAGGAAGATGCTCGAGGCGGTCGCGGGATCGGCGCCGAGGCGGCGGAGAACGAGCGGCACGAGCGCGCCGAAGACGCCGCTCGACACGCACGCGCCGATCATCGCGAGCAACACGATCAGCGCGAGGATCGGGGCGGCGGCGTCGCCCTTCGAGTAGGCGAAGAACAGCATCCCGAGCCCGGCGGTGATCCCGGTGCCGATGCCGTTCAGGAAGCCGAGCCACGCCTCCTTCGCGACGAGCTTCCGCGCCCCGGCCGACGTGAGCTCGCCGAGCGTGATGCCGCGGATCGTGACCGCCAGCGCCTGACAGCCCGTGTTGCCGGACTGCCCGGCGAGCACCGGCAGAAAGACCGCGAGCGCCACCACCTTGTCGATCGTCTCCTCGAAGACGCCGACGACCGACGCCGCGATGAACGCGGTCAGCAGGTTGAACTGCAGCCAGGGGTGGCGGAACAGGAAGCTCCGCTGCCACGGCGTGGACACGCGCTCTTCCTTCTCGACGCCGACCATCTTCCCGGACTGCGCGCTGATCTCGAAGGCCTGGTGCTCGAAGAGCGTCTGGCCGCGCACGATGCCGACGAGACGACCGTCCTCCTCGCAGACCGGGTAGACCGGGTAGTGGCGCCGCAGGACGTCCTTCATCGCCTCGAGCACCGGGGTGCGGGGGCGGAGCGAGAACGGGTCGCGCAGCATGACGTCCGTGAGCGGCTGCTGCGGGTCGGCGAACAGGAGCTCGCGGAACACGATCACGCCGAGGAGACGCTGATGATCGTCGAGCACGTACCCGTACGTCACCATGGCGCGCCCGGTGAGCTCGCGGAGCACGGCAACGGCCTCGGCGACCGTCTGGTCGGGACGCAGTACGCCGAGCGGCGGGTCCATCAACCGGCCGACGCTCTCCTCGGGGTAGTCGACGTTCAGGTTCCACTGATCGCGCTTCTCCGCCGGCAGGAGCGCGAAGACCTGGCGACGCTTGGCCTCGGACAAGCGCCAGAGGATCTGCAACGCCAGGTCGGGATAGAAGTCGGCGAGTGCGTCGGCGACCGCCTGGTCGGGCTCGTGCTCGAGCAGCTCGACGGCCTCGCGCACCCCGCGCGTCAAGAGCTCCGCACCGAGCGGCGTGCGCGTGTGTGGCATCTCGGTTCCGGCCGGCGTGGCGTCGTCCATGCGTGCCCCCTCCTTCGCGCGCCTTCTAGCTCGCGCCATCGAGGAGGTCGACACGGCGCCGGGTGCGCTTGCGTCGACGGCGACCGGCGGCGCCTCGGATGGGCACGCAGCCCGCGGCATGTGCTACACGGGCGCGCCATGCTGCCGGATGTCTCACGGTCGATGCCGCGCGCCGCACTCGTCGTCGCGGCCGTCGCCGCGCTCTATCCGAGCGCGTGGTTCGTCCGGACGCTGACGGACGTTCCGGCGATGATCGTTCTGGCCGCCGCCGGGCCCGCGCTGCTCTATGCGCTCGCGATCGCCAGGATCGATCGCGCGGATCCCGAGCCGCCGGGCGCGCTCGTCGCGGCGCTGCTCGCCGGAGCCGTGATCGCCGCGTTTCTCTCGCACACGGCGAACACGCGGCTCCTCGAGCTCGTCGGAACGCTCACGCGCGCGGAGCACGTGCGGCCGATCGCCGGCGGCTTCGGCGCGCCGGTCGTCGAGGAGCTCGCGAAGGCGGCGACGCTCGTGCTGCTGATCGTGCTCAGCCGCCGGTCCTTCGCGGGCACGCTCGACGGCATCGTCTATGGCGGGCTCGTCGGCGTCGGCTTCGCGTTCACGGAGAACGTCGTCTACCTGACGTTTGCCGTGCTGCAGGGAGGAGAGTCGGGACTGTGGCGTGCCGTCTACGTCCGGGCCCTGCTCGGCGGGTGGAACCACGCGGCCTTCACCGCGACGACCGGCGCCGCGATCGGCTGGTCCTGGCAGACGGCACGGCCGGGCGGGCGCTGGCTCGTCCCCGCGGTCGGGCTCGCGCTCGCAACGCTACAGCACGTCGTATGGAATTCAGTGGCGGCGAGCGCCATCCAAGGCGCTCTCTGTGGACCCGAGCTCGCGGGCGGCCCGTGCCGGCCGGAGCCGAGCGAGACGAGCCTCTTCGTGGTGGTCCCGATCTTGACCGCGATCTTCATCGGCCCCGGCCTCGTGACGCTCGGCGCCATCGCGGCCCTGGCGCGCGGCCCCGAAAAATCCATTTGAGGACTCGACCGCAACGCAATCGCATGTCATGTCTCTACACCCTACCGCTGCCGACCATTCCTGCCTACCTGAGGAGCGTGTAACGCATGCCACTCAACCTGATCCTGATGGGCCCGCCCGGTGCCGGCAAAGGCACCCAAGCTTCGCGCCTGTCGCAGCACCTGCGCGTGCCGGCGATCTCGACCGGCGATCTGCTGCGCGACGAGGTGAAACGCGGCACGGCGCTCGGCGCCGACGCGAAGGGCTACATGGATCGCGGGGCGCTCGTCCCCGACTCCCTGATCATCGCCATCATCGAAGCGCGCCTCGAGCGCGACGACTGCAGCCGCGGCTTCATCCTCGACGGGTTTCCGCGCACGGTCGTCCAGGCCGAGGCGCTGGACCACGCGCTCCAGCGGTTCGGGTGGTCGCTGCACCGCGTCGGCAGCCTGACGGTGCCGACCGAAGAGGTCGTGCGGCGTCTCAGCGGCCGGCGGACCTGCCGCGACTGCAGCACGCCGTATCATCTCGTGCTCGACCCGCCACTGAAGCTCGACACGTGCGACATCTGCGGCGGCGACCTGCAGCAACGCGACGACGACCACGCGGCCATCATCGCCGCCCGCCTCGAGGTGTACGCCCGCGACACCGCTCCCCTCCTCGACTACTACCGCGATCGCGGCTTGCTGGCCGAGATCGATGGCCGGGGCAAGCACGACGACGTGCTGGCCGCCCTGCTCTCCCATCTCAACGTCCCGGCGAACGGCTCTTCCCTCTCGGCGACCTGAGCATTGTGGCACGGGCCGCCGGTTGAAGCCGGCACGGAGACTTGGGCATGATCCGCGCGCATGCCCGACCCAACCCCGCTCCACGCCCGTAGCGTCAGCGCGCTCGCCGGCGCGATCCGCCGCGGCGCGCTCCGCGCGCGCACCGTCCTCGACCACCACCTCGACCGCATCGCCCGTCTGAACCCGCCGATCGGCGCGTTCGTGTTCGAGGACGCCGACGGCGCACGCGCGGCCGCCGACGCGATCGACGCGCGGATCGAACGCGGCGAGGATCCCGGTCCGCTCGCCGGCGTCCCGTTCGGCGTGAAGGAGCTCGAGGACGTCGCTGGGTGGCCGCACCCGCGGGGCGCGCGCGTCTTCGCCGACGTGATCGCAAGCACCACGTCGACGCACGTGCGCCGCTTGCGCGGCGCCGGCGCCGTCCCCGTCGGACTGACGGCGTCGCCGGAGATGGGCGCCGCGTCGTTCACGGCATCGCTGCTGCACGGCGTCTGTCGGAATCCCTGGAACCCGGAACGCACACCGGGCGGGTCGAGCGGCGGATCGGCGGCGGCGGTGGCCCTCGGGCTCGTGCCCTTTGCGACCGGCTCCGACTCGGGCGGCTCGCTCCGCATCCCGGCGTCCTTCACGGGACTCGTCGGCTTCAAAGGGACGTACGGCCGCATTCCGCGCGGGCCGAACTACGTCGGGTTCCCGAACGTGCGGAGCTACGGCGTGCTGACGCGCTCCGTCGCCGACACGGCGGAGCTCCTCGATTGTGTCGTCGGCGCCGACGAGCGCGACCCGCTATCGCTCCCGCACCCGGGGTTTGCGTTCGCGGAGGCGATCGCCACCTTCGACCTCCGCGGCACGCGCACGGCGTGGACGGCGGATCTCGGGTTCGGCGTGTGCGACCCCGAGGTCCGACGCGTGGTGCGCGCCGCCGCCGATCGTCTCGTCGAGGGTGCGCGGCTCACGGCGACCGACGTGCAGGTCGCGCTCGCCGATCCGGAGGAGGGATGGCGCGTGCTCGTCGCGCCCGATCTGCTGGCACTCTACGCGCCGTTCTTCCCGTCACGCGCCGACGACATCAATCCGATGCTCAACATGATGTACGAGCTCGCGTCGGGGATGACCGCCGCCGACCTCGGCCGCGCGGCGCTCGTGCGCGACCAGGTCGTGCAGACGCTCGCGACCGTCTTCGAGCAGGTCGACCTCCTCCTGCTCCCGACGACGCCGATCCCGGCGTTCGCCGCCGAAGGCCCGCCGCCCATGACCGTCGACGGCCGCGCGGTCGGGCCAATCACCACCGTCGCGCAAACCTACGTCTTCAACCTGAGCGGACACCCGGCGATCTCCGTCCCCGCCGGTCTCGTCGACGGTACCCCGACCGGACTCCAGATCGTCGGCAGGCGCCACGACGATCTCCGCGTGCTGGCGGCGGCGGCGCGGCTCGAAGAGCTCGCGCCGTTTCCGGCGCTGCCCTTCGGGAAATAACGGCGGGGGCAGCCCCCCGCCGCGTGTCCGCGCCCGATGATCAGTGCAGGGTCAGTCCGCCTTGTCCTTCAGCGTGACCCCGTCGTCCTTGGTGAAGGGCGAGCTGAAGGTCGAGCCGAAGCAGATGCCGCCGTCGCGGCGGCGGAGCTGGACGGAGAGCGGACCGGTCAGCGGGCCGAGCGGTGGGAGGCCGAGATTCGCACCGCGACCCTTCACCTGAATCGACGCCTTCCCGGCGATGCCCTCTTTCAACGAGAGCTTCTCGATGCCGGCCGGCGTGTACTCCTTGTCCTTGTAGTCGAAGCTCTTCGCCTTGCTCGCCCAGCACGGCCGCAAGCCGCAGAGCTGGCCCGCGGGCGCGATCTGGCTCGCGACCAGCGACCCGTTGTCGTAGATGCAGAGATCGTAGCCGTCGGTCGTGAGCGGATCGCCGAACTCGGGCTTCATCGTCGCGGCGCCGGCGCTCCACTTCCAGCTCAGCCGATCCTTGTCGTCGGTCGAACGGTCCTGGAGCTGGAGCTGCGACTTGCCGCTCGCGACCGGCGTCCGGCACGGCTCGGGCGTCGGCGCGCACGCCGGCGTCGGCTCGGCGAGATTGAACCCGGTGTTCTCCTGGAAGACGATGACGTCCTCGAGCTCGTCGGTGAGCG
>JANNPN010000282.1:0-18990 GCA_031400185.1 Polyangiaceae bacterium
GCCTCGATCCCGATCTGGTCACAATCCGTTTCGGCTGGAACGATCACCTGATGTCGCGCGCCGGGCGCGACAACTTCGAGGAAACGCCGAGCGCCGTCCGGCGCAGTTTCGAGGATGTCGGCATGCGGACGGCCCTGTACCCGTTCATGCTGCGCCTCGGTCTCGAGTGGCAGCACCTCAGGGCTCCGACGGAAGGGAAGCCGACCGTGGCCGACATTCCCAAGGTGTGGAAGCCGAACGTGCCGCTCGAGCAATACAAACGGAATCTGCGCCGGATGATCGACCTCGCCCATGAGCAGGGCGCGGAGGTCTGGCTGCTCACCGCGCCCCACGCGTTCGTGATCGATCAGAACGCCGGCAAGTACGACCAGTTCCCGAACACCATGGCTGCCCGTGCGTTGATGGCGTTCAGTGCGATCCCGTCATACGAGCGTTTCGTCGAGATCCACGACGCCTACAACGATGCCGTCCGTAGCGTCGGGGCCGAGCTCGGCGTGACCGTTGTAGACATGGACAAGATCTACCGCACTCACTCGAGCGAGCCGCTCTTCACGTCGACGGACATGCCGCATCCGACGCAGCGTGGGCACGATCTCGAAGCCGAGACGCTCTACGGTCTCCTCGCGGCGAAGGGGCTCATCCGGAGCGCGTCGTGATCACGCGGTCGGCTCGGGGATACGCCTGAGCGCGAGGATACCGATCAGGTAGATCACCACGGCGAGCATGAGCACGACCGTGAAGCCGTAGCTCATCGAGAGCATGGTCGCCAGGATCGAGCTGATGACCGAGAAAAAGCCGTTGACGGCCCATGCCCACGCGACGAACTCGGCCTTGTGCTCCGTCACGCTCGCGACTGTGCTGAGGCCGAGCGGCATGAAGGTACCGAGGCAGATCCCGAGGGGGGCGAGGCAGGCGATGGTGATCACGATCCGCAGCGCGAGCGGTGTGCCGATCCATGCATTCGCGATCGGTCCGAGCGCCACCTGATAGAAAAGCATCAAGACCGTGAGCGTGGCGAGGAGGATCAGGAGGAGGCGGTTGCGGCTCCCGCGGTACCCAGCGCTCACGAAGCTGCCGATGCCCGTGAACAGCAAAAGGGCGAAGAGCGTTACGGTGAGCGAGTAGGTCGGGTAGCCGAGAAAAAGCGTCAACTTCTGGATCAGCACGATCTCGAAGAACATGAAGCCCATGCCGAGCGCGGCGAAGTAGACGGCGGCCGTCGCTTTGTAGGGAATCCGCGACCACACCTCGCGGATGGCGAAGAAAGGCAGGAGTAAAAACACCGCGGCGAGCACGATGACGGTCGCGAGCAGAGTCATGAGCACCCGCTCACCCGTCGCGTCCTCCATGTCCCACCCGAGCTTCTTGTGCGCGGTCCCCTGGATGGCGTCCCGAAAGCGGGCGAAGTGCCAGAAGAAGGGCGCGTTGTCGGTCACAGGACCGATCTCATATGGCGCCTCCGCGTAGAGCTTCGCGAGATCGGCGTCGTCGGCCGTGATGATGGTGTGGATCTGCTTTTGCGTCGGCGGGTCGGTCCAGGCGTAGCGTATGGCGCTCTTCGGGACGGTTTTCGTACGGGCGCGCAACGCTTCGATGTCCTCGCGCGTGAACGGGCTCCGCTTGATGAGCATCATGGACTCGAGGAACACGCTCGGCTGGGTCGTCGAAATGACGTGCTTCGGGAAATCCGGAATGCCCGCGCGCGCGAAGGCTACGCGTGCGCTGCTGAGGTAGCGGGAGGTACGGTTCGGCTTGAGCTCGAAGTCGATCTCTCCGAACGACATGCAGATGATGCCGTCGGGCGTGAGGTGGGCGAGACTGTCCTCGATCATCTCGACTGTGTAGAGGTAGCTCTCCGAGAGCACGAAGGCGCCCGAGGTCGCGGAGTTCATCGCCGCATAGCTGTCCGGTGCGACGAACCAGATGATGTCGTACATTGCGTCGTCGCGCTTCAGGAACGAGCGACCTTCGTCGTTCACCATCCGAACCTTCGGATGCTGCGCGATGTGCCCGGTGTAGTCCGCGAAGTGTTTGGCAGTCAGCGAGAAGGTGGACGGGTTCAGCTCGACGCCCGTGGTGAGGCCGGCGCCGAAGTAGAGGGATGCGAGTACCTCGTGGCCGCCGGCCGCGCCGATGATCAGGACCTTCGGGTCTTTCTTGGAGATGGCGAAGGGAAACGCGCGGCTGTTGTCCTCGAACTTCGTCGCGACGCTCGCGAGGTTGCCGTCGAAGCCCTGTAGCGTCGATCCGATCATGCCGTCGTGATTGATGATCCGGACGGTGGGATCGGCGGACTGCATGACGTCGACCCGGAAGACCGGGCTCCACGACTTGAAGTAGTACTGATTCTTCTCGCCGCGCTGTGGGCTCATCGTCTTGAGCTCGTCGGTGATCGGCTCGGGCAACCATTCCGGTTTGACGACCCCGACCATGAGCGCGAGCGCGACCGGCACGGCGAGCACCAGGTTGCCGCGCTGGTGACGGAACGACAGGGGTAACCCTGCGACGATGAAGACGAGACCACTCAGGAAGACACACGCCGGCGGCGTCAGCGCGCCGATCAGCGGCACGATCAGGGCGCACGCGATGCCCGCTCCCAGGAGATCCGCGAAATACAGTCGATGAATGCGACCGGAGTCCTCCGCAAACACGCTTGCGATCACGATGCCCGCGAGGAGGAACGGCGTGAACAACGCCACCGTAATAGCGAGCAGCTTGACGTCCTCGAAGAGAACGTTCGGTAGCCCCGTCGAGTTCAGTTGGATCAGGGCGATCGCGAAATAGCCGAGGAAGACGGTGAGGCCTGCGAGCACGGAGGCACTCGAAATGATTCGTTCGATCCCAGCCTTCCGGATGCGCGGTGAGATCGCGGTGAACACACCACCCGAGCCCATGCCGAGAAGCGCGATCCCGACGATTAGATAGGTGAAGTAGTAGAAGAGCTTGAACGAGAAAATGCGGGTGTAGCTGATCTCGAGCAGGATGACGCCAAAGGCGACGAGGAAGATTTCGAAATAGAGCGGTCGCTTTGTCATCGGGCCCTTAGGCGAGGACGCTGTCGGCGGGGATCATGCAGCGGGGAGCGCGACGTTCATGGTACGTGACAGAGTGGCGCTCGGCTTCGCATGCGGCAGGGCGGACTTCTAGGCCAAGTCCTAGCGCAGCGTCAAGGTTTTAGTCGCCAGGATGTGACCGACCTCCATCAACGCGGGCGCGCCGCGTCTTCGAGGTGCTCGACACCAGGCGGTGATGTCTCGCCCGCCTATTCGATCGCCGACATCCCGACGCCCAACCGGGTGCGCATCTCTCCCTGGCCCGCAGTTCCGTCGCTGGGCTCAATCACCCACGGCGTTGGCTCGCGAACGTCGGCCCGCATCCCGGCGGTGCACCGGAGGCGGACGGGACGATTCCCGAGATGCCGTCTGCCGCTGTCAGCAGGGAGGATCTCGTGGACACCGCGCAGAAGGTCCTGGTCTAGCGCTCCCTTGAGCCGGATCTGTCCGCGCTGGAGGGGTGGCATATCGCGCAAGCTCGGAGGTTCGCGCTTGTACCGCTTCACCACAGCTGACCACGACGACGACCGCCGCGTCGTGGTTTCCGACGAATGCGCATGCACGGGCGCGAAGCCGCTGCCGGTGACACTGAAAGGGAGCGGTTGGGGCTCGCGCGGCGCGCTCGCTCCGGGAACGCCGACCGCACGGCGCCGCGGCGCGGTGGCCGCCCCGGCGGCGGCACGGAAGACACGCGGCATGGTCGTGGCCACGCTTACGGCAGGAGGTGCTTGGACTTGATGAGCGCGGCGATACCTTGCGCGATGGCGATGTGCCCGTCGCCATTCGGATGTCCGATGTCGTGGTGCGTGAAGAACTGCTCCAATCCGCGCGCCACGAGGTCGCGGCTGCCGTCCACGAGGGGCGCATCGAGGTCCACGGCGACCTTGCGCACGACGTCTTCGTAGCGTCGATGCTCCGCGAGCAAGGCGTCGTACGTGGGGTATCCGAGCGCGGCGAGCGTGACCTTGTCCGATATGATTTCCGGGAAGGGCGGGGCGAGCGGTGCTGTGATCAGGACAACCTGGGCGCCGGCGGCGCGGCCGACGGTCACTAGGCGGCGCAGGTTGTACTCGAAGTTCGGAAGCGGCACCCGAACCTCGAACTTGGTGACCGGCGCGGCCGGCTGCTTGGGCTTTGCGGCGAGGCCGGGGGTAGTTGCCGCACCCACAGGCGCGGCCGCGGCAACGGTATTCGTTTGCTGGCTGTTCTTGATCCGCGTCAGCAGTTGGTAGGTGCGGAGATCGAGGAGCTGGTCCGTCCCCCAGCGGACGATCGGGTTGTGCGATTCGAAATCCGGCCGGTAGTCGTTCGACTTCCGCAGATGGTCGTTCACGCCGTAGCGAATGGTGATGAGGTCGGGACCCCAATGGCGGACCTCGTGCTTGAGGAGCCGGAGCCCCTCCGACGTCGAGTACCCGATGATGCCGGCGTTGATGACTTGCACTTTCTGGTGGATGTCGGTGTTGAGCACGTCCTGCAATTCGCTGCTGTAGGTCGGCGTATACGTGATGCGGAATCCGCCGTGGTTCACCAGCCCGAACGTCGCGGAATCACCCATGCAGACGACTCGCGCTATGCCGGGCGGCTTGGCGTCGCGAAAATCGCTGCCGCGGAAGCCGCGCTCGTTGAGGAACTCGTTCGTCCCCGGTAGCCGCCCGAACGGTCGCCCCCGCCAGTAGAGAACGGGGTCGTAGGTCATCAGCCGCCACCAGCCTTGATTCGCCGTCTCGTAGGGATCCTCGAAGGCCGCGGGGAAGAGCGCGCGATCGGCATTGGTCCAACGCACCAGCATCTCCAGCGAGCCCAGAAGAAGCATCATGGTGACGGCGCTGAAGATCAGGCGCATCCAGATGGGTCGACGCGGGCGGGCCGCGATGGGCGGTGTGGTCATGTTGAGGAGCTGTCTTCACACCGATCCAGTCTGGTTGGCAAGCGTGGTTTCGCGTTGTCGGGGGTGCAGGGACGGGGTAAGACTCGCCACCTCGAAATGTGGCCCGTCAGAGCGGATCGGTGCACAGACCGATGAGGATTCGGGTCGCATCGATCGAGGTCGCGCTCGCAGCGCTCCTTGCCGCAGGCGCGGTGGCGCTTTGGTACTGGCGGATCATCGCGTCGGCCGTCGAGCCGTACCAGGGCGGCATCCCGGCCGCCGACTTCTATCTGCAGATCTATCCGATGGCCGAGCGCGCGGCGGAGTGGATTCGCGAGGGACGGTTGCCGCTCTGGAACCCGTATCAGTTCGGCGGACACCCGTTTCTCGCCACGGGCATCTACGGGATCCTGTACCCGCTCAACTTTCCCTACCTGCTCCTGCCCGCCGAGATCGCGATGGAAGCCACGATGGTGATGCATTTGGCCGCCTCGGGCGTGCTCATGTACGCCTTCGCGCGCGTGCTTCTGCTCTCGCGCGTCGGCGCGGTCACGGCGGGCATAACCTTCATGTGGTCCGGCTTCGTGGTCGGCGAGCTTTTCTGGTTTCCGCCCGCCGTCTGCGCATCACCCTGGCTGGCGCTCGGGTTGCTTGCCGTCGAGCGCCTGCGACGGGATCCGCGCCCGCTTTGGTCGGCAGTCTTGGCGATCGCGGTGGCCCTCTCGTTCCTCGCCGGCTGGCCGCAGACGTGGATGTACACCATGTACGTCATCGCGCTCTTCGGTAGCGTGCGTCTGCTCGATCTGCTTCGCCGGGATCGTCGACGCGCGTTGCGGGTCGCAGTCTTGATGACCGCCGGCGTAGTCCTGGGCATGGCGCTCGCCGGAGCCCAGCTGCTGCCCGGGCTCGAGCTGCAATCGCATGGACCCCGAAGAGCGGGTGGTCTCTCCTTGGAGCAGGCGCGTGCCATGGCCCCGCCGGCGCCGAGCTGGTTTCTCGACCAGGCGCGGAATTCGCATCCGGCGGGCCGCCACCTCAGCTACATGGGGATCGCGACGATGTTCCCGGTGCTGCTGTCGCTCTTCAGGGTCGGGTCGCGTGCGCCCGTCGTGGTCTTCTGGCTGCTTGGTCTCGCCAGCGCCGGCGTTGCGCTCGGCCCGAATGCGCCGTTCTTCGACTACTACCGCATGCTGCCGGGCATGGCGTGGTTCCGGGCGCCGCAGCGCATTCTCTACGTCTATGCCTTCGCGGTGGCGATCTTGAGCGGCATCGGAATGGACGCGCTTGCCGCCGCGCGCGAGGGCGCCTCGTCACGGCGGCGAACCCTGATGGTAGCGGTGGTTGCCGGCGCTGCGCTCGCACTATTGCTCGGGGTTTCCCTGCCTCGTCTGAGCCGCGCCTATCTCGCGGCCGGGCTCATCCTGACGGCCGTCGCCATCGTGATCGCGCCACTCCGGCGTGCGGCGGTCGTGGCGCTCGTGGCTATCGTCGCCTTCGATCTGTTCTACGCCGAGAAAAATCGGATCCAGCACCCGTATCACGATCCGTCCGTCTTCACGCGCGAGAAGGCGATTTTCGACTACATCAAGGCCAATCAGAAATTCGATCGCACCTTCATCAATACGGCGTTCGATTTCCCGGCCATGATGAGCAAGCACGGGACGCTCGCCGGCGTGTATTCCATCACCGACTACGAGCCGCTGAGCCTCTGGCGCTACCAGCGCTTCTACGAGCTGCTCGAGGCGCCGTCAGACCACCATCCCAGCTATGTGACCTTCACCGGCAAGGTGAACGCGAAGCCGACGACCGCGGAGTTCTCCCGCATCGATCTGCTCAGCGTCCGCTATCTCATCACGTCTCGACTCGAGATGCGGTTCGGCGCCGGCTGGTTGACAACGGGAAAGTGGCGGGCTCTGCCCCGGATCGGGCGCAGAAGCCGTCATGTGATCGTCGAGAACGCCCGCGTGCTACCACGGACCTACGTCGCGCATGTGGCCACTCACGTGGTCGGGGAGCCGGAGGCACTGGCCGCCGTCGGTGCTCGCGGCTTCGACCCGTGGGAGTCGGTCGTGCTCGAAGGCTACGCGCCCTCGCTCGTCGGCGACACCCAAGCACCCCAACCGATCACTCCGGCACGGATCGTACACTACGACCCGACCGAGGTCATCATCGAGGCGGACGCCGAGCGGCCGGGCTACCTCGTGCTTACCGATACGTTCTATCCGGGATGGTACGCGACGGTCGACGGCGAGCCGGCGACGATCTACCAGGCCAACTATCTCTTTCGCGCCGTTCCCATTGACCCGGGCCATCATCGAGTGGTCTTCCGGTACACCCCCACCAGCTTCCGGCTGGGCGCGGCGATCAGCCTGCTCGCGCTCGTGGGCATCGTAGCGATTCTCGGCTACGAGGTGGTATCGGCACGCCGGTCACGCGCGTCACCCAGCGAAGTCTTCTGAGTGATCGGCGTTCGCGGCCGTCGTTTCGCCGGAGACGAGCGTCGCGCGGACGGCGAAGCTTCTCTCGATCCCGCCGAGCCGACGACGTCACCGACCGTCACCCGGTCAGTCGAGGTAGCCGAGGGCTTTCAACTTGTCGCGCGTCGCCTCGTCGAGCTCGATCGGTTCGCTTTTCGTCGCGCCGACCGTTTGCAGATCGAAGATTTGTTGCCGGAACTGCTCCCCGAGGGCGGGGTGGTCGCCGAGACGATTCCGTGTCTCCGCCGGATCCGCGGTCAGATCGTAGAGAGCCACCTGGTAGTTGCGGCGACGTATCTGCTCGTCGAGCGGTTCCGCCGGTCGGTCCATGAACGGGATCGGATCGTTGATGACGAACTTCCATTGCGCGGTTCTGAGCGCGAGACGGCGAAATCCAACTCGCCGCTGCGGGTCGACCATCTCCGAGAAGAGCCACGTCGCCGAAAGGTAGGTCTCGATGTAGGTTGACGGCTCGCCTTGGGGCCGAGGCGCAAAGAGGTCGATGCCGTCGACGCGTGGAGGATTCTGCACCTGCAAGAGCGCAAGAATTGTCGGCAGAATGTCGACGTTGCGCGCTATCAGCGGATCTCTCCGTCCGGGCGGGACGCGATCGGGAGCACGCACCAATAGGGGAATTCGTGCCGTCGGATCGAAGACGTTTCGTCCGTGACCGAAATAGCCGTGTTCGGTCAGACTTTGGCCGTGGTCCGCGTGCACGATCAGTACGCTATCATCCGCGAGTCCGAGCGCGTCGAGCGTGGCGAGAACGCGGCCAATCTCCGCGTCGACGATCGCTACGTCGGGATCGTACGCAGCGACCTGGATCTCCTGTTCCTTGGCGATATTGGCAAGGCCGGTCAGGCCCGTCGGTTTTTCATGTGGTCCGAAGTAATGGATCCACAAGAAGAATGGGCCGCGGCGTTCCGTGCGGAGCCACGTGATCGCTCGATCGCTGACCTCCGCGTCGGAACGGTACGCGTCGCCCTGGGCCTTGTTCATCAAGAACCACCCCATTGCTTCCGTATCGTCGCTCGGGGGAGCCGCGGGTGGAGCGACGGGTGGCGGCGGGCCGAACTCGATCGATGCGTCGAGCATCAGCGGTGCGGAGAATTGCTCGTCGTAGAGATCGAAGCCTTGGTTCAGACCGAAGACGGAGTGGAGCGGGTACGACGCGATGATGGCCGCCGTCTGCCTGCCCTCTGCGCGCAGAATCTCGGCAAGCGTCAACGCCCCGGCGTCGAGTTTCTGAAAGCTCGATCGCAGGCCGTGCCTAGTGGCATAGAGCCCGGTCATAACCGAGGCCATGGAGGGCGTGGTCCAGGTAACGTCGCAAAACGCGTTCTCGAAGAGCGTGCCTTCCCTGGCGAGGCGGTCGAGGTTCGGCGTCTCGTGCTTCCGATAGCCGTACGCCGAGATTCGGTCTGGCCGCATGGTGTCGATGGTGATGAGGACCACGTTCTGGGGGCGCGGCCACAGCACCCACACCGCTGCCAGCGCGCCGAGGCCGATGACGGCGAGTCCGAATCCGGCGATACGTCTCATGACGTTTCCGCTCGGCGCCGGTCTCCGTCGAGCACCGCGATCGCCGCCTCCGTGATCCGTTTGAGGCCCTCGTCGACGTCTGTGGTGCGCACCTCGGCCAAGACGGGCAGGAGCTGGCGATCGCGGCTCGCCGCCGCCACCCACGTGAGCGCCACCCGCTCCTGCAGCGTGCCCTGCCTGAGGCCGCGCGCGAGCGCGGGGCGGACGCGCTCGGGGTCGTGGCGATAGAGGTCGAGGAGGAGGCTCGGCATCACAAGGTCGTCCCAGTGCAAAAGCGCGATCAGCGAGTCGATCGTCGCGTCGACGTGGCCGAGCCGCATGAGCGCGTACGCCGCGAACTTCGCGAGCTCGAGGTTGTTCGAGCCGAGCATGACGAGGAGGTGCGGTACGGCTGCCTCGTCGCCGCGCCAGGCGGCCGCCCACGCCGCGACGATGCGCATGTGCGGATTGGTGTCGCGGTCGCGAAGCCACGTGTTCATGATCGCCGGCTCGAGCTGCGCGGTCGCAACCGTCCGCCGCCGATCCGCCGGCGGCGGCACGAACCAATAGTCGGCGAGGAGCGCCTTATTGAGCGCGTAGTAGACGGCGAGAGTCGCGATCTCGCCCATCGGCGCCGCTTGAGGATTCCGCCCGTCGTCGTCGGCGGCGGCGACGATGATTCGCACGAGCTCGGGCACGGTGCGCTCGTCGGCGAACTCGGCGGCCATCTGCACGAACGTGTAGCCGTACGGCGAGTCGCCGCGCGCGGCCCGCGCCGCCAGCGCGACGGCGCCGCGCGGATCCCGGCTCGCGTGGATCGCGCGCGCGGTCGCGAGCTGCACCTCCGGATCCGGGTCGTCGAGCCCTGGCCAGCCTTCGGGGTCCGCCGGCGCCGCGAGCGGGTCGTCGAACGGCGGCGGCGCACCCTCGCGCCGCGTCAGAACGACGTACGGACCGATCTGCGCCGCGGGCGCGAAGTCGTCCCGCACCGCCGCGCGCACGAGGAAGTAGTACATGGAGGCGGTGGTGACGAAGAGCTCGTGATCGCGCAGCGCGACGATCAGCCGCGGCGGGCGGGTCTCGAGGGCGCGCACGATCCCGGCCTCGGTCTCGTGGTCGGGATAGCCGGCGATGAAATAGCCCTTCGACGTCGGGTTCAGGCGGCCGGCGAGGAAGCAGAGCAGGCTCAGGTTGGGAAAGGGGAAGACGTACTCGCGCGCCTCGCTGTGCTCGGCGAGATAGGTCGCCGTCTCGCGGAGCACGGTGAGCTGCGTACCCGCGCCGGCCTCGCGGACGAGCGACGCGTGCGGCAGGTCGAGGTACGCGAAGGCGTCGGGCCCGCGCCACCCGAGCGCCCGTGCGGTCATGTCGCTCGCAAGCCGCACGCTCGGGACGGCCATGACGATCGCGATCGCCGCGATCGGCGCCGCGATGAGCGGCGGGCCGAGCGCGCGCCAGTACGGCGCGACCTCCGCCATCGCGCGCCAGCGCTCGCCGATCCGTCCGAGCAGGACGACGCCGAGCACGATCGAGACCGGCGCCACGACGATCAGGTGCGCGAAGTCCGACCGCGGGTACATGCCGAGGGTGAAGGCGGGGGCCGAGATGATGAGCGCAACCAGCGCCGCGATCGCGACCGACCGGCGAGGATCGTCCACGCGAGCCGACGTGCGGGCGGCGAGCCACACGCCCCACCAGTTCACCATCTGCAGTGCGAAGAAGGACAGGTCTTGGATGCGCGTCGTGACGGCGCTCACGAACCCGCTCCGCATCGGTGCGAAGAGCGCGAAATACCCGACGACGACGGTGCCGCCGACGATCGCCGCGGCGAGCGGCACCCACGCCGGCAGGAGCCGACGCTGGACGGCCACGGGAAGGAGCAGCAGGGCGCCGCCCGCGGCCAGGAGCGCCACGTCCCAGATCGTCCCGACCGGGCGGAACGCAATGAAGAAGAAGCGCTCGTACGAGGTGCCGATCAGCAGCACGTCGCGGAGGAAGCCGTCGACGCCGAGGGAGGCGAGGAAGTAGAGGGCCCACGGCAGGATCGGCACCGCGACGCCGAACCCGAGCGCGAGGGCCGCGCCGAGGAAGCCCGAGCCGTCGCGGCAGCGCTGGCGCGCGTTCACGAGCAAGAGGACGACGATCAGGACGACCGGCAGCGGGAAGAGCACGAAGGCGCGATTGAAGAGTTGGGCCCGGAACACGACCAGGACGAAGGCATAGGTCCCGAGCGCCAGCAGCCACCACGAGAAGCGTGCGAGCCCGCCGTCGCGCCGCGCCGGCGGTTGCCACCACACGAGGAAGAGGCCGAGCGCGGCGACGTTGAAGAGGCCGGTGTTCGGCTTCATCGAGAAGCTGATCCCGGCGAGGAGGCCGGCGACGATCAGGAACACGCTGCGCGACTGGCGCACGTAGGCGACGAGGGCCGTCAGGCTCCCGAGCCAGAGCGTCACGTTGTACCAAGCGGGGTAGGGGATGTTGAACGCGCAGAACTCGCCGGGGAACACCTGCAGCCCGGCGAGGAAGACGAGCGGCGCCAGCAGCGCGAGCCGCGGTGACACGAGCTCGGCGGCGAGGCGGTACATGAGCACGAGCGACACCGTGTTCGCGACCGCCGTGCTCGCGCGGATCACGAGGGCGTCGACGCCGAAGATCCAGAAGAGCAGCGCATGCCAGTAGAAATAGAGGGGCGTGTAGCCGGTCGAGAAGTCGACGTAGGGCAGCTGCCCGTGCCAGGTCGCGTAGGCCTGGTACAGCATGTCGCCGTCCTCGCCGACCTGGATCCCGTAGGGAGCCAGGACGCCGAAGAACCAGACGCCGAACAGCAGCGGTACGAGCGTGAGCGCCCGTCGCTCGTTCATGCCCCGGGCTCGGCAGGTGACGAGCGCGCGGTCCGCGCCGGGCGCTTCACCGGCTTCTCGAAGAGGAAGCAGGCGTGGCGTCCCCATCCCGCTGGCATCACCTTCTCGCAGAGGAGCTCGAGCGGGTACGAGAGTTGGATCACCGGCCAGGTGGCGAGGAAGATGTAGCGCTTCGCGCCGATGTCCTCGATCACCGATGGGGCCGTGACCGCGTTGCCCTTGTTGCGCTGCGAGGGCAGGAGCGCCGTCAGCATGCGGATCAGCGGGACGTACTCCTGGCCTTCCCAGCGGACCAGTTTCACGCCGTGCGCTTGGTAGAGGTTGATCCAGCTCTCCGGTCGGCGCGGAAAGACGAGCCGGCCGGGGTCGTTGTGGTCGATGAGATCGAGCAGGAAGAGGCGGCCACCCGGCTTCAGCACCCGGCACATCGACGCCGCGGCCTTGACTTGCTCCTCCGGCTGCAGGTGCTGGATCACGGTCACCGACAGCACGAAGTCCACGCTCTCGTCCGGGAGGTCGATGTCGGTCGCCGACATGCGGCGGAACTCGACGCCAGGCGACAGCCGCTCGGCGGTCTCGAGCATCGCCGCCGTCGGGTCGATCCCGGTTACCTGCGCGCCGCGATCGCGCAGCCAGCGGCTCCAGCGTCCGCTCCCGCAGCCGACGTCGAGCGCGCGCACCCCTGCGAACGATTCGCCGCCGAGCATGCGCGTTACCGAGCGATGCTGGAAATAGGCGTAGAAACGGTTGAACCAGCGCGGCGCGGCGGGATAGCAGACGGCCGCGAGCGGGTCGTCCGCGGCATAGCGGCTCGCGACCCGATCCCAATAGGGCATGAGAGTCGTCGCGCCATCTGCTTTGTCACCGCGCTGCGGGTCGTCCATAGGGTGTTGCGCAGTTTGTAGCAGAGAACGATCGCGCTGCCAGTCGCGAAACGTCTTGCTCGCCGCGCCGGCATCGTGCGCGAGCCCGGTGTCGCTATTGCAAATAGCCGATGGCGCGCAGGCGACGCTCGAGATCCGGATCCGCCGCCGGCGCCGCCGAGGGCGATCCCATGTGCCACACGAGAAGTGACGGCTCCGGCGGGCAGCTCGGAGCGAAGACCGCGGGTGCATGGGCGTCGGTGACGCTGATCGTGGCGGTTCCGCCGGGAACGGGGCGCGCGCTGCCGCCGACGAAGATCGTCGCACCACCCTCGTAGCCAACCGTGAGCGGGCCCGCATTGCCGAAGACCAGCTCGTCACGGTCAGGCTTCGTGACGGGTAGGAGCTTGCCGAAGCGCTCTTCGATGCGGGTTTGCTGCGGCAGCGACGACGTCCAGGTGAGCGCGCTTTCCGAAGCCACCGCCACCGCATCGTCCTGCTCGAGATCGATGCGTTCCATCCGGGCGAGCGGGGTACTGCTGGCGAGGCGAATGGTCGCCACCGAAGGGCCGGTGCCGCCGCACGCCCGCACATGCCAACCGGCGCGCGCGGCCAAGAGTCTCTCGTCGAGCAGCTGGTGGAGCGGGGTCACGATCTGTGGCGCGGTCGTCGCCGCGACGTTGGTGCGCTGATGGGGATCGGAGCGGCGATCGAAGACCCATGTCCCGGGCTTCGGCCGTGTCTGCATGATCAGGGTGAATGCGTCGTTCTCGACGCCGTAGGCGGTGACGTGATCCATGTCGGTGACGGCGAAGCGGGGGAACGACGAGCCCTCGACCGGTTGCCCGGCTTTCGTCACCAACATCCGGCCGGAGAGCGCGTCTCGCGGAAGGTCGATCGCCGCAAGGACCGTCGGCAGGACGTCCTGCATCGTCGCGCCCGTCGCGACGCGCGTTCCCGCGCCGCGGTTCCCGGGAAGCTTGATGAGCAGCGGGATGTCGAGCACCTCACGAAACAGCGTGTGACCGTGATAGACGCCGCCGTGCTCGAGAAACTCCTCGCCATGATCGCCAACGACGACGATCATTGCTTCGTCGTAGCGCCCGCGCCGGCGCACGTCCGTGAAGAAGCGCCCGAGTTGCGCGTCGAGATAGGCGATCTCCGCATCGTAGCGGTCGAGCGCCCCCTGAACCTCGGCGGCGCTGGCCCTCGGTGTCAGCACCCTCCCGGGGCTCGCCGGGTCGTAGTGGCCCAGCAACGCCGTCGCCTCGAACGGCGGCGGGTCGTACGGAGCGTGCGCGTCGTTCAGGTGCAGATAGAGCAGCATCGGCTCGGTGCCAGACGCGTCGATCGTCGCCAGCGCGGCGTCGACGACGACGGCGGCGTCCGAGTTGTGGATCCACGACTCCGCGCCGACGTCGACGAAACGGTCGAAACCCCGCGCGAAGCCCCAGAACGGCAAGACATTCGGGTTCGTGCTGAATGCGATCGTCGTGAACCCGCCGGCGCGCAGGCGCTCCGCCAGCGTCGGCCAGCGCGGCTCGAGATGCGCGTCGCGCGAAAGCACGCCGTGGGTCAGCGCGCTCTGCCCCGTGAAAAGCGTCGCAACCGACGCACGGGTCCATGAGGCATCGCTCGTCGCGTCGTCGAACACGATCCCATCCGTGGCGAGCGCGTCGAGGTTCGGGGTGTTCGGCCGCGTGTGACCGTAGACGGCGAGGCGGTCGGCGCGGACGGTATCGAGCAGGACGACGACGACGAGCGGCCCCGCGTATCCGCGCGCAGCAACGACGGGATGGGCCCAGCACGCGCCGCCGCTCGTCGCCTTGGCGCGGAGAACGATCGTGTGCCCCGCAAAACGGCTGAGGTCGACCTCGTACGCGGTCCAGCGATCGGGCGTGGTCGGCGCCGGCTCCCCAAGGACGTCGTCGTCGACGCGGAGCTGCAGCATCCCTCCGGGCGTGCCGTCGGCGGCCGCGAGTGCGTAACGCAATCGAGCGGCTGCCGGTACGCTTACGGTGAGTGCCATCTCCTGGTCCGGCGCCAGGACCAAGCTTTCGCGTGAATCGTCCCCGACCGTGCATCGCTCCGTGCGCTCGTGCTGCGACGCGACGAACGTTGCGAGGAGAGAGCGGTGGGCGGTGTCCGGCGGTGATGGCGCGCGGTCGCACGCGTTGAACGTCAGCAGCGCTGCGACCACGCCGAGAAGGCCGATGACAACCTGAGGTCCGAAAGCACGCGGCATCAACATGAGGTTCCAACGCGCGTCAGACACGTCTCGTCGGCGCCGCCTGCGGCCCCCGATTTCTCTCACGGCGCAGTTTGGACGGTCAATGGGACTTCCGTCCGACCCACGCGACGACGCCGAGCGAGAGGAGCGCCGCCAGGCTGACGGTGGCACCGATGGCAAATGAGGCAGGCTGGTAGCGAAATTCGACCGTGTGCCGGCCGGCGGCGACGCGCACCGCTCGAAACCGCGCGTTTGCTGGCCTGATCGGTGCGGGCACACCGTTCACACGCGCCGTCCATCCCGGATAGAAGGTGTCGGTCAGCACCAGATACCCAGCAGCAGCAGTGTCGGTTTCGATGCGCACCGTCGACGGCTCGTACGACGTGATGCGCGCCGGTGTGATCCGGTCGTCGCTTGCGAGCGCGTCGCCGCTGCCCGCCTCGATCACCACCGTTCGCCAGCGATCGAACTGCGGCTGCATCAATGCGGCGAGAGCGGCCTCGCCGTCGGCGACCGTCGTCGCGCGGTGCGCGACGTAGGCGCGCGGGAGCACGGCGCTGTTCTCGTACAGCACGAACTTACCGTCGGCGGACGTCCGCACCTGCTGCCAGCCGGGTGCATGGCGTGCGAGCGCGGCGCGAAACGGTAGGGCGAGCGCGTTGCTCAGGATGAAGCGCGTACTGAGGAGCTCGAAGAGCGGCGCGTGCGGGCTCGCGGGATCGAAGTCGAGACCGCCGGTGAACGTCAAGAGCGCCGGCGGGTCTCGGTGGCGACGTTGGAGAGGCCCGAAAAATTGCTCGGTCCTGCTGAGCGACAGCGGCTCGTAGTCGGTCACCGTATAGATGCTGCGGAGCGTACCGTGCTTCGCCATGAGCGCGTAGTGGAGTGTGCTCGGCTCGTGAATGTACGTCCGCTCGAGCCCCTGCCGCGCTGCGACCCAGTCGAAAAGCTCTGCAGCCTCATCGAGCACGCCGACCCCCTGGTACGGATGCAAGGAGACGACGCGGGTGGCGAGCGCGAGATCGGCGGCCAGCAACGCCACGAGCCCTCCCACGACCAACCTCCGGGTGGCTGCCGTCCGCGCGAGGGTCGCCATCCAAGCGAGCACCGCACCAACGACGAGGATGACGCGCGTGCGCGGCGGGACCGGCGCCAGCAGCACGGCCATTGCCGATGCCGTTCCTGCGCCGAGGGCGACGAGTCGAGCCTTCCGTGACGCCGCCGTGGTGCGCGCAAGTACGTCGACCCCGACGCCCGACAGCACGGCGGCGGCGAATGCATGGAGGAGGAGGATGCGTTGCGGCTTCCGGAACAAACCGGCTGCGGGAAGCATCCGGAACGCTGCAAGGACCGGTGTGAACACCGTGAGCGCTATCAGCAGCGCGAGGACGGCGAGGCTCCAGAAAAACATCGGCCGCAGTCGGTCGCGACTGGCGAGGGCGAGGGGCGCGAGCAGAAACAGCAACGCACCCGCGTACGCGAACCGCGGGTGAGCAGGCGACGCGTCGGCGATCTCCGCGAAGAGGCGGGTCGGTGCCGTCACGCCGAGGATGAGCACTTGCGCGATCGTCAAGCCGCCGGGCCGGCGTGGGCCGAGGCCGGCGAGCTCGAACGCCGGCAGCGCTTGCACCGCGGTGAGGGCGATGCCCAGTGCAAAGCCAGCAGCGAGAAGGGACGCGCGCCGCCAGGTGTCGGGGGTGTGGTTGAGGAATTCGGCGCCAACTCTCACGGTCGCGTACGCCGCGACCGCGTATACCGAATACACCCACGTCTGGATCCAACCGGCGAAGAGCGGCATCGCGACGGCCAGCGCGAGCGGCACGATCCAGATCGCCCGGCGCGTTTGGAGAATACCCTCGATGGCGGCAAAGCCGAGCGGTAGCCATGCCGCGGAGGCCACGGCGGGAGGAAACCACGCCGCCTCCGCGGCGATGAATCCCGAGCACATGAACGCGATACCGGCCGTCACCGCGCCGAGGCTCCCGACGAAGCGGCGGGCAAAGACGAACATGAACACGCCCGCGGCGATCAGATGGATCAGGACGACGGCCTCGATGGCAACGGCCGTCGGCAGGATCAGGTACGGAAAGTTGAAAGGATAGAGGACGCCGTAGAGGCCGGTCGCGAGGAACGGATGCCCCGCCTGCTGAAAGGGGTTCCAGAGCGGGATGGCGCCGGACCGGATCGCGCGCGCCGCGGCCGCCGCCATCGGATACACCTGAACGTAGGCGTCGCCGTTGCCGGTGTTCGCCGAGGTGGACGGCGCGACGACGAGGACCGTCGCCGGCTCGATGATGCGGTACCTCCAGAACAGGAACGCGCCCGCGGTGAATGCGAGCACGACGAGTACGGAGGTACGGAGGCGCATCGGCCAGCGTTCCGGTAGCCGCCGGGGGTGGCGAAAGCAACACGCTCATATGAACCACACCGCTCGCGACTTACCGCGGCGCCATGATCCGCACGTCGCTCATCAGCCCGTAGATTCCGGAGTCAAAAGAGCTCGCGCGGGGAGGTTCCGCAGCGTTGCCGAGTCGAATTTCTGTCACTTGCCCTTTTCGCGGGCAATTGGCCTGCGTGAAAACTGCCTCTTGCAAACCTGCCCACCCGCCATGGATAACGGGCGCCGTGCATGGCGATCGTCAGTCCCTCGCCGCGGGTCTTGGTCATCGTGCTGAACTGGAACGGGACGGATGACACGCTCGCCTGTCTCGCCAGCATCGCGGACCTCGATTACCCGACGTTCGATACGCTCGTGATCGACAATGGATCGCGCGTGTCGGCCGCGCCGGCCGTGCGCGAACGTTTTCCGGAGACGCGCTGTATAGAGCTGCCGATGAACCTTGGATATGCAGGAGGAAACAACGTCGGGCTGCGCGCCGCGATGGCGGAGGGGTACGCATTCGCGTGTGTGCTCAACAACGACGCCGTCGTCGCCCCGGGGTTCCTCCGTGCCGCCGTGGCCGAGGCGGCGCCGCAGGTGGCGGCGGTCGGGGCGAAGGTGCTCTGTCACGACGACCCGTCGCGGCTCTGGATGGCCTACGGTCGCGTCACCTGGCGCCAGAGCCTGATCGGGCTCGCGGGCTGGGGTGAGCCCGACGACGGCCGCTACGACACCCCGCGCGACGTCGAGTGGGTGCCGGGCTGCAGCCTCCTGCTCTCGTGCGCCGCGCTCGCCGAGATCGGTCCCTTCGACGAGCACTTTTTCGCGTACCACGAGGACGTCGACTGGTGCACGACCGCGCGCGAGCGCGGCTGGCGCATTCGCTACGCTCCCGGCGCGGTGGTCCGCCACCGCGGCAACCAGACGCTCGGCGGTCCCGTGTACACGAGCCCGCGGAAGTACCTGAGCGCGCGCAGCACCATCCTGTTCGCCCGCAAGCACGGGACCCTGGCGCAGAAGGCGATGCTCGCGGCGAGCATCATCGTCACCACGCCCTTCGTCTTCCTGCGGCGCCTCGTGACCGGCGAGGCCGGCGGCGTCCTCCTCAAGATCCGCGGCTGGCTCGACGGGTTGCGCGACCGCGAGCCGCCGTTCGAGGCGCTCGGCCTGCGCTGACCAGCGGAGCACACACCCCCTCATGCCACGCAAGATCGTCGTCATCCCGACGTACAACGAGCGCGAGAACATCCCGCTGATCGTTCCCGTGATCCTCAGCCAGGACCCCGAGATCGAGGTCCTGGTCGTGGACGACAGCTCGCCGGATGGTACCGGCGCCGTCGTCGAGGAGATGCGGAAGACCGAGCCGCGCGTGCACCTGTACACGCGCACCGAGCGTCAGGGGCTCGGGCCGGCCTACAAGTCGGGGTTCAAGCGCGCTCTCGAGATGGGCGCCGACTTCATCATCCAGATGGACGCCGACTTCTCGCACCCGCCGACGGTACTGCCGGACTTCTTCGGCATCATGCACGACGCCGACCTGGTGCTCGGCTCGCGCTACATCAACGGCATCACGGTCGTGAATTGGCCGATCGAGCGGCTGCTCATCAGCTACTTCGGCAACAGCTACGCCCGCCGTCTGACGGGGCTCCCGGTTCGCGATGCCACGGGCGGCTACAAGTGTTGGAGCCGCTCCGCGCTGCAAGCGATCGACCTCGACGCCGTCCGTTCGAACGGC
>JANNPN010000300.1:0-31544 GCA_031400185.1 Polyangiaceae bacterium
TCGGGTGGACCGGCATCGCGCACGACACGCCGCTGCCGAGCGGGGCGGCGACGAGCATCCCGCTCACGTGCACGCCCGGCAGCTCGACGTGCGACCTCGCGGGTGACGCGCTCGTCGGCACGCCCGCGAGCCCCCCGCTGCCGATCTCCGCCGGCGGCGTCTCGGTGTGCGTCCTGAATGCATACGCGGCGGCGCCGACCGGCCTCGTCGATTGCGCGACGGGCTGCAGCAGCGCGCACGTGACCGTGAGCGCACGCGTCTTCCTGGTCCCGGACACCGACCATCCGTGCCCGCCCTGCGTCGGCGACACGGTCGCCAACGACGGCGTCAAGGGCGGCACCTGTCTCGACGGCACGACACCGGGGGCGGAATGCGACGTCGGCGGCGTGACGGGTGCGTTCGACGCCGTCGGGCCAGACTTCGGGAAGACGTCGCTCGATTGTCTGCCGACGGGCTCGAGCGTCGGGGAGTTCGATCTCGACTTGAACCCTGTCGGGACGGGCGCGACGGCCCTCACGGCGAGCGTCGATTGCGTCTTCGGCGGCTTCCCGGCGGGCAGCTGTCATTGTCCCGGCCAAGTGCAGCCGAGCGCGTGCCTGCCGGACGGGGTCTGCGGTGAGAGCGGCTTCTGCGAGCAGGGTCCGATCGACGGCATCTGCGACAACCAGCACTTCCGGCAGTGTCGTACGGACACCGGCACCGCCGACTGCGACGACGTCTTCCCCGGCGCGGGCTCCTGTATCGCGGCGCCGCGGCCCTGCTTCGGCCCGACGATCGTGCGCACGGGGAGCTGCGGCACCGATCATGCGACGCTCGCATCTGTTTTCTGCGTGCCGCCGACACGTGCAGCCGCGATCAACGTCACGTACGGCCTGCCGGGACCGGCAGCACTCACGCTCCCGATCGCGTTCGGTCCGACCGCGGTCCCGCTCGCGACGCCCGGAACGTCGCCGAGCCCGGGGCCGACGCCGGGGCCGGCGGGCTGCGATGCGGTGCCTCGCTTCGGCTGCCATCAGCTGGTGCGCCCGCATCAGGCGTCACTCGTCGTCCAGGACCGACCGAGCGGTACCGACGAGATCAGCTGGCGCTGGCTCGGCGGAACGACGACGTTGCCGTTCGAGTTCGGCAATCCCGTGTTCGGAACCGTCTACGCGCTCTGCGCCTACGGTGACGGCGGCCTCGTCCACCAATCGCTCGCGGGCCCGGACATCTGCCGGCGCTCGAGTAGTTGCTGGCGCGCAACGCGGAAGGGCGGGTTCGTCTACCGCAACCACTTCGGCAACGCCGACGGCCTCACGCGCATCGAGCTCACGCCCGGCCTGCAAGGTGCGTCGCGCGTCGTGGTGAAGGGTCGGAACACGCGCCTCGCGCTCCCACCCCTGCCGCTACCGGTACCGCTCACCGTCCAAGTCCAAGCCGACAACGGCTCGTGCTGGGAAGCCGTCTATGCGGAGCCAGACGTCGATCGGAACGACGCCAGGAAGTTTCGCGCTGTGACGAAGCCGTGACGAAGGCCCGACCGGCTCAGTCGGGACAGGCGTCGAGGCAGTGACCTAGGTCGACCTGACAGAAGGCGGCGCAGTACGTCTGCGTGCACCCGTCGAGACACTGCCAGAAGCCGTACCAGCAGAGATCCGCACACGTGGCGTCCGGCGGCGGCGTGAACGTCGGCACCGGTGTGGCGGTCGCGATCGGCGTCGCCGTCCGCACGGGCGTCGCGGTGGCGATCGGCGTCGACGTTGGGATCGGAGTGGCCGTCGGATCGACGGGGGTCGGTTCCTCGACCGGCGGGGTCGTGCCGACGCACGGATCGATGGCGCACGAGACGGCCTCGACGATCGTGCCGCCTTCGGCGAGGCACTCGGGCTGGGTGCGATCCTCGCACTCGGCATCGTCCTCGTCGTCGGGGATGCAGCAGACGACGTCGCGATCGGCCGGCGGCACCGCGCCGCACGGGTCGGGAAGACACGACGAGGCGGTCGACACCGTACCGCCGGCGGCCGCGCACTCCGCGGGCGTCCGATCCTCGCACTCGGTCGCGTCGTCGTCGGGAACACAGCACGTCACGTCGTCCGGATCGCCGCCTGCGGCCGGCCCCGGCATCGTCCCAACCAGGACGTCGGCGCCGTCGGCGTTGCGAATCTCGATCGTCGCGCCGCGCGGATCGCAGCCGAGGACCGCGTCGCGGCCCGGCCGGGGTGCCGTGCTGAGTCGCACCTTCAACCGACCACCGCGGCCGGTGTGGACGGTCAGCACCTTGATGCCGTCGAGGATCAGATCGTAGGGCGCGTCGCCGGCGAGCCGCTGCGCGTTCACGTCGAGCCTGCCGCTCGAGGCGCTCTTCACGGCGAGGCTGGCCTTGCCCTTGGCCCGCGCCTCGACGCCCGTCGCGCTGAGCGTCAGCTTGGCATTCTCGCGCGCAGCCGACGGACTCGCCGCCACCGCCGCCATCATCACCGCCATCACCGTCGTCATCAGCCGTCGTCGCATCGTCATCGTACGCCCTCCGAAAGTCGATCCGGTGCCCTCGTATCCGGACGCCACGTGACCACGCAACCGCCGCGCCTTCTCTCGTCGACGCATCGTGCGAGCCTCGTCGCGTGCATGTGCACGACCCGAATCTCCTCCAGGGTACCGAGTCCTAGCGCTTTCGTCGTCCCAGGCTCAGAAAACGCCGTCCGCGCACTCGATGAGCGCCCGCGACGACACGCACCGCTTGACGTCGCCGGTGCAGTCCCGTTCGCACGCGTAGCAGGCGAAGCCTTTGCTCGCGTCGCAGCCGGCGTTGGAGGTGCACGGCTCGCACGATCCGGCCGGCCCGAAGATGCCGTCCTCGCATGCCAGGTTGTCGAATTCGATGCTGCAACGGTCGGTGGCGCCGCTGCACTGATCGACGCACGATACGCACGACAGGCTTGCGTTCGAGCATCCCGACCCGCACGGCTCGCACAGCCCGGGCGCGAACGTGAAGAAGTCGGTGAAGCCGTCCACGTAACTCACCTGAACTTGCGCGAGGGTCGCAGAGTAGATGGTCGTGATGAGCGCACGGAGGTTCGCAAAGAAATCGCGCCCTTCGAGTATGTTCGTGAAGATGGTCCCGGAGACGGCCGCACCCTGGGCATCGAACAAGACGGACTCGTAGCGTTCGCTGTACTCGCCGACGACCGTGCTCGAGATCAACAGAGTGCCGTCGATTTGCGTGAAGTCGCGGAACGTGAATTCCAGCACTCCGCTGGTGTCGACGATCTCGCCCGTGCTCACCACGAGCTCCGACGTACTGAAGACCGCGGTCGCGGTATTGCCTTCGAAGGTGAGAATTGCCGTCCCGTTGGTTTGGAAGTCGCCCTGACGGCAGTCGACGTAGGTGAGAATGTTGAAGCCAGGGTCCTCGATGAAGCCGCCTCCCGAGCATGGGGTCGTGGTGCCGAAGCCACTTGTGCGTACCGCAGGCGCGGCCAACCCGGCGACACGCGCTGTCTTCCCGAGGGCCCCGAAGACGTTGCCCGTTTGGGCCGCGCTGCACGCGGCCCGCGTCGGCACGCCGGCCGCGAGCCGCAAGGCGAGCACGCCGTCCGTGACGGTGATGCCGCCGTCGATGTTCATGTCGCACCGTTCGGGAGGGCAAGGCCCCTGCAGCTGCACTGCGGCACGCAGTACGAGCACGCCGTCGGTGACGGTGACGGTGCCGTTGCGATTCGCGTCTCCGCAGGTCGCAGCGTGCGCCGGCAAAGCGAAGAACACGGTCCAGATCGCGACGACGTACCCGCCCAGAGCTCTGCTTGCGGTTTGCATGTGTGTCTCCCCCCGTGCTGACAGATCCGTCGCGGCGGTAGCCGATGGGCGAGACGTCTGTCAATGAGACTCCGTGAGAGTCGTGTGCCGCCCCGGGCGACAAGGGCACGAAGATCGTCCCGCCGCAGCCGAAGCCGGTGCCCTTCCTCGGCCGCTTCGTCGCGAGCCAGCTCGGCGCGGGGCAGGTCGACGGCAAGAAGCCGACGCTGCTGTGCATCCCGTCGTCGGTCGCGTCAGCTTGAGAATCGCCGGGCGCTCCACGTTGACAATCCGCGCCGCCAAGCAGCACGATTGGCGCGCGTGGAAGCACCGAGCCCCTCCGAATCCGTCGATCCCTTCCGCGCCGACGTGGCCCTGCTGGCGCAGCTGATCAAAGGCGACCACGACGCCTTCGCTGGAGTCCTCGGCAACGATCCCGAACGCCAGGCGCGGTTCGCGGGGCTGGTCGCGGCCCACGGGCTGCAGCCCTTCGTCTTCTCCCAGCTCTCGCGCTCGCCGGTGCGCGCCGCGTTGCCGCGCTGGTGGCTCGATCAGCTGAAAGCGGCGTACTTCACGCGCTGGGCGGAGCAAGAGCGCCTGGTGCACGGGCTCGTCGAGCTGTGCTCCATCTTCGAGGGGCGACACGAGCTCATCCTTTTGAAGGGGCCGTATCACGCGCTGCGGTTCTACGGCGGGATGAACCGCCGCCAGTTCGCCGACCTCGACATCCTGATCCGGCGCCGTGATCTGCCGTCGGTCGAGAAGTTGCTGCTCGAGAACGGCTACGCGCGGAAGTCCAACGTCGTGCTGACGCGCGGGCTGACGGCGCGGTTCACGCACGCGCTCGACTTCGTGAAGCCGCCGCATATCGCGGTCGACCTCCACTGGTCGCTCTCCGCCAATGCCGCACACTCCATAGATTACGACGCGATCTGGCGGGAGCGGCAGACGTTCGTGGTGCGCGACCGAACGTTCTTCGTTCTCGCCGACGAGCACGAGATCGTCTTCAGCCTGATCTCGATCTTCAAGGACCTGGAGCGGGGCGCCGCGCGCCTGCGCACGTTCGTCGACCTCTATTTCATGCTCCTGGCACTTCACGACGGCGTCGACTGGCGGCGGTTTCTCGAGCATCGCCGGCCCGAGCGGCTGCTCGGCGTCTCCGTCAGCGTGCTGGCGCTCTTCCTCGATCTCTTCGCGTGCGCCGACCGTTTTCCGGCGCTCGCCAGGGCGGTCGCCAGCGAGCACGCGCTGCTCGAAGGATCGCTGGCGGAGCCCGCCGATCTCCTGAACGCGCCCGAGGGTGCGCTCCGCAACAAGCTCTGGGCCGCGCGCTACTACGAGTGCTCGCGCCTGCATCTCTTCCTCTGGTGGCTGGTCTCGTTGCCTTTCCGTCTCGCCGTGCACGCCCCAGGCCGGTACACTCGACTCGTCGGAGCGACCCAGAAGTAGCCCCAGCCCATGACCCACTTTCGCGTCAATGCCCCCAACGTCATTCACGAGACCATCGACGGCGAGGCCGTCATCGTGAATCTCCAGACCGGCAGCTACTACAGCATCGACAAGGTCGGGGCGGCGGTGTGGCAGCGCATGGAGCAGGGGCTCGGCGTCGCGCGCATCGTCGCGGCGATCGCCGCCGAGTATGCCGGCGACGCGGCCGACATCGAGGCGGGGGTGCGGCAGCTCTTCACGCAGTTGCAGGATGAAGGTCTGGTGGTCGCGGCGGATGCGTCGGCCGGCGACGACGCGGCGGCGGCCGGGAACGGAAGCGCCGCTGCGGAGGCGCGGCCGCCCTTCGAGCGTCCCGTCCTCCACAAGTACACCGACATGGAAGACCTGCTGCTGCTCGATCCGATCCACGACGTGGGCGACAAGGGGTGGCCGAACGCGCCCGCCAAGAAATAGATGCCCCATGTGGAACCACCCGGGCGGGATGGCGACGTGCCTCGCACCGTGCGCCCCGACCCGGTCGCCTTCTTCGACACTGTCCTAGATCGGTTCCGCCGCGCCGAAGCTGCCGCACACGCGACGGTCACGCGCAGCTTCAGGATCGACCGCCACACCGTTCGTCTGCGGTTCGCCGGCTCGGCGTTGGTCTCGCCGTTGACTCCGGCGCTGGAGCATCTGGCGGCTGGCGACGCCGCGCCCGATCTCACCGTGTGCATCTGGGACAGCAACTCGACCGGCATCGCATGGCCGTCGATGCCGTGGTTCCAGGCCGCCGGCCACGTCGATTCCGACGGCCACGTCGATTCCGACGGCCGCAGGATCGACAACCTCTACACCCCCCGCGGCGACGTCCGCGGCTACTGCACGAGCCGCATCGCGATGCACGTCGGCGACGCGCTGTTCAGTCTGCTCGATCTCGAACGGAATCTCGCCATCTACTGGTGCCGTGACGCCGCGACGCTGCCGCTCTGGGAGCGCGGGGCGCCGCTCCGCTCGATCCTGCATTGGTGGCTCCGTGCGCGCGGACTGCAGCTGGTCCACGCGGGCGCGATCGGCACGCCGGCGGGCGCGGTGCTGCTCGCGGGGAAGGGCGGCTCGGGGAAATCGACGACCGCCCTCACGGCGCTCCGGAGTGGTCTTCTGTATCTGAGTGACGACTACTCGCTGATCCAGCTCGACCCTGCGCCCGTCGTCCACTCGCTCTACAACACGGCCAAGGTGCGCCCGGACAATCTCGAACGCGTGCCGCACCTCCGCGATGCCGTAGTGAACCCCGGGTCGCTCGACGCCGAGAAGGCGCTCTTCTTCGTGCGCCAGTCGTTTCCCGACCGCATCGTCGCGCGCCTGCCGCTCCGCGCCATCCTGCTCCCGCGCGTGACCGGCCTCCGCGACACGACCGTCGCGCCCGCGTCGAGCCGGGAGAGCCTCGCGGCCCTGAGCCTCAGCACGCTGCACCAGCTCGCCGGGTCGGGCCGCGAGCTACTGCAGACGATCGGACGGTTGGTCGAGGCCGTGCCGACGCATCATCTGAACCTCGGGACGGATCTCGCGCAGATTCCCGTCGCGATCACGCGCGTTCTGGAAACGGCCGGCTGATCGTGTCCCCCGCACCCGCCGTCAGCGTCGTCATCCCGACGTACGACAACGCTCCGTACCTCGCGGAAACCATCGCGAGCGTGCTCGCGCAAGATCATCCGGACGTCGAGACCATCGTCGTCGACGACGGCTCGACCGACGGGACGCAGGACGTGTTGGCATCCTTTGGCGACCGGATCCGCAGCGTCCGCCAGGAGAACCGCGGAGCCTCGGAAGCACGGAATCACGGCTTGCGGTTGGCGCGCGGGGAGTACGTCGTTTTTCTCGACGGCGACGACGTGCTGCTGCCCGGGAAGCTCCGCGCGCAGACGGCGCTGCTCGAAGCGCGTCCCGAGCTCGGCTACGCCCACAGCGGGTGGCATCGCATCGATGCGAACGGCGCGCGTCTCGACACCGTGGAGCCCTGGCACGAGGTGCCCGACCTCACGTTGGAGCAGTGGCTCGTCCGGAAGCCGGTCTTCATGGGCGCGATGCTGGTCCGCCGCGCGTGGGTCGAGCGCGCCGGCGGGTTCGACCCGACGCTCGCGCAAGCCGAGGACCTGAAGCTCTTTCTCGACATGGTCGCGATGGGGTGTCGGGGCGGCTGGGTCTACGAGCCGACGGTCTGCTATCGCCAGCACCGCACGAGCCTCACGCGAAATCGCGTGCAGATGCTGACCTGCAGCAATCGCGTGGTCGCGGAGTTCTTCGCGCGTGCGGATCTGTCCCCGCCGGTACGCGCACTGAAGGACGAGGTCGGCTTCGGCACCCTCGTCTGGAGCGCCTGGCAGCTGCACCGGAGCGGCGACGGTGTGGAGGTCGCCGCGTTCCTTCGCCAGTCGCTCGCCTACGACGGCGGCGAGTCGACGGTGAAAGTCGTCCAGCGCTGGCTGCACGGGCTTTTCTACAATGCCCTCCAGGACGGCTGCGCGCTCGCGGAGGTGCGCGAGCTCTGGCCCCACATCCGCGCTGCAATCGACGTCGACGACGCCGCGTGGCGCCAACTCGAACCCGCACTCGATCGGTGGCTCAAATGCTTCGCAGTGCTCGAAGCGAACTACTGAGCGGCGCGGCCGTCGACGCGCCGGTGCGACGCGCCAGCACGCCACTGGCGATGCTCGGGTGGCTCGTCATCGCGACCGGCCTCGTCTGCAACGACCTGGCCTACACGTTCTTCTTCACGTCCGGCGTGTGGGCGTCGGCGCGGACGCACGCGGTCCTCTGGGCTTGCGACCTGGTGCTCGTGCTCTGCGGCGTCTTCCTGGTGAAGCGGTCGCGGGTCGCACGGGCATTCGATGCGGCGATGGTCGTGGTCGTGACGCTCGCGCTCGTGCTGCTGGTCGAAGTCGCGTTCGCGGGTCTTCGTGCGGTCACCCGTCCAGCCGACGTGCACCAGGGCGACTTCTTCATCGTCGGGCACCAGGCGGACGCGCGTTTGGGAAACAAGCCGCCGCCGAGCATGCGCCTGACGCATGCGCGCACGTTCGACGGCCGGTCGGCGTTCGATGCCACGTACACCATCGACGACCACAGCCGCCGGGTGACGCCGCAATCGAGGCCGTCGGATCGGGACGACTACCTCATGTTCTTCGGCTGCTCGTACACGTTCGGCATCGGAGTGCAGGACGACGAGACCATGCCGTTCTACGCCGCCGAGGCGGCGTCTCGGCACCACGTCTACAACTACGGCTTCGGCGGCTACGGTCCGCACCAGATGGTGGCCCAGTTGCAGAACGACGGCCTCCGGGCCGAGATCGCGGAGCGATCGGGCATCGCCGTCTACACGTTCATCGACCACCACATCAGACGGGCGAACGGCGCGTCGGACGCCCTCTGGGGCCTGTTGTGGGACGGCCCGTTCTTCACCGTCGACGATGCGGGACGGCTGGTCCACGCCGGCGGCTTCCGCTGGGACCGGCCGCTCCAGTCGTTCGTCAACTACGCCGTCTCGCGAAGCAATACGGCCGCGTACTTCAATCGATCGTTCCCGCCGCGGCGCGACGCGCACATCGATCTGACGGCGCGGATCATCGAACGGGCACGCGATACCTTCGCGGCAAAGTTCGGCAGCGACGCGTTCTATGTGGTCCTCTATCCGAACGCGGAGGAAGCCCCGAACATGATCGCGCGGCTCGAGCGGGCGCACGTGAAGTATCTCGACTATTCGCGCCTCTTCAAAGGACGAGGCAAAGAGCTGTTCATTCCGCGCGACCGACACCCGACGGCTGCCGCCCACCGCATCGTCGCCCGGCGGCTCGCGGGCGACCTTGGAATCGCCGCCGGATCGGGCGCGAGCGAATAGCACGATGCTGCCATTGGATGCACAGTTCCGGTTGGCGAGCGCGTGGCGGGTGAAGGGTCACCTCGACCGTGCGGCGGCGGGATACCGGGACATCCTGCGCGTCGACCCGGGGCATCTGCCGGCCGCGCTGAAGCTCGGGGATCTGCTGGAAGCGCGGGAGGAGCTCGGCGAGGCCGAGACGGTCTTCGCGAAGGCGCTCCGGCTCCATCCGAACGAGGCGACGCTGCACAAACGCTTCATCGACGTGGTGGTGCGTGGGAGGGGAGTCGATGCGGCCTTTGCGCACTACGGGCTCGCGCGACAGGACGCGCGGTCCATCGACCTCGCGCCGCGGGGCGTGCTCGGCTGCGCGGTCGTCCGGAACGAGCGCGCGCGGTTGCCGTACTGGCTGACGTATCACCGCCGAATGGGGGTCGACCGGTTTTTCGTCGTCGACAACGACTCGACCGACGGGACGCTGCCGTACCTGCTCGACCAGCCCGACGTGCACGTGTGGCGCACCGCCGCGTCCTACCACGAGGCCAACTACGGCACGGTCTGGATCGAGCTGCTGCTGCGGCGCTACGGCGTCGGGCGGTGGTGTCTCGTCGCCGACGCCGACGAGCTCTTCTGCTACCCGGGCTGCGACGACACGCCGCTGCCGGAGTTCTGCCGGCGCCTCGACGCGAAGGGGAAGCGCGCCGTCGGAGCAATCCTCCTCGACATGTACGCCCTGACGCCGATCCGTGACACGCACTACACGCCGGGCGAGGATTTCCTCGCCGTCTGCCGATACTTCGACCGCCGCTTCTCCCATCGCTGCGTCGAGCGCTGGACCATCGAGGGACGGCAGACCATCCACGTCGGCGGGGTGCGGGAGCGAGTCTTCGGCGGTGGCGGCGACTACTATCTCAGCAAGGTCCCGCTCCTCCGCTACGACGTCGCGTGCGTGCTGAGCCCGCATTGGACGAACATCCCCGACTCGGACGTCGCGGTCGCGCGCGGCTGCGTGCTGCACTTCAAATATTTCGCCTCGTTTCCGACGGCGGTACGCGAGGAGGTCGCGCGGCGGGAGCACCTCGGCCACCTCTTCCAGTACGAGGCCTACGCCGAGCGCGTGGCCGACGACCCGGGGCTGACGTTGTTCGACGAACGGCACTCGGTCGAGCTGCGCGACGTCCGCCAGCTCGTCGAGCTCGGCGTCATGCGCGCCGACGGCGAGGACGCCGGACCCGACGCGGTCTTCGTGCAGCTCCGGCTCGCCAACATCTGGCGCGCGAAAGGGAAGCTCGCGCGCGCCCTCGCTGGGTATCGGGAGATCGTCCGCACGCATCCCGCGTACGTGCCTGCGCAGCTGGAGCTCGGTGAGGTGCTCCGCCAGCACGGCCGGTTGGTGGAAGCCGCGGCGCACTATCGCGCGGCCATCGTCGCGAACCCGGACGAGCCGTCGCTGCAGGACCGGCTCGCGGAAGTGCTGGCGTTGCGGGCCGCGTCGCCGCGCCCCGCTTCGGTCGCACCCGCGCGGCCGGACACGGGCACGCGCCGCGTGCTCGTGTACACCGACCGCTCCGGCGCGTACGGCGCGGAGCAGATCGGCCACATGCTGATGCTCGACCTCGCCGCGCGCGGGTACGCGGTCTCCTGCGCGCAGCCGCCGGCCGACCATCGTCTGATCGACGACCGGTGCGACGCCGGCATCGAGCACGTGTGGCTCCCCGACGACGGGCGTCAACCGGACGAGGTCGTGAGCGCGCTCGCGCCCGACCTCGTCGTGTTCAACGACGGCACGCCGCTCGCGCATCTGGCCGCGAAGGAAGCGGTGGTGCTGCGGGGCATCCCCTACGTCCTCGTGACCCACTGCGTGTCGGCCGCCTGGGCGGTCGAGTCCGCCTCCCAGTTGCCCCGCTTGCCGCCGCTCTTCCGCACGGCCGCCGCCGTCGTGGCGGTCTCCGAAGAGAACCTGGCGCTGCTCCGCCGGCACTTTGGTCTCCCCGCCGACGTCGGCGAGGTGATCGTCAACGGACGACCCGACGCCTACTTCGCCGCGCCCGACGCGGCGGGGCGTCGTCGGCTGCGTGCCGAGCTCGGCATTCCGGACGACGCCGTCGTGGCCCTCTCGGTCGGCCGGCTCGAGCTCGTGAAGGGGCACCAATACGTGATCGCCGCGATGAAGCGGCTGCAGCAGCGGCCGATTTGGCCGCGGCTGTATTTCGCGTGGGCAGGGAAGGGCACTCTCGAGGGACAGCTCTGTGCCGTCGTTGCCGAAAGCGGGATGGAACCGCAGGTGCGGTTCCTCGGCGAGCGCGCCGACGTTCCGGAGCTCCTGGATGCCGCCGACGTCTTCCTGCTGCCGTCGCAGTTCGAAGGGATGCCGCTGGCGCTCATGGAGGCGATGGCCAAAGGCGTGCCGCCGATCGCGACGGCGGTCAGCGGGATTCCCGAGGCGATGGGTGATGCCGGACGATTGCTGCCGAATCCCGCCGGCGATGCCGATGGCACCGTGCGGGAGCTGGCGGCGACGCTCGAGGAGTGGGCGACGCACGCGGATCGCCGCCGCGCCGTCGGTCGTGCGGCTCGCGACCGGGCCGCGGCCCTCTTCCGCGGCGATCGGATGCTGGCGTCGTACCTCGCCCTCGTCGAACGGGCGTGCGGAGCAGCATGATGCCCCGGGGCAAGCTCATCGTGCTCGCGCATTTCCGGAGCGGCAGCGGCCTGCTCTGCGACCTGCTGAATCTCCACCCGGAGATCCATTGCGACTACGAGATCCTCCATCCCTTCCTCGCGAGCCGCATGAAGCCCGAGTTCTTCTCGCTCTTCATGCAGGGGCTGGTGGCGCGCACCGACGCACCCGTCTACGGCTGCAACATCAAGCTCGACCAGCTGCAGAAGGTGCACGTAGCGCCGCGGACGTTCATGGAGGAGCGCCATCGCGAGGGTTGGAGTGTCGTCCACCTCCGGCGTCTCAACATCCTGCGCGCGGCGCTCTCCAACTTCATCGCCGCCCGCCATCAGCGGTACAGCGCGCCGCTGGACGGGGCGATCGCGGTCGGGAAGACCGCCATCGACACGACCGAGCTGCTCAATCTCTTGCGCTGGTATCAGCGCATCGCCGACGAGGAGGCAGAGGTGCTCGCCGCCGTCCCGCACCTCGAGCTCACCTACGAGCACGACCTCCTGGACGCCGCCCGGCACCAGGACGCGCTCGACCGCGTGTTCGCGTATCTCGGGCTCGCGCCGGCGCCGGTCGCGGCGAAGTCGGCGCGGACGGGTCGCGACGACCTCGCCGAGGAGATCGCGAACTACGACGCGGTCGTCGAGGCCGTCGGCCGTACGCCGTACGCGCACTGGTTGGACGAGGCCTGACGCATGACCGACCTCTCCATCAGCGTCATCGTTCCCGTGTACAACGGCGCCCGCTTTCTCGACCGCTGCCTCGAGAGCATCCATCGGCAACGATACGAGCCGCTCGAGATCGTCGTCGTCGACGATGGCTCGACGGACGAGACGCCCGACGCGATCGCCCGCCTCGTCGGGCAGCGGGTCCGGTCCGTACGCCAGCCGAACGCCGGTCCTGCCGCCGCGCGCAACCACGGCCTGCGGATCGCCGGCGGGACTCTCATCGCGTTTCTGGACGTCGACGACACCTGGCCCGAGCGGAAGCTCGTCGCGCAGGCGGCGCATTTGCGCGATCACCCTGCGGTCGAGATCGTCCAGGGCAGGATCCGGGAGGACGCCCGCGCGCCGTACTTCAACGTGAACCTCGGCGCCTTGCTGTTTCGCCGCTCCGTCTTCGACGTGACGGGCGGCTTCGACGAGACGCTGCGTTTCGGCGAGGACGTGGACCTTCTGATCCGGGCCTGGGAGAACGGTATCGCGAAATCGACGACGGGCGAGGTCGCGCTCGACTACCACAAGCACGACACGAACATGACGAACGGCATCGACCGGCAGCGCATCTTCACGACGCTCTTCAAGCGCCATCTGGATCGCCGCCGCGCAGGCCGGGCCGCGCCGCCCGAGCGGCCGACGATCGGCGAGTACCTCGGCTGGGCCCGGAACCCCGCGGTGGATGCGGACGCATGAGCGATCCGCTCGTCAGCGTCGTCGTCGCAGTGCGGAACGGCGAGCGGTACCTGCGGGCAGCGCTCGAAAGCGTGCTCGCGCAGGAATACGAGCCGCTCGAGGTGATCGTCGTCGACGGCCACTCCGACGACGCCACCGCCGCGATCGCCACGGCGTTCGCCGACGTCCGCTGGGTCCTGCAGCAGGGCACCGGCATCGCCGGCGCGTACAACCAAGGGATCGCGACCGCGGCCGGCGCGCTCGTCGCGTTCCTGTCGCACGACGACGTGTGGGCGCCCGACAAGCTGCCCGTCCAGGTCGGCTACATGCTCGCGCATCCGACGGTCCAGTACACGACGGCCCGCGTGCGCTTCTTCCTCGAGCCGGGCTGCGCGATTCCCCCGGGCTTCCGACCCGAGCTCCTCCGCGGCGACCACGTCGGCAACATCATGGAGACCCTGGTCGCGCGCCGGTCGGTGTTCGACGTCGTGGGGACGTTCGATCCGAAGCTACGGACGGCCGAGGACGTCGATTGGTTCGCGCGCGCCAAGGACGCCGGCGTGCCGACCGCGGTCATTCCTCGCGTGCTCCTCCAGAAGCGCGTGCACGACGGGAATGCGTCGCTCAACGCGCCACAGAACGACGCCGATCTCATGAGCGCGCTCCGGCGATCCATTGGGCGAAAGCGGGAACGTTCATGAGCGCGACCGCGCCAATCAGCGTCGTCATCCCGGTCTTCAACGGGGCGCGCTACGTGGGCGAGGCGATCGAGAGCGTGCTGGCGCAGACGTGTCGTCCGGCGGAGATCATCGTGAGCGACGACGGCTCGACCGACGACACCGCCGCGGTCGTCCGCCGGTTCGGCGACCCGGTGCGGTACCATTGCGCGACGAACGGCGGCGCCGGCGCCGCCCGCAACCGCGGCGTCGCCCTGGCGCGCGGCGACTTCCTCGCGTTCCTCGACGCGGACGACGTGTGGATCGCAACCAAGACCGCCGAACAGCTCCGGGCCTTCGCGGAGGATTCCGAGCTGGAGGCGGTCTTCGGCCACGTCCGGCAGTTCCACAGTCCGGAGCTTCCCGAAGACGTGCGGCGGCAGATCGAGATCCCGGTCGAGGTCTCCGCGGGTCCGCACGTCGGGACGATGATGATCCGCGGCACCGCGTTCGAGAAGGTCGGCCCGTTCAGAGCCGACCTCCGCATCGGCGAGTTCATCGACTGGTATGCACGCGCGCAAGCGCTGCGCGTGAAGAGCCTGACGTTGCCCCGTGTGGTCATGGAGCGTCGCCTGCACCGGGCGAGCCTCGGGACCCACGGCCGGGAGCATCAGGGCGACTACGTCCGGCTGCTGCGCGAGAAGCTGCAGCGGGAGCGCCGGAAGTGACGTACTGGCCGGCCGCGCTGCATCGACCGCTGCTGCGCGCCGCGTTTCTCTCGGGCGACGCGGCCGTCTCCGCGTGGGAGGTTTGGAAGTCGGACGTCGACCTCGACCACCATCCCGATCCGGGCTCGTTCCGGCTGCTGCCGCAGGTCTGCCGCAATCTGCGGCGCGGCGGTGTCGAGGATCCGCTGCTGGCGAAGCTCACGGGGATCGCACGCCAGAGCTGGTTCAAGAACCAGAAGACCTTCCAGGCGCTGGTTCCGCACGTGCGAGCGCTCCGTGACGGCGGCGTGGACGTGGCGCTGCTCGGGGCAATGGCGCTCGCGCTCCGCTCTCCCGACTCGAGCGCCCCGCCGGACCCGACGTGGTCGCTGTTGGTCCGACCGGAGCAGGCCGGGTCCGCATTCGAGCTGCTGCAACGCTCGGGCTGGCGGGCCGCGAGTCCCCCGCCGCAGGCACTCCTGCGCGCGTTCGTCGCCCATCGGCCCACGGAGCGTTTCCGCGGGCCGGACGGTCAGGAGCTGCTGTTGTCGTGGCGATGGCTTCCGGGCGATCCGGACGACGACGTCTGGCCGGCAGCGGAGCAAGTGGAGCTGCACGACGTGACGGTCGCCTTGCTCGGCCCGGCCGACCACATGGTCGAGGTCTGCGCCGAGGGTCGGCCGCCGGTTGCGCGTCCGCTCTTCTGGCGTGCGATCGACGTGATGCTGATTCGTGCAGCGGTCGGCGGCGACGTCGATTGGCTGCGTCTCGTCGCGCAGGCGCGCCGCCGCGGCGTGCAGCCGTGGGTTGCCGAGACCGTACGGTACATCCAGGACGAGCTCGATGCGCCGCTGCCGCGCGACCTGCTCGGCGCGCTCGAGGCCGTGCCCGCGGCGCCCCCGATGCCGGCAGGCGCGGGCGCGGGCGCCGGGTCGGAGCGTCCCGCGATCCGCCACGAGCTCGCGCGACTCTGGTCGAGCTATCGCGAGCACAGCGGCCGCCTCGATCTCGGGCGGCGCCTCTATTACTTCCCGAAGTACCTGCAGTACGTCTGGCGTCTGGACTCCGTCCGGCAGGTTCCGAGGCGCGCGCTCGCCTCCACGCTCTACCTCCTCCGATGACGGGACGACGCCGCAGGCTCGTGATGATCGGCTGGGACGCGGCCGATCGAAGCGCCGTCGAAGGATGGTTCCGCGCGGGCGATCTCCCGCACCTGAGCGCACTCCGTGCCCGCGGTCTCTCCGGCCGCGTCGCCGGGCTGCCGGGGCTCGGTGACGACGCGTGCTGGGGCTCGTTCGCGACCGGCACCGAGCCGGGCGTGCACGGCCGGTTCCATCATCGGCAGATCGTCCCCGGCACCTATCGCATCGCGAACTTCTTCCGCGGACGCATGCAGGGGGAGCCCTTCTGGTCGGCGCTCGGACGCGCCGGTCGGCGGGTCGCGGTCCTCGACGTCCCGAAGGCGCCGCTCGCGCCCGAGCTCGAGGGCATCCAGCTCGCGGACTGGATGCCGCATGGCGAGGACGGCCCGACGCCTGTCGGCACGCCGGCGTCGCTCGCCGCGTCGCTTGCGGACCGCTTTCGTCCGCCGCCGAGCATCTCGTGTCACGAGGCCCGCACGAGCACGGCCGGGCTCACTGAGCTGCGTGACCGTGTGCACGCCGATCTCGATCGACGGACGGCGCTCGCACTCGAGTGGCTCGGCCGCGAGCGGTGGGATCTCTTCCTGACGGTCTTCGCCGAGTCGCACTGCATCGGCCACCACTGCTGGCACCTCCACGACAGCGCGCATCCCTCCCACGATCGCGAGGCGCTCCGGACCCTCGGCAATCCGGTCGCGGCCGTGTATCGGTCGTTGGACGCGGCGCTCGGGCGGCTCGTTGCCGCGTGCGACGCGGATACGGTCGTGCTCGTCTTCTCGCTCATGGGGATGGGGACGAATCACATGGGGTCGCCCGACCTCGTCGACGCGGTGCTGCGCCGCCTCGACGAGCGTCGTGGCGGCGGTGGGGCGCGTGCGTGGGCTCGCCGTGCCGTCCTCAGCTTGCGGCGGAAGCGCGACACGCCCGTGAACGAGCTCGACGTCGAAGGGCGGAGCGCCTTCGTCGTGCACACGAACTCGGTCGCGAGCGCCATCCGGGTAAACCTCGTCGGGCGCGAGCCGCACGGGATCGTGCTGCCGGGAGCGTACGATGCGCATCGGCGCTTCCTCGCGACGAGCTTCGCCGCGCTCGTGGATCCGCGAACGGGCCGGCGACTCGTATCCGAGGTGGTGTCGGTCCCGGAGCGGTACCCCGGACCGCAGACGGCGGCGTTCGCCGATCTCCTCGTCGTCTGGAACGGGGACGCACCGATCACCGCCGCCGCGTCGGAGTCGATCGGCACCGTCACGGCCGCAGCGGCGCTGGACCCGGCCGGGAACCATCATCCCGGAGGGTGGTTCGTCGCCGCGGGTCCGGGGGTCGCTGCGGGGACCCGCGAGGACGCGGTCGCCGTCGTCGACTTCGCGCCCACGGCAGCCGCCGTCCTCGGCGTCGAGATCCCAGGCCCGGGCCGGCCCTTTCTCGCGCCACCGGCGTCGGCGGAGACGATGACGGTGACCGCGCCGGGGACGATGGACCCAGCCGTGTGACCCCGGTACGGTGCGGACCGACCGCCAACGAGGAGGCGTCCCGTGAGCATCGTCGTCGACAAAGAGGCTCTGAAACAGAAGTACGCCGAGGAGCGCGCCAAGCGCATCCGGCCCGACGGCAACGAGCAGTACGTCCAGGTCGAGGGTAAATTCGACCGGTACCTCGAGGACCCGTACCTGCCGGTCGTCCCCCGTGAGTCGAAGACCGATCACGTGACGGTTGCGATCATCGGCGGCGGCTTCGCGGGGCTCCTGACCGGCGCGCGGCTGAAAGAAGCGGGCATTACCGATCTTCGCATCGTCGAGAAGGGCGGCGACTTCGGCGGCACCTGGTACTGGAACCGCTACCCGGGCGCGCAGTGCGACACGACCTCCTTCATCTACATGCCGCTCCTCGAGGAGACGGGGCACATGCCCACCGAGAAATACGCGCACGGGCCGGAGATCCTGGAGCACAGTCGGCGGATCGGGCGGCAGTTCGGGCTCTACGAGGACGCGCTCTTCCACACCCGCGTGACCGAGCTGGTGTGGGACGGCGAACGATCGCGCTGGGCGATTCGGACCGACCGCGGCGACGCGTTCACGGCGCAGTTCGTGTCGATGGGGACCGGGCCCCTGCACGTCCCCAAGTTGCCTGGCATCGCCGGCATCGAGAAGTTCCGCGGCCACTCCTTCCACACGAGCCGCTGGGACTACGCATACACCGGCGGCGACGCCGGGGGCGCGCCGATGGACAAGCTCGCGGACAAGCGCGTCGCGATCATCGGCACGGGTGCGACGGCGGTGCAGGTCGTCCCGAACTTGGCCCCCGCGTGCAAGACGCTCTACGTCTTCCAGCGGACGCCGTCATCGGTCGACGTCCGCGACAACCGTCCGACCGACGCCGAGTGGTTCAAGGACTTCGCGACCCCGGGGTGGCAGCAGCGCTGGCTCGACAACTTCTGCGCGATGCAGACGGGTCTCTTGACGGACGAGGACCTGACGCAGGACGGCTGGACCGACATCGCGCGGCGGGTGCGCTCGAAGATCCTCGAGCTCCCGGCGTCGGAGTTCACGCCCGAGGGCATGTTCCGCGCCTTCGAGGACACCGACTACGAGAAGATGGAAGAGATCCGTGCGCGCTGCGAGGCGATCGTGAAGGACGCGGCGACGGCGCAAAAGTTGAAAGCCTGGTACCGCCAGCTCTGCAAGCGCCCCTGCTTCCACGACGAGTATCTGCAGGCGTTCAACGAGCCGTCGACCCAGCTCGTCGACACCGACGGAAAGGGCGTCGAGCGCATCACCGAGAAGGGCGTGGTCGCGGGCGGCGTCGAGTACGAGGTCGACTGCATCGTCTACGCGTCCGGCTTCGAGTTCGGCACGCACCATACGCGGCGCATGGGGTTCGACCCGGTCGGCCGCGGCGGGCTCACGCTCTCCGACTACTGGGCGGAAGGCATGCGCACCAAGCACGGCATGTTCGTCCACGGGTTCCCGAACCTCTTCATCGTGCAGCCGGGGCACGGCGCGAACTTGATCTCCAACGTCCCGCACAATCTCACCGAGTCCGGGAAGACGATCGCGATGATCCTCGCGCACGCGCGCGACCACGGTCTCGCCGAGGTCGAGGTCAGCAAGGAGTCGGAGGAGTCCTGGATGGATCTCCTCCATTCCGGTCCCGGCACGTTCTTCGGATCGACCGAGTGCACGCCCGGCTACTACAACAACGAGGGCCAGCCGACGGTCGCCGGCCGCGACTTCATGCTCGGCTTCCCGCTCGGCGCGACCGCGTTCTTCGAATACCTCGAAGGCTGGCGCACGAGCGGCAAGTTCGAGGGCCTCGAGCTCCGTGGGCGGCCGCGCTGAGCCCCTGGTCCATCTCCGGGCGAGTACCTCGAAGCTGCCGACGCGCGTCCCGGATGCGGTGCTGATCGCCTGCGGGTGACGACCGCTGACGTTCGTCGTTGACGGATGAGATGGCGTGCGAGAAGACGGCGCTCGTGCGCATCGTCTTCGACCCCACCTTCGATGCGACGCCGTGGCCCGGCCCGCTCGCGTCCCGCGACGCAACCGCGGGCGAAGCGTGGGCCGGACCGCGCTTCCTCCTGAACCTCCTCGAGACGCAGCTCGGGCTCGGCGGACCGATCGTGCCGGCGGCGCTCCGCTCGGCGACGCTCGTACCGAAGATGCGCGCGCGCGACGGCTTCTGGTCCGAATCGGCGCAAGTCGATCCGCTCGGGACTGCGCGCACGCTCCTCGACTGGCGGGACGCGCTCTGGATGGCGGGATGGCGCGGCGAGCAACTACGCGCGGGCCGCCTCGCGGCGCTCGCCGACGTGACCGCCGGCGCCCCGCCGGGAATGGCCGACCGCATCGCGGCCGTCGCCGACACGCTCGCGCGGCGTGCGGCCGACGTCGAGGAGCTCGTGCTGGTCGAGCCGACCGACGATCTCGCGCCGGCGTGGCGGGCGGTCGTCGATCGGCTCGTCGCGCAGGGGACGCGGCGGACGTCGGTGGTGCTCGCGCCCGCCGACGCTCGCGGCGATCTCGCCCGGGCGCAACGACTGCGCTTCGCGCCCGTAGCGGACGGCACACTGCAGCTCCTGCGCGCACACGGCCCGCTGCAAGCGGCGGAAGAGGTCGCGGCGTGGCTTGCCGCGCGCGACGCCGCGCTGGCGCAGACGGTCGTGATCTCCTCCGACGCGGTGCTCGACGCCGCGTTCCGGCGCCACGGCCTCCCGACGACCGGTGGCACGCGCCATGCGCGCGACAACGCGCTGATGCAGATCCTGCCGCTCACGCTTGCGCTCGGATGGGCGCCGCCTGACCCCCAACGTGCGCTCGAGCTGCTGACGCTCTCCGACGGCCCGGTTCCGCGCGGCATTGCGTGGCGGCTGGCGCGCGCGCTCCACGAGCAGCCGGCCGTCGACAGCGATCCATGGCGAAACGGGCTAGCCGCGGGGCTCACGGCCATCGAGTCGCCGGAGGACCGCGCGCGGTTGCAGACGCGGCTTGCGGCGCTCTTCCATGCGCCGGTTCAGCGCGGCGGCACGTATCCGGCCGCCGAGATCCGGCGCCGGCTCGACGTGCTCGAGCACTGGGTGCGCGGCCGGATGACGACCGCGACGATGGACGTCGCGGCGTGGACTTCGCTCTTGCGCGCGACCCTCGGTTTGCGGGCCCTCGTCGACGCGTCGGGGCTCGAGGGTCTGCAGGCGCCGGAGCTCGAGCGCTTCCTCGACGAGGCGCTCGAAAGCGAGCCGCCGCTTCCGGCGTTTCCCGCGGAGGCCGGCGTCGCTGCGGTGCACGCGCCCGGCGCGGTCGGCGGCCCCGCGAGGTGCGTCGTCTGGTGGAGCTTCGACCTCGCGTCGGTGCCCGCCATCCCGACGTTGCCGCTCACGACCGCGGAACGGCGCGCGCTTCTTGCCGCGGGCGTCGTGCTCCCCGATCCCGGCGAGCTCGCGGTCGCGGCGGCGGCGCGCTGGCGCCGTCCGCTCCAGCAAGCGACCGACGCGCTGCTCCTCGTCTGCCCGCGCACGGCCGCCGACGGCACCGAGCGGCATCCGCATCCCCTCTGGGACGAGCTCGAAGCCGATCTCGCGGCGGGCGCGTCGCTCTCCGCATTGATCCGCGCGACCCCCGTTGCCGCGCCGGCGCAGACGCGCCGTCCGGGGCGCGCGTTGCCGCTGCCGCGACGGACGTGGACCGTCGCGCCGGGTGCCTTGCGCATGCGCGCCGCCGAGTCGCCGTCGAGCCTCGGGGCGATGCTCGGCTGCTCGTTCAAGTGGGCGGTCTCGTATCAGGGCGGCGTCTGGCCGGGCGGCACGGCGGCCCTTCCGGAGACCGAACGGCTCCTCGGGACACTCACGCACCTCTTGCTCGCGCGTCTCCTGGTTGACGGCATCACCTCGGCGGCGGAGGCGCAGGCGCGCGCCGAGGCGCTCTTCGATGCGGAAGGCGCCCGCATTGCGGCGCCGCTCTTCCTGCCGGGCTTCGACGCGTCGCGGGCGGATGCCCGCACCATCTTCGCGCTGGCCGCGCGCGAGCTGACCCGGGTGCTGGCCGCGTCGAACCTCAGCGTCCGCGCGGTCGAGACCGCGGCCGAGCGCGAAACCGACGACTGGCGTCTCGCAGGCACGCCCGACCTCGTCGTCGGCCCGCCGACCGCGGTGATCGACCTCAAGTGGAGCGGCGCGCGTTTCAGACGCGAGCAGCTCGCCGCCGGCACGGCGCACCAGCTCGCGGCCTACGCGCATCTCCTCGCCGAGCCGGCTGCGGCCGCGCTGCCGCCGGTCGGCTTCTTCATCCTGCGCGAGCAACGGCTCCTCACGACCGACGACACGGTGTTTCGCGACGCCGACCGCGTCGATGGCCCCGCGGTCGGCGTCACGTGGGACGCGTTCGTCGCGGCGCACCGGGCACGGCGCGTCGCGCTCGCGAATGGCGTGCTCGAGGCGCCGGCGCTGGTCGGCCCCGAAGGGCAAGCCGGCCCCGACGCGGACGCGATCACCGATGGCGCGCTCGCGCTGGCGCCTCCGTGCGCGTTCTGCGATTTGCACGCGCTCTGCGGCCGCTTCTATGCCGAGGCCTCGTGATGGCGCGCATCGAGATCATTTCGGCGAGCGCCGGGAGCGGGAAGACCTATCGGCTGGCGAGCGTGTTGCACGAGGCGATCGCCGACGGCAGCGCGCGGTCCGACGCCGTGCTCGCCACGACGTTCACCAACCGCGCCGCGGCCGAGCTGAAAGAGCGCACGCGGACGCGGCTGCTCCAGGCGAACCGGGTCGAGGACGCGCATCGTCTCGGCGCGGCGCGGATCGGCACCGTGAACGCCGTCTGCGGCCGGCTCGTCGCCGACTTCTCGTTCGAGCTCGGCCTCACGCCCGACCTCCGAGTGATCGACGAGAACGCCGCGACGGTGGCCCTTCGCCAAGCGATGTCGCGAGTCGTCACCGCGGACGACACCGAACGGCTCGCCGACGTGAAGCGGCGTTTCGACGAGGCGTGGGACTGGCAATGGGACGTCGAGCGCATCGTGACCCTCGCCCGCGCCAACCGCGTCGGCGCCGACGCCTTCGAGCGCTGCGCCGCGCGCAGCATCGACGGATTGCTCGCGCTCTTCGCGCCGCCGGCGTCCGACGGTGCGGCCCTCGAGGGTACGCTCGCGGCGTCGCTGGGCGAGTTCCTCGGTGCGATCGATCTCGCCGTCGACACGACGAAGAAGACCGCCGAGGCGATCGAGAAGGTGGAGCGCATTCTCGGCCGCATGCGGCGCGGCTTGCCGCTGCGCTGGGCCGATTGGTGGCGGCTCGAGGACCTCGGGGTCGCGAAGAAATCGGCGAAGCTCGGTGAGCCCGTCGTCGCGGCCGCCGCGGCGCACGACCGGCATCCGGGTCTGCAAGAGGACCTCCGCACGACCTGCCGCCTCGTGTACGCGATCGCGGCGCGCACGCTCCGCGCGTACGAGGACTACAAGCGCGCCTGGGGTGCCATCGACTTCACCGACCAGGAGGTGTTCGCGCTCCAGCTGCTCGAGAGCCGTGAGGTGCGGACGCGTCTCCGCGGCGAGATCGACTTGGTTCTCGTCGACGAGTTCCAGGACACGAGCCCGCTCCAGCTCGCGATCTTCCTCCAGCTCGCCGACGTCGCCAAGCGCAGCGTCTGGGGTCGGCGACCAGAAGCAGTCGATCTTCGGCTTTCGTGGCACCGACCCGTCGCTCATGGACGCGGCCGTCGAGACGATTCTCGCTGGTGCGGAGCCGGAAACGCTGGCGACGTCGTGGCGGAGCCGGCCCGAGCTCGTGGCGCTCACGTCCGACGTGTTCGCGCGCGGCTTCGGGCGCGACGGCGTGCCCGAGTCGCGCGTCCGCCTCGAGGCGGCGTCCGCCGAAGAGGCGCCCGGCCTCGGCCCGGTCGTGGAGCGCTGGCGCCTCCCGGCGAAGAACCAGACGCAGGACCCCGCGTACCTCGCGGCGGCGGTCCGCGACCTGCTCGCCGACCCGGAGGTGCGCGTCCGCGATCGCGTCAGCAAGGACGTGCGTCCGCTGCGGCCGGGCGACGTCGCGGTGCTCTGCTACCAGAACACGATGTGCGCGAATCTCGCCCGCGAGCTCGCGGCGCTCGGCATTCGCGCGGTGCTGGCGCGCGCGGGACTCATGCGAACGCCGGAGGGGCTCCTGGTGCTCGCGGGTCTCCGGCTCTTCGTCGATGCGCAGGATTCGCTTGCGATGGCCGAGCTCGCGCGCCTCGTCGCGTATCCCGCATCAGGCGACGAGTGGCTCGCCGCCGTCATGGCACGGCCGGCGCGCGAGGCGTTTGCCGAGCTCGATGTCGTGAAGCGGGTGTGGGCGGCACGTGCCGCGGTGCCACACGCGGGGGCGCTCGCCGCGCTCGACGCCGTCCTGGACGCGGTCGAGGCGCGGGAGCGATGCCTCGAGTGGGGGGAGTCGGCGTTCCGGCTCGCGAACCTCGACGCGCTCCGGGCCCATGCCGTCACCTACGCGAATCTTTGTAGCTCCGACGGCCGCGGCTGCACGCCAGCCGGTCTCGTCGCGGCGTTCGCCGATCTCGAGGCCTCGGGGCTCGACGCGCGCGCCGTCGTCGCGCAGGAGGACGCGGTCGTCGTCAGCACCTGGCACAGTGCCAAGGGGCTCGAGTGGCCGGTGACGGTGCTCTTCGACCTCGACCGCGACCCGTATTTCACGGCGCTCGGTGTGCAGGTGGTCGCCGACCGCGCCGGGTTCGACCTCGCCGATCCGCTCGCCGACCGCTGGGTACGCTACTGGCCGCAGCCGTACCATCCGATGCACCGGAAGACGCCGTTCCACCAACGGCTGCGCGCGGCCCCGGAAACGGTTGCCGCGCGCGGGCGCGAGGAGCGGCAAGCGATGCGGCTTCTCTATGTCGGCTGGACGCGCGCGCGGGATCGCGTCGTGCTGGCGGGCCGGCCGACCTGCCTCGGGTTCGGCATGATCGCGCAGCTGAAGGACGCCGAGCAGGACGCGCTGCTCGCGGAGGCGCCAATGCCCGCCGAAGGTCCGTCCGCCGACCTCGTATGGGCGGGACGAGCCGTGACCGTGCGCGTCCGCGACGTCGTGCCGCTCGCGCCAACGCCGCGCGACGTGACGCCGGGGCTCGGCTACGTGGCGTGTGGTCCGGGTGACTACCCGCCCGCCGTCGTGGTGCCGTCGGCGATGGTGCCACCCGACGAACCCCGCGACCACGCGGGCGGGGACGTCGACGTCGAGCAGTACGGGGAGCGGCTGATCCTGAGCGGCAACCCGGAGATGCAGACCCTGGGCGACGCCATGCACGGATTCCTCGCCGCCGATCGACCGTCGCTCGCGCACGACGAGCGGCGCGCGCTCGCGGAGGGTCTCCTCGAACGCTGGGGCGTGGGATTTGCGTTGTCACCGGACGATCTGCTCCGCGCGAGCGACCGGCTTCGGCAGTGGGTGGACTCGCGCTTCACGGGCGCGGTGTGGCACCGCGAATGGCCGCTTCTCCATCGCCTACCGAGCGGTACGGTCGTTCGCGGTACCGCCGACCTCGTGGTCGAGCATGCGGACGGCTTTGCGGTGATCGACCACAAGAGCTTTCCCGGCTCGGTGGAGCAGGCGGCGACGCGCGCGCACGGCTATGCCGGCCAGCTCGCTGCCTACGCGGCGGCAGTAGCAAGTGCCACGGGACGCCCCGTGACGGGCTGCTTCATCCATCTACCGGTGTTGGGCGCGGTCGTCCCGGTTCGTGTCGCGTGAGTATCGCGGTCACCGCCCGCGGGCGGCGGCCGGTTTCTCCGCAGAGGCGGTCGCGCCGCCGGCCAACATGACGATGTCGACACGGCGGTTCTCCTGCCTGCCGAGGGCGGTCGCGTTGCTCGCGACCGGGTGATCCTCACCGAGCCCGCGTACGTCGAGTCGTTCGGGATCGACGCCGTTTTGCAGAAAGAACGTCTCGACCACCGTGCTGCGGCGAAGCGAGAGGTCGTGATTGTGCGCTTCCGTGCCAATCGAGTCGGTGTGACCCTCGATCACGACGTGTTGAGCCGGGTGCTCCTTCAGGTAGCTCGCGATCGCGGCAAGGTCGTGCTGCGCGCTCACATTCATGTCCGCCGCGTCGGCATCGAAGAGCACACCGGGAATCGTCAGCACGATGCCGCGTTCGGACTCGCGGCTCTTTATGGTCGTGAGGGTCCGGCGCAGGGAAGCCTGAGTCAGATCGGTCTGCAGCCCGGCGGGCCTCGCCGTCGCGACGGAGGGCTCGCGATGTGCAGCGCAGCCGGCAGCACACAGGACGAGTGCAATGGTCGATGTGGCAAGCCCGATGGATCGTCTGGGTCGCATCGTCAACCGCATGGGATTCGTCACGCTGCAGCCGTCATGCCAGGCACAGGCCGTGACTTCGTGGGGGGAATGGGGCGCGAGCGCTCGGACGACCGAGACTTTTGGAGAAAATACAAGCGGAGGAAAATTGAAAAGCCTCGCGGACCATGCGAGCGGTCCGCGAGGCTCGGTTCGAACGCCGTGCTTCTCAGCGATGGCGCTGCCTGTGACCACCCCGATGACCACCGCCATGGTGGTGCCGATGGCCATGACGCCACCCGCCGCCGTGCCCAAAGTACGCGCGACCGTAGGACGGACCGTAGTAGTAGCCGCGGGGCGCATAATACGCGTGTGGGTAGTGGGGGCGCGGGTAGTAGTAGGGATCGGAGTAGTAGACGGGAGGGGGGGCGTACACCGGCGGGGCATAAATGGCGACGCCCGGAAGCGGAATGCCGATCGAGATCCCGACACCGCCAGCCGACGCCACGGGAGCGCCGACCGCCAGGAGAAACGCGAGCGTAGTGCCGACGAGAGCCAGCTTCATTGTCTTGTTCATTGCCAGGGAGACCTCCTCTCTTTCCGCCAAACTCAACGTGTCAACCGTCACGCAGTTGCGTGCGTACCCGGGCGCCGGGTGGTATCTCTCGATTGTTCGCTCTGTCATCGTTGACCTCGCAGGGAGCGCAGCCCACCGACATCCCACTTGTTGAAGGCGCGCGTCGGTTCCCAAAGGAGGGACTCATAGATGACATTTCAACGAAGCGTGCGAGTGTTGCTCATCGGCGTGCTGGCGTTCGGGGTGTGCGCCTCTGCAGCGCGAGCGCAGGACGCACGCGCGGTCGGCGTGACGCCGCCCCGATTGTCGTTCGTCGACGGCGACGTTTCATATTGGCGTCCGGGCGCCGAGGATTGGGCGCCCGCGCAGGTCAACACGGCATTGGCCGCGGGCGATTCGGTGTTCGCCGAGAACGGTTCCAACGCCGAGATCGAGATTGGTAGCCGGGCGTACGCGCGGGTCGGCTCCGGGACGCAAATCGGAATCGAGTCGCTCGAGACCGGGTTTCTGCAGCTGAAGGTCACGGCCGGGCACGCGGCGCTCGACCTCCGGCGCCTCCCGTCCGGCCAGGAGATAGAGGTCGACACGCCGAACGGTGCCTTCCTGATAGGGCGTACCGGCTACTACCGCTTCGACATCGACGACGCGTCGACGTCGTTCTCGGCACGGCGGGGCGGCATTGCGCGGGTGATTCCGGCCGGCGGCGATGGCGAGATCGAGGTCGGCAGCACGCACCAGGTCGTTCTCACTGGCACGGAGACGGCCCAGCTCCAGCGGGTCGCGCTCGGGAGCGAGGACGCCTGGGACCGTTGGAACACCGACCGGTACGCCGGGCTTGGCGATGAGCCGCAGAGCGCGCGGTACGTGTCCGCCGAGGTCGCCGGCGTCGACGACCTCGATCGCTATGGTGAATGGGAAGACACCCCTAACTACGGCGCCGTGTGGAGGCCGCGTGACGTAGCCGCGGATTGGTCGCCCTACAGCGACGGCCGCTGGGTGTGGGACGGCTACTACGGCTGGACGTGGGTCGACAACTCGCCGTGGGGCTGGGCGCCGTATCACTACGGTCGCTGGTGCCAGGTCAACGATCGCTGGGGCTGGGCACCCGGTCCGGTGATAGCGCGTCCGGCGTACGCGCCGGCGCTCGTGGCCTTCTTCGGCGGCGGTCACGGGGGCGTGTCCGTCAGCGTGAGCGTCGGGACGCCCTTCGTGAGCTGGGTGCCGCTCGGCTGGGGTGAGCCCGTCGTCCCGTGGTGGGGTCCGCGCGGCTTCGTCGGCCGTCCGTACTGGGGCGGCTGGGGCGGCCCGCGCGTCGTGAACAACACGGTGATCAACAACACGACGATCGTGAACGTGAACAACATCAACCGCTACGACAATGCCCGCTACCGGAACGCGATCAGCGGCATCGACGGCGACAACTTCGGGCGCGGCCGTGGTCGGCCGACGCGGGTCGACCCGGATCGGTTCCGCAACTTCCGGCCGGTCCGTGGCGAGCTCGGGGTGCGGCCGGTCAAGGCAAGCCTCGTGCCCTCGCGTGAGGGCGCCCGCGGTGTGCGGCCGCCGGAGCGCTTTCAGAATCGCCGCGTCGTCGCGACGCGTGCGCCGCAAGAGCCGTCGCGTTTGCCGCGCGCGGCTGGTGTCGTCGGGTCGGGTGCCAAACGCGGGCCGGCGCCGCAAATCGTCGCGCCGCGGAGCGGCCGCGGCGGCGGTAGCGAGCGCGTCGGCCGGAATCAGCCGCCGTCGCGCGGTGGGACCGATCGTGCTGGGGTGGAGCGCAGCGGCGAGCAGGACAGGCTTCGTCTCGAGCGCATGCGCGGCAACCAGCGGGAGGGCGCGGAACGTGCGGGCGTGCCGCCGTCGGGCCGCGGTCCGAACGAGCGCGGGCAGGGCGTGAACGAAGCCGAGCGCAATGAACGACAGCGGAACTACCGCGCGGTCGAGCCGCCGCTCGGCAGCCGGGGCGCGCGTGAGCCGAGCCCGTCGGCGATCGAGCGCGAACGCGGCACCGAACGTGCGCGCGGGACCGAGCGCGCGCGCGGCTCGGGCGGCGCCAACGCCGCCGTGCCCCCGCGCAGCGGGATCAATCGCGGCGAGCGCGGGAAGGAGCCAAATGCCGGGCAACGCCTCGAGGCGCCCACGCCGCGACAGGTCGAGCCGCGCGAGATGAACCGTGGCCGCGGCGAGCAGAGCCGCGGCTCTCGGGTCGAGCCGCAGGAGCGGCAGCCGCGGCGGGAGGCGGCCCGCGAAGTGGCACCGCGGTCCTCAGGCGGGGACGGTGGCCGCGAGCGCATGCAGCAACAGGAGCGCCAGCAGCGTCAGCAGGCGCGGCCCGAGCCGCGGCGCATGGAAGCGCCGCGCGTGGAGGGGCAGCAGCAGCCGAAGGTAGAGCGGCGGCCGCAGCCACAGCGCATCGAGCAACCCCGTCGCGAGCGCAACGAAGGTGGTGGCAGTCGCGCGGCTGCCCAGCGCCAGCCGCAGGTGCAGCGCCAGCCGGCGCCGCGCCCCCAGCGCCAGGAGGCCCCCCGCATCGAGCGGGGTGGCGGGGGCGAACCCCGCGCGCCGCAACAGCAGCCCGGTGGTGGCGGCGACGGTGGCGGCCGGCAGAAGGGTCGGGAGCGCGACCGTTAGCCTCGACGATTGAGTCGTTCCTCCCGACCCGGTAAAGCGCCGGGCCGGGAGGGACGCTCGCATGGCGCCGACCGCTACCGCACTGCTCGGGTTCGCTGGCTGGTATTTGCTGTTGACCTTCGCGCTCGGCTTCCTCCGGAGCGGCCTCGTGCTCTCCGGCAAGAAGGCGGCCAACACGTTCGCGACCGACGGCTCCGACGTTGGCGGGTTCGGCCGCCGGCTGAACCGCGCTCGCGACAACTGCTTCGAGACGTTGCCGCTCTTCGCCGCGATCGCGCTCGCGGCGCTCATCTCGAACCGAGTCTCCGTTCTTGACCCCCTCGCGCTCTACGTGCTCTACGCACGCATCGGCCAGTCGCTCACCCACCTGGTGTCGACGAGCATCATGGCCATCAACGTCCGGTTCTTCTTCTTCGTCGTCCAGGTCGTGATCTACGCGATCTGGGTCGTGCAGCTGCTCGGATGAGTGAGCCCGTCGCGCCGAGGCGCGCCCGCTACTTCGCGATCCTCGTCGGCGTGGTCGTCGGCTATTTCGCCGGCCGCATGTGCGAGGACCGCATGGGATGGGAGAACGCGCGCATGGTGGCCATGCCGATCGGTGGTCTTCTCGCCGGCGTGCTGGCGCGGTTCACGTTCTTTCGCGATCCGTCGGACTCCACGCCGACGAGGAGGTCTCGATCATGATGCGTCGCATCCTGTCCGTTCTGACGAGTCTCGCAGTGTTCGCGTCCGCCGCCGGCGCCGCCCGCGCCGACGAGACCTGCATGTCGCCGTACCTTCCGAAGATCACCGGCCAGGAAGACTACGTGTACGTCTGGACGCTCGGCATCGAGGGCGTCGGCGACGGGTCCGACAAGCTCGTGACCGTCGGCGCCAACCCGACGAACGCCAAGACCTATGGCAAGGTGATCTCGGCGGTCTCGGTGGGCGGACGCTTCGAGGCGCATCACGGCGACTTCGACGACGCGCGCCGGCATCTCTGGGTGAGCGGCCTCGACGACCGCAGCAAGATCTGGATCTTCGACGTCGCCGCCGACCCAGAGAAGCCGAAGCTCATCCGCACGATCGACACGTTCGTGAAGGATAGCGGCGGGGTCGTCGGCCCGCACACGTTCTTCGCGCTCCCCGGCCAGATGCTCATCACCGGCCTCTCGAATTCGACCGATCGCGGCGGCCGGACCGCCATCGTCGAGTACAACAACGCCGGCGATTTCGTCCGCACGATCTGGATGCCGAAGGGCGCGGAGTACGGCTACGATGCCCGCGTCCAGCCGCGCTTGAACCGCATGCTGACGTCGTCGTTCACCGGGGCCGCCAACTACATGCGCCCGTTCGGCGAGGTCGTCGCGGATCCGGAGGCCATGAAGCGCTTCGGCAACACGATGGTGGTGTGGGACTTCCACGCGCGAAAGCCCATCCAGACGCTGGAGGTCCCGGGCGCCCCGCTCGAGGTCCGGTGGGCGCTCCAGCCTCGCCACAACTACGCGTTCACGACGACCGCCCTGACCTCGAAGATCTGGCTCGTCGAGCAGAAGGACGACGGGTCGTTCGCGGCGCGGGCCGTCGCCGACATCGGAGATCCGAAGCAAACCCCGCTGCCGGTCGACATCAGCCTCTCCGCCGACGACCGCTTCCTCTTTGTCGACACGTTCATGGACGGAAGCTGCCGCGTCTACGACGTGAGCGACCCGGCGGCGCCGAAGCTCGTGCACACCGCCAAAATTGGCGCGCAGGTGAACATGGTGTCGCAGACGTGGGACGGGAAGCGGCTCTACTTCACGTCGTCGCTCCTCGCGAACTGGGACAAGCAAGGCAAGGACGACGAGCAGTTCTTGAAGTCGTACGGCTGGGACGGCGTGAAGCTCACCGAGGCGTTCGCCATCGACTTCAAGAAGGAAGGACTCGGCCGCCCGCACCTGATGCGCTTCGGCCAGAAGCAATTCTACGCAAATCAGATATTCGCGCGTGCGAATTGACGTCCTGATCGCCGTGCTCTGTCTTGCGGCCACGACGCACGCCGAAACCGCCGCGCCGGAGCGCCTGCAGCACGTCGAGCGATCCGAGCTCACGCACACCTACGCACCGGGCGTCTTCGCGCCGGAGTACACGCCACCCGCGCCGGGTAGCTACACGCTGCCGGTCATCGCGAGCGTGAAAAACCATCCGCTCGTCGATGCCGACGGCTCGCCGACCTCCCTTTTCGCGCTGACGGGCGACCGGCTCGCGGTCGTCGCGCTGATCTACACCTCCTGCGTTGAGGCTCTCGGCTGCCCGGTGAGCCATGCCGTCCTGCACCGTCTGGATCGCGCGCTCGCCGACGACCCCGCGCTCGCGGAGCGCGTGACCCTCGTCACCCTGAGCTTCGATGCCGACCGCGACACGCCGGCGGCGATGGCGGCGCAGCGGAAGCTCCACGAGCCACGCGGCGACTGGCGCTTCGTCACGACGCGCGGCGGCGCCGACCTCGCGCAGGTGCTCCAGGACTTCGACCAGCCGGTCGCAAAATAGAATAGTCTATATATATTCCTGAAATCTGATATATCCGTTACTCTGTATAATTTTGGACCATGGCGAAGAACAAAAAAGTGGTAAAAAAGACCGTTAAAAGCGGTGAAAAACAAAAAAAATCATCTTTACAAAGACTTGACAGTCAGGACTGGAAGTACATTATAGGGGTGTTGGTCCTCACGTTTATCGCCTTCCTTACCGCCCTGCCGAATGATTTTGTAAACTGGGATGATGACTACAATCTGGCTAACAACACCAATACTGCCCTACTTAACTGGGATAATATTAAAAATATTTTCTCGGAGCCTGTTATCGGTAATTATAACCCCTTGCCTATCCTGACTTTCGCCATTGAGCGCTCCATATTTGGTCTGGATCCAACCATTTACCACGTAAATAATGTCCTTTTGCATCTGGTT
>JANNPN010000311.1:0-4344 GCA_031400185.1 Polyangiaceae bacterium
CGAACTCGGTGCCTTCGCCGGGTCGAGAGCTGACGCGAATCCTTCCGCCGTGGTGGCTCACGATCCCGTGCGTGATGGCGAGCCCGAGCCCGGTCCCCTGCCCTACCGGCTTGGTCGTGAAGAACGGATCGAAGATGCGCGCCACGTGGTCGGCCGCAATCCCGGTGCCGTCGTCACGGATCGTCACCACCACGCTGTCGCCCTCGTTGCGTGTCCGGATCCATAGGTGGCCGCGGCCGCGAATCGCGTCGCACGCGTTCGCGAGCAGGTTCATGAAGGCTTGATTGATCTGGCCCGGGATCACGGTCACCGGCCCACGGAGCGCGTACTCGCGGTGGATCGTGATGCGGTCCGCCCAGCGCGGACGCAGCAGGCGCAGGCTCACTTCGATGCCCTCGTGGAGGTCGGTCGGCCGCGCTTCGGCTTCGCCGAGACGGGAAAACGCTCGAAGGTCCTGCACGATCGTCGCCGTGCGTTCGGCCCCAAGGGCCATGAGGTTCAGGATCTTCGTCAGGCGGTCGATCTCGCGCGCGAGGGACGGATCCTGGTGATCCGCCGCCAAGGCGTGCACTTTGAGCAGCGTCTGGTGCAAGGGCTCGACGTTGCCGACGATGAAGCTCAGCGGGTTGTTGATCTCGTGCGCCACACCAGCGACGACCAGGCCGAGCGAGGCCATCTTCTCGGTCGTGAGCAGCTGCGCCTGCGCGGTCTTCAAGTCCTCGTACGCGCAGGCCAAGTGGGCATTCGACGACTCGAGCTCGGCCGTGCGGTGGCGGACCTTGCTCTCGAGCGCGTCGTTCAGCGTTTGCAGCGCACGATACGAGTGCGCGTTCTGCAGCGCGACGGCGCTCTGGGCGGCGAGCGTCGTCAGCAGCTCGACGTCCTCCCCGCTGAACGAGCGGCCGGAACGGCGCCGGCCGAGCACGAAGGCGCCGATCGTCTTCCCGCCGAGCGCGAGCGGCACCACGAGCGCGGCCGCAAGGTGCGCGAGCTCCTGCCGTGCGGCGTAGTCGTGGACCTCGGACGGCTGTGCCCGCTCCGGGTGCCACGGGTGCGTCGGGCGCCGCGCAAGCACCCGCTGCACCGCGGTGAACGCCGGCGCGGCGCGCGCGGTCATGCAGCCACGGTCCGCGTCCCAGCGCCACAACGTCGGGTCGGTCCCGGTCCACAGCACGGCCGCCATCGACTGAAGCTGGAGGCCCTCGCCGACCGTCCGCCCGACCCGGTCGAGGATCTCCTCGAGGTCGAGCAGGGACGTCAGGTCCGCGCTCAGCGCGCTCACGGTGCGGCGATAGTCGAGTCGGCTCCGGTAGAACGTGCGATCGATCAGGTGCTGCGCGCCGACCCGGAGCGGATGGAAAAAGACCGCCACGAGCACCAGGAACGCGACGGTGAAGCTCGACGCGATGCGGGTCTCGTCGGCGGGCAGGAACATGCCGAGTGCCGCGAGGCTCGCCGCGTAGGTCGCGGTCACCGCCAATGTCAGCGTGCCGTAGACCGCGGCCTGCTTCACCAGAGCGTCGATGTCGAAGAGGTCGTGGCGAACGATCGCGTAGCCGACCGAGAGATAGAAGAGCGGCGGCGCGAGGGCGATGAGATTGATCGGGAAGTCTCCGCCGGCTCCGGAGATGTTGAGAAACCCGTACAGGCCGAGCGCAGTCCCGAGGGCGAGGCCGGGCAGCACGACGTGCAAGCGCGGCCGGACGGTCGGCGTGCGATTCTCCCAGTACGCATACGCGACCAGGCCGACGAGGACCGCGATGCCGAGCGCCGTATAGCCACACGTCACGTAGAAGGCCGTCTGCGATGGCTCGGGCCGCGCGAAATCGACGAGCATCCACGCGGCGAGCGCTCCCGAGACGGCGTACGGCCAGACGAGGATCAGGGGATGCTTCGCGACCAGGGGACGCGTCTCGGGAAACACCATGCCGAAGTGCATGAACGCCGCCGGGAAGAACGCATTGGCGATGAAGTGCACGCTCGAGAGCCACCACAGGTCGGGGTGATAGAGCGCCGTCGCGGTGAGCGCGAAGACGCCGGTGATGAATCCCTGCGCCAAGAAGGCGCGGGCGGCGTGCGTCGAAGGCTGCAGCAGGGCGACCACGACACCGGCGCCGATCGAAAGGACGCCGAAGGCGACGAACAGTCCGACCGTGAGCCAGTAGTCGGATGCGGTAAAGCGCATCGTCGGGACGGTCCGGTCGAAGGTGGCACCGTGCTTCGCGAGCGTGTAACGGACCGGGGTCGCGATGGGTAGCCGGGCGACGTACTCGTAGACCTCACGGTTCGTCTGCATTGCGCGACCGTCGACGGCGACGACGCGCGCGTGGAAGGGGACGTCGTGCGCAGGGCCTGTCCAGCCGACCCCGTCGACCGTCGGCACGAAGCCGTTCCCTTCGATGAAGAACCCGGGAAACGTCCGTTCCGGCCAATAGAACGACCCGAGCACACTCATCAGCACGATCGGCAGCCCAACCGCCGCCGCGCCGAATGCCGGCCAGCGTTGGGCGATCCAGCGCCACAACGGCGCAGGGACGTCGTCGTGGATCACGGCGACATTCTGAGAGTGCGTTTCCAGCAGTGCTGCCTCGTCATCCAACCCGCGGATGTCGCTCGGAGGCTCGGTCGAGCAAGTACCAGACCGAGATCGACCCTGAAAAGTGTCGGGATGCGATCGGACGCCCCTCCGGATGGGAACGAGGGTCGACGCCTGGCGCCCGTCGCTGTGAACGCGCGGGCACATCGAGAGAATGTGTTCCCGCTGCGGATTTTCATCGTCGCCGGCTCGATCCTGGTATAGCCCTGGCCATCGGCGAGATCGCCCGAGCATTCCGAAAGGATCGTGCCGTGTCCCAAGGAAGGGTGCAGTCGAAGCCGTTCGTGGTGCTGCGAGGAATCGTCTTGGCGATCCTCGTGCTTCCACTGTTGCTGCTGCCGGCGCGAAGTCTCGCGCATTGCAACGCGATCCCTGGCGTGATGACCGCGCATCGCGGCCCGTTGGGGGTCGTGGATCGACCGTTCGCGGGACCGAACGACGTGGTCGAGATCCTCAGGCATCCGCGCTGCAATCGCGACGGCGACCACTTCGGCTCGGGGGACGAGGTGGCGGTCACGGTCGTCTTCACCCCACCCGCGGGTGACCGCAACGTGATCGTGCTCGCCTCCGACGAGGGCACCTACTGTGCTGCGCTTCAGGCGCAGGTGGCCCAATGCGGATCGCCGTCCCCCGGCACCGTCGTACGCTGCGTGCGGGCGGCCGACTGGCTGGTCGGGACCGATCGCCTCCGCTTCCCATTCCCCGACACGTATGGTCGGACGCTCGCTGGGCTCGCGGGTTCGGCCCGGATCGCGGTGACCCGCGGGATCGATCCGTATCCTTGCGCCCTGGTCACCACCGAAACGCCGTGTCGGGATTTCTCGGACCCGGACTACTCGGGCCCGGCCCCGGCTCTCTGCGTCGACGAGCTTTTCCGCGAGAATGGCACCTGCACATCGCCTCCCGGCGAGACCTTCACGCATTTCGCGGCGCTGCCGCCGGCGAACGACTACGGAGCGCTCTGCCCGGCCGGGAGCGCCACTGGTTGCACGGGCCAGGCGACCGAGATGGCGTTCACGATCGATGCCGCCGGCAACGCGCTCATACCGATCGACTGGCGGAGCATGCTGCGGACCGGAGCGCAGGGCACGGACCCCGTGCCGATCGCGCGCCTCATCCGCGCGACCTTTCACGTGCGCGCGTTCGACGACGAGCCCGGGTTGGTCGAGATTCCGGCCAATTCCTTCCTCCGCTCGTTTGCGCCGAATGGACAGCGCTTGGCGCCGATCTTCGATCCCCAGGCGGGCAGCACGATGTCGACCCTGTTCGGCGTCGCCGACGGCACCAGCACGGGGCCGGCAACGTCCGTCTTGCGAATCGCCCGCCGCGGGAACGCGTTGCATGCGTGTCCCGACGGCACCCCGTGCAACGAACCGACGTGCATCGGAGGCGGGAGCGACGGCCTGCGATGCGCCGAGGCGTCGGAGTGCCCGGGCGGCACGTGCGTCAACGAATGCAGCGACCGTGGCGGCGTATGCGCTCCCTCACGGGACGGCGAGTGCACCCCGGCGGAGTGCGGCCCCGACCTCTTCGACTTCAGTCGGCGCTTCACCAGCCTGCCGATCGAGCGTGGCGACGACGGCATGGCTCGCGACGCCGTCGGTCCGATCCGGATCCCGGTCGGCACCTGCGGCGCCGCCGCGCAGAACGAGCAGTTGTGCGCGGTGGGCCCCGACATAGCGGCGCTCGGCGGGGGGGCGGGCACCGCGGGTGTGTTGGCGGTGAGCGGGGGGGGGGGGGGGACAAGG
>JANNPN010000336.1:0-4070 GCA_031400185.1 Polyangiaceae bacterium
GGGTGTTTGCGCTGGAGCGCGGGGCCGTGTTTCATGCCGGGCCGGCCGAGCCGCTGCTCACTGACCTGGCTTATCGCAAGCAGATTTTGTGGTTGCCGCGTCGCATCCTGTGAGGTCCGCCTTGGCTGCCGACGGGTCGACCGCGGCACCAAGCACCAACGCCAGTAACCCAGCGCACCACACCTTTCCCTTCATACGTGTCCCTTTCTCCAGGCCTGCTGGGCCTGAACGGTCGGTTGCGGCCGACGGCCGTGGGGGGGGCGATCCTGCACCTCTAGTTTACGAGGGAGAGGGGCCGCAAGCGCAAGCCCGATTCGCACGGGTTTGGCCGGCGACGCTGCGGCGCCGGCCCCTCGGTCCGGGCTGCGACGGATCGGCGGCGGGTGCTCCGGGGAGCCGCAGCTCGCGTGTGCGCAAGCCAGGGAGGCACCGGCGGGCAAGTAGCGCCGGGCACCAGGAACCCGGACCGTAGGAGCCCTCCCCGACCACCCGCCGCCGACACCGCAGCAGACCGAGGCTCCGGTGCGTTACTCACATTGAGACGCGACCCGCCCGACCTTTTCGTTGACACCCGGAATCCGACGCGAGTACAAGCCGGCCGAGCGCGCGCACGGCAACCCCCACCGCGACAGGTCGGCGCGCTGACCGGCCGCCCAACGGGTATTCGGAGGAGACGATGCGGAGGATTCTGCGCTCCTGCGCCGCAGCCATGGCTGCCGGCGCTCTCGTCCTGGTGTGGAGCTCGGTCGCGAGCGCTCAGCCCTGCATGATCTTCGTGCACGGCAAGCAGACCGACACCAACACCTTCACCAACTGGAACTCGGCCCGCAACTACTGGAAGAACGGCTCCAACGATTTCGTGAAGACCGTTACGAAGAACTTCGCGACCTCGTACTACGTGGTCGGCTACAACGGGACGCGGCCCTATTACGAGTCACAATCCGCCGGCGAGGTCGCGAACGAGATCGTGAACGCCACCAACGGCGGCGCCGACGGCGGCGGTAACCGTTGCGCCCGCACGTACGCTCAGGGCGGCACGTTCTGGGTGATCGCCCACAGCATGGGCGGCACCGTCATGGACTTCGTCCTCGGCAACAACGACGCAACCGACCCGAACTTCAACTTCACCGGCCCGTTCGACCAGGTCGCGCAACGCATCAGCATGGCGGTGACGCTCGGTGGCGCCCACCGCGGATCGCAGGGCGCCGACGCGGTCTGCGGCCAAGGCAACTTCCTCTGCAACTTCATCGCCGGCTTCATCCAGAGCTGCGACGATGCGACCTACTGGCTGCGGAGCGCCGACGCCGTCCAAGTGCGGACGGTCGCGAACGCGCCCGCCCGCAACATCCACCTGACCGGCGGCTACGAGGCGATCTTCGGCGCGAGTGCGTGTCTCAGCGGCGAGGACGACGGCATCGTGCAATACGCGTCGATCTACGCCTGCAACGGGAGCGCGACCGCGAGCTACGACAACTCGAACGCGTGCTCCAACGCGTCGAAGCAAGAGTCGTCGGGCTTCTTCAATCTCGACGCGTGCCACGAGAACCACTCGGACGAGCGCGACAACAGCGACTCCGACGTTCGCCGCGCGATCCCGACCGGCATCTGGACATGCGGCGGCGTGCCGTGCGCCCCGAACACCCAGGTCCAGTCGTCGATGACGACCGGCCGCTTCATCAGCATCCTCTACTAGCGCATCGCTCCCGGCGGGACGGTCGGCCGCGCGCCGACCGTCCCTCTCCGTATGACACCGTCTCGCCGCATCACGCTCGCCGCCGTCCTGATCGTCGGGTTCGCGCTCGGATACTGGATGATGCGGCGACCGTCGGCGCCTCCGACGCCGGTCGCGCAGGCGCGCGCCAGCCCCTCGCCCGCGGCCGTGGAGCGCGCCGCGGCACCGTCGCCGACGGCCTCGGTCGTCCGCCGCACCGTCCGCACCGAGACCGAGATCGCGCCGGCCGGCATGATTCCCGAGGTCGCGTCCGTCGCCGGCTCGACGGCGGACGACTACGAGCGGCGCGCCCGCTTCCCGCGCGCCTCGCAGCCGATCACGGACGAGGTCGACCCGATCATCCGCGACCGCGAAGTGACCCGCGGCAAGAGCGCCGGCCCCGAGGGCAGCAACCCGACGCTCGTCGTATGGCCGGAGCGCACCGGGTTCGAGGCGCCGAGCCCGATCGTGCTCCACGCGTACCTGGTGCACGGCGAGCGCCGCGTCGACCCGCGCGAGCTCCGCGGCGAGATCCGCACGCAGCAAGGAGGAATCCTCGCCGCCCTCGACTTCCACGACGACGGCGCCGCCGGCGACGCGACGAGCAACGATCTCGTCTACACCGCCATCGTGACACCAGGACGCGAGCGCGCGCTCGAGTTCAAGGGCGCGCAACTCGTGGAAGTGCACGCCGAGACGAAGAGCGGAGAGGAGCGCGTCGCCACGAGCGGCTTCCTGTACAGCGTCCCGCTCGCGCACCTGACCGGCCGCTATCGCGACGAGATCGTCGACGGCAACCTGGTCGTAAGCGCCGAGGTCCAGGTCGACGCCACCGCGCGCTTCCACCTCGAGGCGACCATCGCCGGCGCCGACGGCTCGCTGATCGGGTGGGCGCAGAACGCGCTCGTGCTCGAGGCCGGGACGGGGTGGATCCCGCTCACCTTCTGGGGCCTGATGTTCCACGAGCACGGCATGGGCGGCCCCTTCCTCCTCGCGTCGGCCGCGCTCTCGACGACGGGCGAGATGCCGAATCAGAAGAACGACGTCGTCCGGAGCGCGTACACGACCAAGCCCTACGCCCTTGCGGTGTTCAGCGATCGTCCGTTCAACGATCCCAACCTGCTCGACGCGGCGGCGCGGCTCCGTCGCGAGGCTCCGGTCGACGGACTCGAAGCGCAGCGCGCGCGCTGACCGGGCGCGCGGACCGATGGCGCGCCGGCTCCTGATCGCGTTCGTGATCGCCGCGGCGGCGCTGGTCGGCGGCGTCGCGGGGCGGCTCGTACCGGCGCAGCCGACCTGGGTGTGGTGGCTCGCGCCGCTGCCGATCGCATCACTCGTCGGAGGTCCCCGCACGCCTGCGGTCGTCGTGGCGGCGCTGATCGAGCTCGCGACGCTCGTCCCGTTGCAGGGGTTCGTGACGTTGGTGCGGGCGGCACGTCTCGAAGGCGGCTGAGACACGCGCGTGGCGCATTCGACTTGACTATCCGATCGGACGCAAGTACGCGCAGCTCCGAGCTGTCGGCGCTTCGAAGGAGGAAAGCATGACGTGGTGCACCTGGCGGAGGCTCGGAGGCGTGGCGTTCCTCACCCTGGCGATCGCCCTCAACGGTTGCGCGGGCACGCGTCCGAATCGCGGCGGCTTCGACTGTGATCGCCGCTTCGGCGCTGGGACCATCGGCGGCGCCCTGACCGGCGCGATGATCGGCGGGGGCGTCGGCGGCGGCATCGTCGCGACGTCGGGTGAGACCGAGCGCCAATCGAAGGACTACGCGACCGCGATCGGCATCGGCGCCGTGACGGGCGCGCTCCTCGGCGGGCTCTTCGGCCACTGCGCCTTCGACCCGTTGAACGAAGAGCCCCCGCCTCCTCCGCCGCCGGCGCCCGAGCCGCCGCCACCGGTCGTGAAGCAGAAGATCGTGCTCCGCGGCGTGAACTTCGACTTCGACAAGTCGACCATCCGAAGCGACGCCGCGGAGATTCTCGAAGAGGCGGCGCGCATCTTCCGCGACGATCCCGACCTGCGGGTCTCGGTCGACGGCCACACCGACGCCCGCGGCACCGACGAGTACAACGAGCGGCTTTCCGAGCGCCGTGCAAGCGCGGTCGCCGATCGGCTCGCGCGTCTCGGCGTGAGCCCGAGCCGCCTCCAGCCGCAGGGCTTCGGCGAGTCGCGACCGGTCGCGAGCAACGACACCGAGGAAGGACGCGCGCAGAACCGGCGCGTCGAGCTGAACGTCATTCGTCAGTAGATTTCGCCCCCGTGCGCTTGGGCGCTTCGCGCCCAATGCTCCGATGGGCCGAGGACCGCGGAGTGAAACCCCGGTCCGAGCCGCACCACCGATTTAGCCCCCCGGCGGCC
>JANNPN010000370.1:0-28801 GCA_031400185.1 Polyangiaceae bacterium
GGCCCCCCACTGCCCGCCGGCGGGGGGGGGGGCGCCGGTTCGGCCGGGGGGGGCCGGGCCGCCCCCCCCCGCGGGCGCGCCCACGTCCCCCAACCACCTGCCTCCCTCCCCCCCCACGACGACCAGCGGCCCGGCGTTGGCGCCGGCGCTGCGTCGATTGATTGGGTCGATGCGTTGCCAGCGTCGATCGACGTGCTCGGAGCTTCGCCCGCGGGCGTCGGCCGTTCCCGCAAAAGGCCGGTGAGCTCGTCGACCGTCGCGGGGCGATCATCGACGAGCGTCGCGACGACGGCCGCGAGGTCGAGGCGAAGGACCAGCGCGAGATCCGCGAAATCCGCGGGATCGGCGGCAAGTTCCTCGAGGAGCGACGGCCTCACGCGACAGGGCGTCGCGCTCTCGTCGGTGAGGGCCGCGTCGACCGGTCGTGCGTTCCAGCGCGTGAGGAGGTCTCGGAGAAGCATGCCGCGCTCCTTTCTCGGGAGTCGTTGGCGTGCCTCCGGGGGTCCGGTCAGCGGCGCGTGTAAGAGATGATCAGAGCTTCGGCATCCCGCGGACGGGTCAGCCGTGCGGCGCGCGACGCGCCGCGAACGTCACCGACGGTCGGAGCGCTGCAATCGCACCTTCTCGGTGCGTTCGACTTGCACGACGACGCCGTTCTGGACGACGGCCGTCACCGTACCGAACTCGAGCCCGCGGAGCGCCGACTCGATGCGGCCGAGCGCGCCGTCGCGGTACGACTCGTGACCCTCTGTCCGAAGCTCGCTGCCTTCTGCATGCTCGCGACTCATGATCGTTCCTCCTCAGATCTGGAAATCGTGGACGAAGACGCGCACGTTCCGTGGCGCCACGTAGACGGTGTCACCGGCCTTCAAGCGGAGGTCGGCATAGCGATCCCAACTGACGTCGACGTTCAGCCACACGCCGAACTCCTCGGCGTGCAGGCGCACCTTGACGACGGGACGCGCGGGATTGATGTGGACGACGTTGGCTTTCAGCGCCGGCCGGCCGTTCCGCTCGCGCTGAATCTCGAGCTCGTGCGAGCGGACGAACGCTTTCGCGCCGCTCGAGTCGCCGCCGTCCTTCGAGAGCGGCACCTGCAACGTGTCGATGGCGGCGCGATCGCCGCGGATGTCCCCGTGGAAGACGTTCACGTTCCCGAGGAAGTCCATGACGAACGGGTTCGCGGGGTGCTCGAAAATCTCGGCGGGGCTACCGACCTGCTCGATCTTGCCTTTGCTCATGATGACGACCCGGTCCGCGACCTCGAACGCCTCCTCCTGGTCGTGGGTGACGAACACGCTGGTCACGTGGATCTCGTCGTGCAGACGGCGGAGCCACTGGCGGAGCTCCTGGCGCACCTTGGCGTCGAGCGCGCCGAACGGCTCGTCGAGGAGCAGCACCTTCGGCTCGGCCGCAAGTGCGCGCGCGAGCGCGACGCGTTGGCGCTGACCGCCGGAGAGCTGCGACGGCATCGAGTTCTCGTACCCCTCGAGCTGGACCAGTCGCAGCAGCTCCATCACGCGAGCGCGGATCTCCGCCTTCGCGCGTTTCCGGACGCGCAAGCCGAAGCCGATGTTGTCGAACACCGTCATGTGGCGGAAGAGCGCGTAGTGCTGGAAGACGAAGCCGACGTTCCGTTCGCGGACGGACGTGCCGGTGACGTCCTCCTCTTGATAGAGAATCGCGCCGCGATCCGGGACCTCGAGTCCCGAGATGATCCGGAGCAGGGTGGTCTTGCCGGAGCCAGACGGTCCGAGCAGGGCCAACAGCGCGCCGCCGGGGACCTCGAGGCTCACGTTGTCGAGTGCCAAGAACGATCCGAACGTCTTGGTGACGTTCTGTACCGAGATGCTCACGCTTCTCCTCCTTGCGCGGCCAGCCGCTTCCGTTCTTCCAGATCGCGGCGGGTGCGCCATTCGAGCGTCGTCTTCACGAAGAGCGTCACGAGCGCCAACAGGGCGAGCACGGACGCGACGGCGAACGAGCCGGGCAGATTGTACTCCTGGAACAGCTTCTCGATCCGGAGCGGCATCGTGTCGGTCTGGCCGGCGATGTGTCCGGACACCACGAAGACCGCGCCGAACTCACCCATGGCGCGGGCGTTGCAGAGAATGATGCCGTAGAGCAGGCCCCACTTGATCGAGGGGAGCGTGACCAAGTGGAAGAGGTGCCAGGGGCGCGCCCCGAGACTCACTGCGGCGACCTCCTCGTCCGAGCCGATCGCTTCCATGAGCGGGATGAGCTCGCGCGCGATCACTGGAAACGTCACGAAGCAGGTCGCGAGTACCAGGCCCGGGAACGCGAAGACGATTTTGATGTCGTGCTCGCGGAGCCACGGACCGAAGATGCCTTGGAGGCCGAACAGCAGCAGCAAGAACAAGCCGACGACGACCGGCGACACCGTGAAGGGTAGGTCGATCAACGCCGTGAGCGCGGCGCGGCCCGGGAACTTGAAGCGCGCGATCGCCCACGCCGCGGCGAGCCCGAAGATCGTGTTGAGGATGACGGCGGTCGGCGCGACCATCAGGGTCAGAAAGATCGAGTGGAGTGTGTCGGGGTCGCCGACCAGGTTGTTCCAGTAGGCCTCGACGCCGCCGGCGAACGCCTCGACGAAGACGTTCACGAGCGGGACCACCACGAGCAGCGTCATCACCGTGAGCGCGATGCCGACCAGCAGCCAGCGCACCCAGGTCGGGTCCTCGTGGGCGCGGCGGGGGAGGGGACGCGCCGCAGTCGTCGTCGATGGGCTAGCCATGATGGCGCGCGCTCCAGCGTTCGAGGAGGTTGATGGTGAGCAACGTGATGAAGGACATGGCGAGCAACACGCAGGCGATCGCCGCCGCCTCTCCGTAGGCGAATTCCTCCAGGCGGTTCACGACCAGGACGGGTGCGATCTCGGTCCGGTACGGCATGTTGCCCGAGATGAAGACGACCGAGCCGTATTCGCCGAGGGAGCGCGCGAACGCGAGCGCGAAGCCGGTGATCACGGCCGGCAGGATCGACGGCATCATCACGCGGGTGAACGTCGCGAAGCGGTTGGCGCCGAGGCATGCTGCGGCCTCCTCGACGTCGCGCTCGAGGCTTTCCAGCACCGGCTGCAGGGTGCGGACGACGAAGGGAAAGCCGATGAAGACGAGCACGATCACGATGCCGAGCCGCGAGTACGCGCCCTCGATGCCGAGCGGCACGAGAAAGCGGCCGTACCAGCCGCCCTCGACCAGCAGGCTGCCGAACACCAAGCCGGCGACCGCCGTCGGCAGCGCGAACGGAAAGTCGACCAGGGAGTCGAAGAAGCGCTTCAGCGGGAACTCGTAGCGCACCAGCACCCACGCCACGAGCCCGCCGAAGATCACGTTGATGACCGCCGAGACGAAGGAGGTCCAGAGCGTCAGCCAGTAGGCGGCGATCGCCCGATCGGAGAAGGCCGCGCGGGTGAATTCGGCGAACGAGAGAGACGAGGCTTTCCAGACGCCCGCCGCCATCGGGACGGCAATCATGAAGCTCAGGTAGAGCATCGTGTACCCGAGACTCAGGCCGAATCCGGGTAACACGCGGCGATTGACGTCGATCATGGCGGCGGGCCTCCTCGTTTCTCGGGTCGGCTACTTCTTGGGTTTGTAGAAGCTGTCGAACAGGCCGCCGTCGCTGAAGTACTTGGCGCTGGAGTCGTCCCAGTTCTTTGCGACGGCTTCGATTTTGAAGAGCTGCATGTCGGGGAACGTGGCGCGGTGCTTGGCGAGCACCTGCGGGTTGGTCGGGCGGTAGAAGTTCTCAGCGATGATCTCTTGTCCTTGCGGCGAATAGAGAAACTCGAGATACGCCTGCGCCGCTTTTGCCGTTCCCTTGCGCTCGACGTTCTTGGTCACGACGGCGACGTGCGGCTCGGCGAAGAAGCTGATCGGGGGATAGACGATCTCGACGGCGCCCCGGGCCTCTCTCACTTCGAGGTGCGCCTCGTTCTCCCACGCGATGTGGACGTCGCCGATCTTCTTCTGGACGAAGGTCGTCGTGGCCGCACGCGCGCCGAGATCGAGCACGGGAACCTGCTCGTACATTCTCTTCACGAACGCGAGGGCCTCGGCCTCCGAGCCTCCCCGCTGGGTCACGGCGCCCCATGCCGCCAACAGGGAGAGCTTGCCGTTTCCGGACGTCTTGGGGTTCGGTGTCACGATCTCGACGCCGGGCTGGATGAGGTCGGGCCAATCTTTGATGCCCTTGGGGTTGCCCTTGCGGACGACGAACACCAGCGTCGACGTGTACGGGGCCGAGTTGTTGGGCAGCTTGGCGGTCCAGTCCAGCGGCAACAGGCCCGCCTTGGCGACCGCATTGGTGTCCGGCCACATTGCGAGGGTGACGACGTCGGCCTCGAGGCCGTCGATCACGGCTCGGGCCTGGGTGCCGGAGCCGCCGTGCGACTGCCGGATGGTGAGGTCGGTGCCGGTGTCGGCTTTGTACTTGGCCGTGAAGGCGGTGTTGATGGCGCGGTAGAGCTCGCGGGTCGGGTCGTACGAGACGTTCAGCATCTCGAGCGACTCGGCCCGCAGGGGTGCCGCTCCGAGCGAGAGGCTCACGAATAGAGCCAGGGTCAGACGCTTCAACATGGGGATCTCCTTTGGTGAGTGTTGCCGCATTCTTTCGTTCTCGGGGTCCGTTCCACCGAGAGGACCGCCTCCGTCGCGCCAAAAACAAAAAGGCCCGGGAGGACGAACCTCCCGGGCCTTTGGGCACGCTTGCGATCGGGTGGAGCTAGTTGGTTATTGCTCCGAACGCGGCGGGTCCGTGGGCATGGGAGATCCCCGGGCACTCGGTACAACAACAACAGCAGCTCGCGTTCAGAAACATCGTGGCGCTAGCTTATGCGGGAGTAGGGCGATCCTGTCAACACGCGAAACCCGAAGTCTCGAAATTTTTTCCGTGGAGCGCAGGCACGCGCTATGAAGAAGGCCATGGGTTCCAAGGCCTATGCCTGCTTTACTTTCGACAACATGGCGGAGGCGGCCGACGTCGGGGCCGGGGCCCGGATCGCGCCGCTGCCGATCGGGCAGGATCCGTCGCTGGCGGTCGGATTCCCTCGAGTCTACGAGCTGCTCGCGCGCTACGACGTCGGCGCGACGTTCTTCGTGGAGGGATGGAACGGCCTGCATCATCCGGAGGCTGTGGCCGAGATCGTCGCGCGTGGCCACGAGCTCGGCATGCACGGGTGGGTGCACGAGCCCTGGGCGACGCTCGACGTCGAGGCGGAACGCGCCGCAGCCGCGCGCGCCACGGACGCGCTGGAACGGGCGAGCGGCGTACGCCCGCGCGGCTTCCGGGCGCCCGGCGGCCGACGCTCGCTGGCGACCGAGCACGTGCTCCGCGAGCTCGGATACGACTACGATGCCAGCCTCGGCGACGGCATGCGCACGGTGCGACTCGCGTCGGGCCTCGCGCAGGTTCCGTTCGTCTGGTCGTGCGTCGACGGCGCGCACTATCTCCGCCCCGAGCCGACGCCGGCGGAGACCGTCCGCGACAAGTGGCTCGGCCGGCTCGCGGAGACCGCCGAGCGCGGCGGCTTGTTTCTCACGATCTGCCATGCGTTCATCACGGGGGTGGACGAGCGGCGGCTCGCGGCGCTCGACGCGGTGATCGCGGCGGCAGTTCAGGACGAGCGCGTGACGATAGTTACCGCCGGCGAGCTCGCCCGCACGATCGCCGAATCGTAGGAGGCTTGCATGTCGATGCCGAGGATCGCGACCCGTCTGAACCACGTCGCCTATCCGACCTTCGATACCGCGGAGACCGTCCGCTTCTACACGGAGGTCATGGGATTCCGCCTCGTCGACGCCGTGCAGGACACGATCGGGACGACGTCGTTCCTGCACACGTTCTTCGCGATGGAAAGCGGCGAGATCGTGGCGTTCTTCGACGTTCCCGATCTCGAGAAGCCGAAGCGCGATCACGTGCCGCCGTGGGTGCGGCACCTCGCGATGAGCGTCGACTCGGCGGAGACCCTCGCCGCCTGGAAGACCCGCCTCGAGGGACATGGTGTGAAAGTTTCGGGGCCGATCGATCACGACGGCATCTGGTCGTCGATCTATTTTTCCGACCCGAACGACGTGATGCTCGAGCTCACGTACCAAGCGCGCCCGTTGAACGACGACGATGCGCGCCGCGCGGCCGGCATGGTGCGTGCGTGGGTCGCGCGAAAATGAATTTCTCGCTTGACGGCGCGGCGACGCGTCTTTAGGGTCCCTCCCATGCAACTCGCGGCACGCCGGTGTTGTCGTCGATCGTGGTGGTCGGGCCTTCGCCCGCCGGCGATCGACTAGTCGCCGGCGCAACGTCGCATCGAGCCCACCACCTTCGCGGTCGGTGGGCTTTGTCGTTTCTGGTTCCGTGCTCACTCTCCCGCGTCGGTCGGTGCGAGCAAGGAGAGCATGATGGAACTGGAAGAAAACGAATCGTCCCTCGATGTCGCCGCGTCGCCCGAGCGACTCGAAGCCATCGCCCGCATCATCGCCGAGCAAGAGGGGCTCTGGGGTCCCCATCGTCGTCACGACCCGGACACTCGCCACTACGTGCGGCTCGTGCGCACCGAAGCGTTCGAAGCCTGGCTGCTCACCTGGACGTCGGAACAGGGCATCGAGCTCCACGACCATGGTGGCTCCGCCGGCGTCGTGCTGGTCGTCGAAGGTGAGCTCGTGGAGCGGTTCACCGACGTGACGTCGCAGGCGCCCTTGCGCGAAGCCTATTGGCCGCGCGGGTCGACGCGGGCGTTCGGCCCGGGACATGTGCATGACCTGCGAAATACCGGCGGCGGCCCGGCGACGAGCATCCACGTCTACGCACCGCCGCTTTCGACGATGACGTTCTACGAGCACCGCGCGCCTGACTACCTCGCGCGGCATCGTGTGGAGGTCGTCGAGGACGAGGGCCGCACCCCGCGACGCTCCGTGCAACATCTCCTCGACGCGGCGCGCGCACGGCTCGACCGCGTCGCACCCACGCGTGCCGCGGCCATCCTCGCCGACGGCGGACTCCTCGTCGACATCCGCCCGAGCGAGCAACGCGCACGCGAGGGCGAGATTCCCGGCGCGTTGATCGTCGAACGCAACGTGCTCGAGTGGCGACTCGATCCGGCGAGCGACCATCGGCTCGGGGTCGTCGTCGGCTATGACCAGCCGATCGTCCTCGTGTGCTCCGAAGGCTACGCTTCGTCGCTCGCGGCCGCGTCGCTACAAGATCTCGGGCTCGTGAACGCGACCGATCTCGCCGGCGGCTTTCGGGCGTGGGAGGCGGCAGGCTTGCCCGTCAGACGCAAACGATGAGTGCGTGGACCGGCGCCGACTTGGCAGAGGTCCTCGGCATGCGACGTCGAGTTCCGCTCTCGGGCCGCAGATTGACCGGCGCTCAGGACTCGTCCGTGGCCGGCTTCGTCCGATACACGCTCCAGTCGATACCGAGCCGGCGCATCCTGGCGCGGAGCGTATGCGGATTCACGCCGAGCACGGCGGCCGCGCCGCGCGGGCCTTCGATGCGTCCGCCCGTCCGGTCGAGCGCCAGGCGTATGTGGCCGGCGATGACCGCGTCGAGAGTCGGAAACTCCGGATCCACCGCTCGCGTCGTCGGCGCGCTCACCGACGCTTTCGGCTGTACGGATGTGGCGACGGTCACGAGCCCGAGCGCCTTCGCTATCTCGAGCCGCCGGCCGTCGCCGAGGATGATGGCACGATCCATGATGGCACCCATCTCGCGGACGTTCCCCGGCCAGTCGTACGCTCGGAGCAGCGCCAGGTCGGCGTCCGACGGTGCGAGGGGCAGGGTGCCGTAACGCGCGCAGGCCTTGGCGGCCAGGTGGCGCGCCAGCGCCGGGATGTCCTCACGCCGCTCGCGCAGCGCCGGCAACCGAATCGGAAAAACCGCCAGGCGGTACCAGAGGTCCTCGCGAAACGTCTTGTCGGCGACCATCGTCGGGAGATCGCGGTGGGTCGCGGCGATGATCCGCACGTTGACGGTGCCGTGGCGCTGGCCGCCGACGCGCTCGAAGCGCCCGTCCTGCAGCACACGCAGCAAGCGCACCTGAGCGGCGAGCGGCAGCTCGCCGACCTCGTCGAGGAGCAGGGAGCCCCCGTCGGCGCGCTCGAACCAGCCGCGCCGTCGCTCGGTCGCACCGGTGAACGCGCCTTTCTCGTGGCCGAAGAGCTCCGAGTCGATGAGCTCGGACGGGATCGCGCCGCAATTGACGCGATGGAACGGGCCGGACGCGCGGCGCGACGCCGCGTGGATGGCGCGCGCGACCACTTCCTTGCCCGAGCCGGTCTCGCCGAGGAGCAGCACCGGGGCATCGGCCCTGGCGACCTGCTTCAGCCGCTCCACGACGGCCGCGAGCCCTCGATCCGCCCCGACGATGGTCGGCATCCCGTCACTATTCATGGATAGATCCATCATATATCACGGGATATTCCGTGACATGCAACAGCAAAAGCGCGCGAGGCGCATAAGCGTCGAAAACATCGGTCCGCACGTAGCGCGCCCGCGATGGCGCCTATTGGCACATACGTTGCCCCTTCGCGGCGCATGACCGACCTCCCCTGTCCCCCGCCGTCCCTCGTCCTTCGTCCCACCACCGCCCCGATCTCCGACGCCTTCCGTGATCTCTTCGACGCGCTCGACGACGAGCCCGGGCTTCCGACGCTCGCACGCATCGAGCACGGCCTCGCGCACGTGTCGCTCGATCTCGCCGACGTCCTGCCGCACACCGGGAGCGACCGCCGGACCTACGTCCGGACGCTCGTGCACGCGACGGAGCGTTACCAGGTGCTCGTGATGTGCTGGTTGCCGGGGCAAGTGAGCCCGGTGCACGACCACGGAGGCTCCGCCTGCGGCGTCCGCGTCGTGCAGGGTGCGGCGACCGAGACCCTCTACACGGTCGCCGCCGACGGGTTCGCCGATGCGGTTGCCGCCCGCGTGTTTCATGCCGGCGACGTCGTCGTCGCGGCGGACGCAGACGTGCACACGCTCGGCAACGTCGCCGCTCCGGGCCGCGAACGGTGGCCGGTGGCACTGGTCACGGTTCACGTGTACGCCCCCGCGCTCGTCAACAGCCGCAAGTACCCGGAGCGTCTGCCCGCATTGGCGGCGGGGTGCGGCGCGTGAGCGCGCGCCCGACGGTCGCCGTCGTCGGCGGCGGTGTCGCAGGTGCCGCGACCGCGATCGCGCTCGCCCGGACGGCAGCAGCGCCCGACGTCGTCCTGCTCGATCGTTCCGGCACGTTCGCGCGTGGCGTTGCGTACGGAACCGACTCGGAGACTCACCTCTTGAACGTGACCGCGGGTCGGATGAGCCTCTTCGCAGACGATCCCGAGCATTTCCTGCGCTGGGCGCGCGGTCGTCTCGCGACCGGCGTAGCAGCCGATGCGTTCCTGCCACGAAAGCTCTACGGTGACTACGTCGCGGAGACGTTGACGGCTGCGTCGGTACGCGACGACCGCCGCGTCATCCGCACCGTGTCCGCCGCCGCGATCGACGTCGAGCCCGGTGTTCCGGCGGTCGTACGGTGCGCCGACGGGGCGCGCATCGCCGCGACGCACGTGGTGCTGGCGCTCGGCAACGATGCGCCGGCGGACCCTCCGCTCGAGCACGACGCATCGTTCTACGCGAGCCCGCGCTACACGACGAATCCCTGGGGCCGCGACGCGCTCGCGTCGATCGCCGCCGACGATGCAGTCTTGCTCATCGGCAGCGGCCTTACGATGTACGACGTCGTCCTGATGCTCCGTGCGCGCGGCCACCGTGGGGCGATCCACGTCGTCTCGCGGCGCGGTCTCCTGCCGTCTGCTCACGCGCCCGTTCCGTCGGCGGTGCCCCCGGGGCCCGCGCCCGAGGACTGGCTGACGGTCGCGCCGAAGCTCTCCGCGCTCCTCCGGGCCGTGCGTCGCGCCTGCGCGCAAGCCGAAGACTGGCGGAGCGTAGTCGACTCGCTGCGATCGGTCACCGGAACGCTTTGGCAGCGTCTCGACGCCCGCGAGCGCGAACGCTTCCTGACGCGCGTCCGGCCGTTTTGGGACGCGCATCGTCATCGCGCTCCAATCGAGGTGGACCGCCGCATCGCGACGCTCCTCGCCGCCGGCACCGTCCGACGGCATACCGCCCGGCTCCGTAGATGGGGCGAGGATGCGAACGGCGTCACCGCCGTCCTCGATCGCGGGACGATCCGCATCGATCGCGTCGTGAACTGTACGGGGCCGAGCACCGACGTGCATCGATCCACCGACCCGCTCGTGCGGTCGCTGCTGCGGCGCGGTCTGGTCGTGCGCGACGCGCACGGCCTCGGAGTCGAGACGGCGGCGGATGGGGCGCTCGTCGACGTCGCCGGCCGTACGTCGAGCTCGCTCTTCACGCTCGGCACATGGCGACGCCCGGCCCACTGGGAGTCGGTCGCGGTGCCGGAGCTCCGCGCGCAAGCGGTGGCGCTCGCGTGTCGCCTGACGCGCGAGCGTCCGGGCCCCGCGGCGATGCGAGACCCTCGCGAGCTCACCCACCGTGCCCAGGAAGCGCTCCGGGCGCGCCCACCGCGCGAGGAGGATCGCACGGCGGACGATGGCAGGTGAGCTCGCGAGGATCGCGCGCCCCGATCGGTCATGCCCGAATCTCGGACCCGGCAGCCCCTTCGCGCGACTCGACCCACGACTTGGCGATCAGGGTTACGAGCGCCGTCACGGTCAGTAGCGCCGCGCACGCGAAGGCGTCCGTGGCGCGGGCACGAACGCCAGCGCCGCCAACATCGCTGGCACGAGCACGAATCTCCGCATGGTCTTCATCGAATCTCTTTAGCGAGCGAGGATGCGCCGCACGGCACGCTCCAGGTGCTCGACTTCTTCGTGGGTGTTGTAGAGCGCGAACGACGGACGCACGGTGCTGGTCAGGCCGAAGCGGGCCATGGTCGGTTGCGCGCAGTGGTGGCCGGCCCGGACCGCGATCCCTTCCTGGTCGAGCAGGCTTCCCAGCTCCTCGGACGGGATGCCGTCGGCGACGAACGACTGGACGCCCGCCTTGTCGGGCGCGGTGCCGATGAGGGTGACGCCACGGATGCGGCCGAGCGCCTCGGTCGCGTGCGCGAGGATCTCCTGCTCGTGGCGTTGCACGTTCTCCATGCCGAGCTGTTGCAGGTAGTCGACGGCGGCGCCGAGGCCGACGGCGTCGCCGAGGGTGGCGGTGCCTGCCTCGAAACGCTGGGGCGCGTCTGCGAAGGTGCTCTCCTCGAACGTGACGTTCTGGATCATGTTGCCGCCGCCCTGCCAGGGCTGCATCTCGTCGAGCAGCGCCTTCTTCCCGTACACGACGCCGACACCGGTCGGCGCGAAGAGCTTGTGGCCGGAGAAGATGTAGAAGTCGGCGTCGAGCTCCTGCACGTTCACCGGGAAGTGCGAGACTGCCTGTGCGCCGTCGATCAGCACGCGGGCGCCGTGGCGGTGCGCCGACTGGATCATCTCGCGGACCGGCAGGATCGTGCCGAGCGCGTTCGAGACGTGGGTCACCGCGACGAGCTTGGTCCGCGTGCCGAGCAGCTTTTCGTACTCGCCGAGCCGCACCTCGCCGCGATCCGTCACGGGGACGATGCGGAGCTTTGCGCCGACGGCGTCGGCGAGGAACTGCCACGGCACGATGTTCGAATGGTGTTCGAGGGTCGTGAGGACGATCTCGTCGCCGGCGCCGACGTTCTTCCGGCCCCAGGCATTGGCGATGAGGTTCACGCCCTCGGTCGTCCCGCGGACGAACACGATCTCGCTCGGCGCCCCCGCGCCGAGGAAGCGCTGCACCTTCTCGCGGGCGCCTTCGTACGCGTCGGTGGACCGTGCCGCCAGCGTATGCGCGGCGCGGTGCACGTTCGAGTATTCGTGCGAGTAGTAATGCACGAGCCGGTCGATGACGGCGCGCGGCTTGTGGGTGGTCGCGGCGTTGTCGAGCCAGACGAGCCGGCGGCCGTGCACGCGCTCCTCGAGGATCGGGAAGTCGCGCCGGACGTCGCGGACGTCGAAGGTGCGACGCGCGAGGAGCGGCGTCGTCGAGGCCGGCTGGGGTGTCGTCCTGGGCACTGCCGTGGTTGGCACCGCCGTCGTGCTCGGGGTCGAGCGCAGGAAGTAGTAGGGCGACGCGTGCGGTGCGCGCGCGTCGTCGCGGTCTGTGGATCCGTCAAAACCGCGTGGTGCCTCGGTATCGAAAAGCCGTGGCAACGGGTCGACGAGGCCGTCGGCGCTCAACGCCGGGATGCTGAACGTCGGAATCGCGCCGAGGGTCGCGACGCCGGGCGGCACCGTGCCCATGATCGGGGCGACGAACGACACAGGCTCGGAGACGACCGGGTCCCCCACGTCCCGACCGTCTCCGTCCCGTGACGCCGGCCCACTCGAAGGCCGTGTGTCACGGGAATCGGGCTGCCGTGCCCCCACTCCAGGCAGCCCAGTCACGAGATTCGAAACGATCTGGTCGAGCACGCCGCCGTCGAGGTCTGCGGTGCCCGGGGCGCCGCGCTCGAGCTTTCGCGATCGCCGCTCCGCGCCGGCGGCCGGCGGATGGTCGGTGCGGGGCGGGGCGAGCCCCGCCGCGCCGCCGTTACTCGTAGTCATGGTAGTTGCCGACCTCGACGTTCTCGAGCACTGCGAGCGCGTCCTCGGTGAGAACCGCCGCTGAGTAGTAGAGCGTCACCAGGTAGGACGCGGTCGAGTAGTCGTCGATGCCCATGAAGCGCACCGACAGCCCCGGCACCTGCTCGCCGGCGATCCCGGTCTGGTGCAGCCCGACGACGCCCTGCTTCGGCTCGCCGACGCGCATCAAGAGGATGTTGGTGAGCCCCGCCGAGTGGTCGCTGCCGGTGCGGTTCACGAGCACCTTGTCGGAGGGCACCAGCGGTACGCCGCGCCAGGTGAGGAAGGGCGACCCGAAGAGGTTCACGGTCGGCGGCGGCACCCCGCGGCGCGTGCACTCGCGGCCGAAGGCGGCGATGGCGCGCGGGTGGGCGAGGAAGAAGGCCGGCTCCTTCCAGACGTGCGCGAGCAGGTCGTCGAGGTCGTCGGGCGTCGGCGGACCCGAGCGCGTCTGGATGCGTTGCGACGCCGCCGTGGAGTGGAGCAGTCCGAACTCCGGATCGTTGACGATCTCGAACTCCTCGCGCTCCTTCATGCCCTCGACCGTCAGGCGCAGCTGCTCGCGGAGCTGGTCGTAGACGTCGTTGTAGAGGTCGGTCACCCGCGTGTGGAGGCGGATCACCGTCTGCATCACGTTCAGGTGGTACTGGCGCGGTGCCTCGTCGTAGTCGACGAACGTTCGCGGCAGCTCCGGCTCGCCTTCGCGGTAGGTCGTGATGTCGATCGCGGCCTCGCCGTACTCGTTGTGCTTCACCGGGTGCGTGCGGTGCTGCTCGACGAGCCCGTCGAAGCTCGTGCGGAGGTCGGGTGTCCGGTCGAGGACCTCGTGCAGGCGGTCGCGGTCGAGGGTGACGAAGATGCTGGGCGTGAGCGTGCGTGCGGTCGTCGTGTGGGTGTGGTCCCCGGTCAGCGCCGCCTCGCCGAAGTAGTCGCCGTCACCGTAGATGGCGAGCCGGAGGCGCTCGCCGTGGGCGTCGGTGGTCGAGATCACGACCTTGCCCTTCACGAGCACGTAGACCTTGGTCGCCGGGTCGCCCTCCTTGTAGAGGACCTCGTTCGAGTTGTGGCGCTCGTCGAAGAAGAGGCCGGCCGTCGCCTCGAGTAGCGGCTGATCGGCGTTGCGGAAGAGCGCGACCGAGCGCAGCGCCTGGGCGTCGATCTGCGCGCGGTCGCCTTCGAGCCCCGCGACGATGCGGGCGCCCTGCGCCAGCACGATTTTTCGGCGGTTCACCTGGTACACGCCGCCGTGCACGTTCACCCATGGCAGCAGGTGCAAGAGCCAGCGCGGCGACACCGCCAGCATCTGTGGCGGCGTCTTCGTCGCGTTCGATAGGGTGCGGGCGGCCCGCGGGCTGAGCGTCTGGGTGCCCAGCGCTCGTTGTGCTTCCGGCATTTCTCGTCCTCCGTTGGTTTCTGCTGCGTTGCGCTCCGTGGTCAGATTCCGGATCCGCCCTCGAACGTGTCGTCGCGGGCGGGGCCTTGGGTGATCGAGCTGCCCGGCGGGACGGCCCGGGTCAGCCAGACATTGCCGCCGATGCTCGAGCCGCGGCCGATGGTGATGCGGCCGAGGATCGTGGCGCCGGCGTAGATCGTGACGTCGTTCTCGACGATCGGATGACGCGGCCGGCCCTTGATGGGACGCCCGTGCTCGTCGGTCGGGAAGCTCTTCGCGCCGAGCGTGACACCCTGGTAGAGCCGCACGCGCTCGCCGATGATGCAGGTCTCGCCGATGACGACGCCGGTGCCATGGTCGATGAAGAAGCTGCCGCCGATGCGCGCGCCGGGATGGATGTCGATGCCGGTCGCACTGTGCGCGAGCTCCGTGATCATGCGCGGGATGAGCGGGACGTCGAGGTCGTAGAGCTCGTGGGCGAGCCGTTGATACGTGATCGCGGTGATGCCGGGGTAGCAGAAGACGGCCTCGTCCGTGCTCGTCGCCGCCGGGTCGCCCTCGTAGGCCGCGCGTGCGTCGCTGCCGAGGAGCTTCCGCGCGCGCGGCAGCCGGCGTGCGAACTCGGCGATCACCTCGACCGCGTGCTCTTCGCACGCATCGCAGCCGCGCGTCTGGTGTGGGCACTGCAAGAGGAGGCCGCGTCGCACCTGCTCCTGGAGCCCGGCGAGCGCCGCGTCGAGCCGGTGACGCACGAACTGGCGCAGGCCGGCCGGGGAGAGATCCGCCGCGCCGAAGTGTGCCGGGAACATCGTGGCCTGCAGGTCGGCGACGATCACCTCGAGCGCTTCGCGCGACGGTAAGAGCAGCGCGCCGCGGTCCGTGCGGTCGACCGGCAGGAGGTCCGCGTTGGCGGCGGCGAGCGCGTCGACGACGTCGTCGAGCGCCCACCGGGAGTGCGAGATCATGGGCTCTGCGAGTCGGGCGTTCACAGGGCACCTCCTTGGGAGTCGAACATCCCTTCGAAGAGCGTGGAGCTGAGGTAGCGCTCGCCCGAGTCGGGAAGCACCGTCACGATCGTCGTGCCGCGGTACTGGGGCTCACGCGCGATGCGTATCGCGGCCGCGACGGCCGCGCCGCTCGAGATGCCGGAGAGGATGCCCTCCTCGCGGCTCAAGCGGCGCGCGTAGCTGATCGCGTCCTCGTTGCTGACGGTCTCGATCCGGTCGACGAGATCGAGGTCGAGCACGTCCGGTACGAAGCCGGCACCGATGCCTTGGATCTTGTGGCCGGCGGGCTCGAGCGGAACGCCGGCGCGCGTCTGCGTCAGCACCGGACTCAGCTCCGGCTCGACGGCGACCGACAGGATCGGCTTCTGCCGTGCATGCTTCAGGTAGCGCGACACGCCCGTGATGGTGCCGCCGGTGCCGACGCCGGCGACGAAAACGTCGACCGCGCCCTCGGTGTCCTCCCAGATCTCGGGGCCGGTCGTGCGCTCGTGGATCGCGGGGTTCGCCGGGTTGCTGAACTGTTGCAGCAGCACGTAGCGCCCGGGATCGGAGGCGACGATCTGCTCGGCTTTCGCGATCGACCCGCGCATGCCGCGGGCGCCCTCGGTGAGGACGAGCTTCGCGCCGTATGCGAGCAGGAGCTTCCGGCGCTCGATGCTCATCGTGTCGGGCATGGTGAGTGTCAGCGGATAGCCGCGCGCGGCGGCGACGAATGCGAGCGCGATGCCGGTGTTGCCGCTCGTCGGCTCGACGAGCTCCTTGCCGGGCCCGAGCACGCCGCGTTTCTCGGCGTCCCAGACCATTGCGGCGCCGAGCCGGCATTTCACCGAATAACCGGGATTGCGGCCCTCGATCTTCGCGAGGATGGTGGCGGGCGCGCCGTCGTGAATGCGGTTCAGTCGGACGAGGGGTGTCCGACCGATGGAGCTCGCGTTGTCTTCAAACCAGTGGGGCATGGGTATTACCTCCGTGGGGGGTGGATGGGAGCGTCGGCGTCTGTACGGCGCACCGTCATGCGGCGGCCGCCTGCAATCCGAGGAGCACGTCGCGTGCGCACGCCTGGAGCGCGGGGTCGTCCGCGCGCCGCGGTCGCGGCAGGCTCACGGCGAGCTCCGCGAGAACGCGCCCGGGGCGGGGCGACAGCACGACCACGCGGTCGGCGAGCGTCACGGCCTCGAGCGGATCATGGGGTTGGCTCTGCCGGAGATCCACGCGGCCGGGCGCGCTACTGAACGCGGCACGTACGGATGAAACGGCGCGTGCCGTGGTCATCGGAGGACCGCACGCGCCGAGGCGGTCGTGAAGCCGGGTCCCGTCGTGAGCTCGGTGAAGATCGGGAGGCTCGCCCACGCGGCAGTGCGGCGCTGGGCGACCCGCGGGCCGGAGAGGCGTGTCTGGCGCCTCAGACGGAGCCAGCGGAGGTGCATGGTCTTGGTCATCGTCGTTCTCCTCAGTCGTCGAATCGGGATCGGGGCGGAGCTCCGCAGCGGGAGCCGGAAAAGAAAAAGGCCCGGGGGCGATGCCTCCCGGGCCTTTCGATCTCGACGACGAGGCCGACTAGTGGTTAGTCGGCGACGCGGACGACGCGACCGCAAGCGCGGGACAGCTCCCGGGCCTCGGTACAACAACAGCAGAGCAGCGCTACGCGCGTCGTTTTCATTGGGCTCCGCTTCTGCCCCGTCGTGCGGTCAGAGTCAAGCGGTATCTCGGCTGGTCGGTTTTCGTCATAACTAATCGCAATCAAAAGAATTACTCACTACTTGTGCTCGCCGTATCGTTTCGCCATCATGTGCCGCGTCGCAAAGCGTCAAACGGAACGTTGTACGAACGAGTAGATGCGCAAGGAGGACTGAGACTATGGAGGGATTCACAAGGAGAGGCCTCGCGGTGGCGATCTGTGCCGCGATCGTGGGCCTCGGGGGTACCGCGTACGCAGACGGCCCTGAAGTCGGCGTGAACGCGGGTATGGCATTTCCGCTCTCGAAATACCGTCGCACCATCGATCCGGACATCGGTGGCACATTCGGCATCGAGGGCGGGTACCGCTTCAACCTCGGCGACAATTTCGCGATTTCGTTGCTCGCCAATCCGCAATTCTTCCTTTACGAGGGCGAGAACCATTGCTGCGACGGTCACTCGTCCAAGGACGACCTCGCGAGCGTCTTCGCGATCACGAGCGGTCCGCGCTTCTCGCTGCTGACGGGTCCGGTCGAGACCTACGCGAACATCCAGGGCGGCTACTACCGCGACATGAGCGGCCAGATGAGCGACGACGGCATCGGCTTCAATGCCGGCGGCGGCATCGCGTTCGAGGTCGCGCCGAACACTACCCTCGGATGGTTCGGCCGCTACGATTACGCCAACATGGTCGCGCGTCCCGGCTCCGACGTTGCGCGGCAGTGGGCGTCGACGGGCGTCACGGTGCAGCACGTGTTCCAGCCCGACGAAGCGCCGGTCTACTCGCCGCCGCCTCCTCCGCCGGCGCCGCCGCCACCGCCGCCTCCGCCGCCCCCGCCGGTCACCGAGCGTCGCGGCGGCTGAGCGTAGTAAGTTCCATTCACCATGGGCGGCGAGGCCTCGGCCTCGCCGCCCATTCTTTTTTCCGTCACGATGGGACCGATGACGGTGGCTAGACCCGCGCTATCGAGACTGTCGCTCCTCGTTCTGGTCGGTGTGCTCGCCTGTGCGCGCATCGAACCCAAGCTGGCAGCGCAGGCTCCCCCGCCGGTGCAGCCGGCGATCCACCAGCCGTCGACGTACGTGGTCATTCGCGTCGAGGAGCGGCGGCTCCACTTGATGCAAGACGACCTCACGGCCCCGATTGCGTCCTTCCCGATCGCCGTCGGCCGCGCCGGGCACGAGACCCCGACGGGACGCTTCCGGGTCGAGGAGATGGTCGAGCACCCCGACTATCTGCGCATCGACCCAAGAGATCGGTCGCGCGTCCTCGGGCGCGTCCCACCCGGACCTGCGAATCCGCTCGGCGAGCGTTGGATCGGGTTCGCGCATGGCGACGGCTGGTCGGTCGGGATCCACGGGACGCCTCGTCCGGAGCTGCTCGGCCGCGCCGTCAGCGGGGGCTGCATCCGCATGCGAAACGCCGACGTCCTGCGTGTGTACGACGCGGTGAAGCTCGGTACGCCCGTCGTCGTCGAGCCCTAGACTGCGCTCTAGTCCTCGACGATCACCGTGGTGCCGAGCTTCACGTGCTTGTAGAGCTCGACGATGTCGGGGTTCGCCATGCGGACACACCCGTGGCTCACGGCCTGGCCGAGCACCTTCGTCTTCGCGGTGCCGTGGAATCCGACCTGCCAGCCGTGGGCGAACGCGAAGCCGATCCAACGAAGGCCGAGCGGATTGTTCGGTCCCGGCGGGATCCGGCCCTTGTCCGGCTTCTTCGTGTCGTTGAAGTCGAACGCAACGAAGTCGGGATTCTCGACCAGCTCGTTGATCTGGAATTTCCCGATCGGTGTCGGCCACTTCGGCTGACCGATCGCCACCCGATAGCCCTCGGGCGGATGCTTGACCTCGTTCTCGACGAAGTACACGCGCCGTTCCTTGAGACGCAGCAGGACGTGGGGTTCCGGGGTCGCCGTCGGCGACGGCACCGGAACCGGACGCAGTTCCGGTTTCCCAAAGAGGCCGCACCCGGCGCTGAACGTCAGCACGAGGGCGACCAGCCACGAACCCAGCCACACACCACTCCACCGCCGCAAGTCGGAAGCCATGCCCCCGTATGCCAGGCTCACCAGCATTTTTGAAGTACGGACGGGAGGATGGTGACCCAACGCCCCGCGCGCGCAGCGCGCGGCCGAGCGCGAGCGAGCCGGGGGTTGCGCCGACGCGGCTGTGCCGCGGCGGCAAAGGGGGAGAGATCCCCCTTCTGAACTAGGAGGGCGGACTCAAGACGACGCCCTCCGCGCGCGCAGCGCGCGGCCGAGCGCGAGCGAGCCGGGGGTTGCGCCGACGCGGCTGTGCCGCGGCGGCGAAGGGGGAGAGATCCCCCTTCTGAGCTAGTAACGGCGGCGGCGCGTCGGGCCCAGCAGGGCGCCCATGAGACTCCGCGTCAGCTGATTCGCGACCGAGCGCGTGAGCGGCGACTTCAGGATCCTCTCGAACGTGCTCGGTTGCTCTTTCGCGGCCCGCCCGGTGCCGCGCGCGGGCGCTCGCTCCGGCGAGGCGTCGTCGGATGCGCCGCCGGGCGCCGACTTCGGGGCCAGCCTCTCGCGCGCGCTCGCGCGGTCGACGACCTGCGCGTACTTCTTCACCTGCGGCGTCGCGAGCCGCGGGGTCATCTCGGCGTCCGTGAGCGGCCCCATGCGGGACGCCGGCGGAATGAGGCGGGTCGCGAACGGGGGCGTCGGGGCGCCGTTCGCACCGAGCACCGTGATCAGGGCCTCGCCGATGCCGAGCGTCGTAAGCGTCTCCTCGACGTCGTAGAAGGTCGTCTTCGGGAACGTGCGCGCTGCCGCCCTGAGCGCCTTCTCGTCGTCGGGGGTGAAGGCGCGGAGCGCGTGCTGGACGCGGTGGCCGAGCTGACCGAGTACGTCCGGCGGGACGTCCTTCGGGCTCTGGGTCACGAAGAAGACGCCGACGCCCTTCGAGCGGACGAGACGGACGACCTGCTGCACCTGGTCGAGAAACGCCTTGCTGGCGCCGTTGAACAGGAGGTGGGCCTCGTCGAAGAAGAACATCAGCTTCGGCTGGTCGAGGTCGCCGACCTCGGGCAGCGTCGCGTAGAGCCTGGCCAGCATCCACATCATGAAGGTGGAAAACAGCGCGGGCTTGTCCTGGACGTCCGACAGCTCGAGGATCGTGACGCGCCCGCGGCCGTCGCGCTCGGTCTGCAGCAGATCGTCCTCGAGCTCGAACTCGGGCTCGCCGAAGAAGGCGAGGGCGCCCTGGGCCTCGAGCTCGACCATCTCGCGCAGCAGCACGCCGACGCTCGCCTTCGACATCCCGCCGTAGTCCTTCAAGTCGGCGGCGCCGTCGCCGGTCAGGTGCTGCAGCACGGCGCGGAGGTCGGAGAAGTCGAGGAGGAGCAGATCGCGGTCGTCGCAGTACTTGAAGACCATCGCGAGGACGCTCGACTGCGTCTCGTTCAAGCCGAGCACCTTCGCGAGGAGGAGCGGTCCGAAGGACGACACGGTGGCGCGGAGCTGCGCCCCGTGCTTGCCGGTCAGGCTCACGAGCTCGATCGGAAACGCCGCCGGCTTCCAGGCGTAGCCGGTGTCGCGGGCGCGGGTTGCGACGCGGTCGCCCGTCTCGCCGGCGGCGCCGAGCCCCGAGAGGTCGCCTTTCAAGTCGGCGAGAAAGACCGGCGTGCCGGCGGCCGAGATCTGCTCGGCCATGAGCTGCAACGTCTTGGTCTTCCCGGTGCCCGTCGCGCCCGCGATCAGGCCGTGGCGGTTCAGCATCGCGAGCGGCACCTGGACGAGCGGCTCGGGGTGGCAAGCCCCGCCGTGGAGTGGCGCCCCGAGCGTGACGTTCTTCGCGCCGGCCGGGAACGCGCTCTAGGCGGCGGCGACGAGCTTCGGATCGATCTCCACGGAGGGTCTCCTATCGTTCGGCGGGTCGGGACCGCACTGTAGCGCGGGGGCTCGGACGCCGGAAGCTCGCTAACCGGCTTCGCGCGCTACGATCCTCACCAGTCGATGCGGTATCGCTTGCGTTTCCGCCACAGCGTCGTCACGTCGATGCCGAGCCGTGCGGCCGCCTCTTCGAGCGTGGTCGACTCTGTCAGCACCTGCTCGATGTGGCGCTTTTCCAGCTCTTCCAACGACGGACCGGCCACGCCGTCGGCGGCCGCCGCGCGCGGCGCGGCGTGGAGGCGATCGGGAAGGTCCTCGGCCTGGATCTCGTTGCTGCGGGTCAATACGGCAGCACGCTCGAGCGCGTTCGCGAGCTCCCGCACGTTTCCCGGCCAGGAATGTGCGTGGATGACCGCTCGCGCCTCCGCCGACAACCGCAGCGGCCCGCGCCGGTCGCGAGCGGCGAGCCGCGCAAGCAGGTGGCTGACGAAGGCATCGAGGTCCTCGCTCCGCTCCCGAAGCGCGGGAAGGCGAATGCCGACCACGTTCAGCCGGAAGAAAAGGTCTTCGCGAAACCGGCCGGCCGCCACCTCGGATTCGAGCGAGCGATTGGTGGCGGCGATGACGCGGGCGTCGACGCTCGACGTCCTCGTGGCTCCGACGCGCTCGAAGCGGTGCTCCTCGACGAAGCGCAGGAGCTTCGCTTGCAGCTCGAGCGGCAGCTCGCCGACTTCGTCGAGGAAGAGCGTGCCGCTGGCCGCCGCCTCGACGCGACCGGACTTGTCCTTCCATGCTCCGGTGAAGGCGCCCCGCACGTGGCCGAAAAGCTCGCTCTCGAGCAGGTGCTCGGCGAGCGTCGTGCAGGCGATCGTCACGAAGGGGCCGGCGGCGCGCCGGCTCCAGGCATGGATCTGCCGTGCGAGCACGGTCTTGCCGGTGCCGCTCTCGCCGGTCAGGAGAATGGCGGCCTCGCTCGGCGCGGCGCGCTCGGCAGTCGCGAGCGCCTGGCGCATGGGTGCGCTCGCCGACTCGAGGATCGGTGCCTCGCCGACCGCCTGGCGCAGGCGGTGATTCTCGCGCCGCAGGCTCTGCACCTCGAGCACGCGACCGAGCACGAGGTCCACTTGGTCGAGGCCGAAGGGCTTCACCAGGTAGTCGTGTGCGCCCGCGCGGATCGCCTCGACGGCTTGGGCGACAGTCGCATACGCGGTCATCAGTACGACCGTCGTCTCCGGCGCGCACCGGCCGATCTCGGCGAGAAGGGCCAGGCCGTCCATGCGCGCCATGCGGACGTCGGAGAACACCACGTCGAAGCGGCGTTGGGCGAGCGCAGCGAGCGCCTCGACGCCGTCCGCGGCCGTCGCGACCTCGTGCCCAAGGCTCCGGACGTAGCTCGCCAGGTGGTTCCGGATGTTCGCTTCGTCGTCCGTGACGAGAATGGTCGCCATGTCAGCTGCGCGGCAGCTCGAGCGTGAAGCACGTGCCCGTCGTCGGCGCGCTCTCCAGATACACCCGGCCCCCGTGTGCTTGCACGATGTCGCGGACGATGGCGAGCCCGAGGCCCGCCGCGCCCGCGTCTCCGCCGCCATGGTGCTGGGTGAAACGCTCGAAGATGCGCTCCTGCTGCTCCGGGGCGATCCCGGGGCCCGTGTCGTGGACGGAGATGCGGACGAGATCGCCTTCGGTCGTCGTGACCACGTCGATGCGGCCGCCGCGCGGGGTGTAGCGGAGCGCGTTCGCGACGAGATTCGAGAGCGCCCATGTGAGCTTCGTCTCGTCGCCGTCGAGGGCGGCACCGGCGGCGAGCGTGCTCGTGATCTGCACGTGCTTCTCCTCGGCTTGAATGACGAAGAGCGCGCGCACGCGGTCGACGAGCGTGGCGAGGTCGACCCGTTCTCGCCCGACGGCGATCGCCATGGCGCGCACGCGCGCGACGTCGAGGAACTGCTGCGCCACCTCCTGCAGCCGGAGCGCGTCCTCGTGGGCCGTGTCGAGGAGCCGGCGCTGCTCGGCCGTGGCACCGGCGTCGCGCCGGAGGAGCTCGACGGCCATGCGGAGCGAGGTGAGCGGGGTGCGAAGCTCGTGCGACAACGTCGCGACCAGATTCTCGCGGCGCCGTTCCTGGTCGCGCAGGTAGGTCACGTCCTGCAGCGTCAGGATGAGGCCCGCCGGCGATCCGTCGCGCGCGTGGCGACGGGTCGGGCGCAGCACGTAGTGGTGATCGCGGCCCCGCAGAAAGAGCGTGATCTCGACCCGGTCGCGCTCCCGTTCAGGGTGGGCGAGCAGCTCGCGCACCGCCTCGCGGAGACGCAGGTAGTGGGGATGGGTCGTCGCCAGGTCGTCGAAGCAGGCGTGCAGGGCATCCGGCCGGTCGACCTCGAGGATCGCGCACGCCACCTCGTTCACGTGGACGATCGCGCCGGCGGGGTCGAGGACGATCAGCCCGTCCTCGCTCGCCTCGATGATGGCCTCGGTCTTGGCCTGCTCCTCGAGGACGACATCGATGCGGGTGCGCTCGATCGCGATCGCAATCTGGTCGGCGAGGGCATCGAGGAGCTGGCGCTGATCGAGCGTCAGACCCGCGGCCGGTGGTCGAAGGCCGAGGACGCTGACCATGCCGCGGGCGGTCTTGACCGGCACGTAGACCCACTCGGCGCTTGGGAGCGTCTGCGTTCCCCGCCCGGCGGGCTCGTCGTGGTCCCAGACCCACGCCGCCGCCGCGAGCTCCGTGGCGCCGAGGGTGAGGGTGGGCGGCTCCGTCGCGCGCACCCCGAGGTGCCCGCCGTCCTGGGTCAGGATGGCGGCGTGCGACTCGAAGAGACTGCCCAGGTGGCGCACGACGATCGGTAGGAGATCGTCGAGCCCGACCGCGCCCGCGATGTGACGCGCGAACGCGTAGAGCGCTCCGGTGTGCTCCTCGCGGTGGCGCGCCAGCGCAGCCTGCGCCCGCGCGCGCGCCGTCAGCTGGCTCGTCAAGATCGCCACCAGGAGGAACATCACGAGCGAGAGCACGTCCTGCGGTTTCGTCACCGTGAGGGTGAAGCGCGGAGCGACGAAGAGGAAATCGTACACCAGCAGGCTCACGAACGAGGCGGCGATCGAGGGTCCGAGCCCGGCAAACACGGCGACGAAGAGCACGCCCGCAAGGAAGACCATGGCCGGGTCGGAGAGACCGACAGCGAGCTCCAGGCCTTTGGCGGCGGCCGCCGATACCAGTACGGCACCGAGCACGACCGCGTAGCGGCCGCCGCTCCACGGCGACGGGGGACGACGGCGCTCGGCGTCGTCGAATCCACGCGTTCCGGGCTCGCCCGTGATGAGACGTACGTCGATGTCGCCGCTCCGGTCGATGACGTCGCGGATCGGCGAGGTCGAGAGGAGGGTCCGCCACCACGAGCGGTCGGGCTTGCCGAGAACGATCTCGGTGACGTTACGCTCCTTGGCGTAGCGGACGAGCTGGTGGCCCACGTTCTCGCCGGTGATGGTGACCGGCTGGCCGCCGAGACGCTCGGCGAGCCGCAGCGTCTTGGCGACCCGCTCCTTGGCGGCCTCGCCGCGGCCGGCAAAGGCGACGGTCTCGACGAAGACGGCGAGCCACTCGACCCGCCGCCGTGCCGCCAACCGGCGGGCCGCGCGCACCAAGCGCTCCGCCAAGGGGCCGTCGCTCACGCCGACCAGGATGCGCTCGGTCACTGCCCACGTGCCGCTGACGGCATGCGCGCGCATGTACGCCTGCATCTCGTCGTCGACGCGCTCGGCGGCATGTCGCAGCGCGAGCTCGCGGAGGGCCGTCAGGTTGCCGGGCGTGAAGTAGTTGGCGAGGGCACGCTCGGCCGCCGGGCCGAGGTAGACCTTGCCTTCCTCGAGGCGGCGGATCAGATCCTCGGGAGGCAGGTCGACGAGCTTGATCTCGTCGGCCCGCTCGAGAATGCCGTCGGGAACGGTCTCGCGGACGCGGACCCCCGTGATCTGGGCGACGACGTCGTTCAGGCTCTCGAGGTGCTGGATGTTGATCGTGGTGTAGACGTCGATCCCGGCGTCGAGCAGCTCCTCGACGTCGGAGTAGCGTTTGGGGTGGCGGCTGCCGTCGATGTTGGTGTGCGCGAGCTCGTCGACCAGCACGATCGCCGGGCGGCGCGCCAGGATCGCGTCGAGATCCATCTCGAAGAGCGTCGTGTCGCGGTACGTGATGGCGCGCTTGGGAATGACCTCCAAGCCGTCGAGCAGGGCCTGGGTCTCGGCGCGCCCGTGCGTCTCGACCACCCCCACGACCACGTCGACGCCCTCGCGGCGGCGCTCCTGCGCCGCCTCGAGCATGGCGTAGGTCTTGCCGACGCCCGGGGCGGCCCCCATGAAAATGCGGAGTCGGCTGCGCTCGGCCCGGTCGGCGAGCTGCAGCAAGGCGTCCGGCGACGGCCGGCCCTCGTTGGGGCTATCGCGTCCCGGCATCCGTCTAGGGCGTGGCGAGCCCGCCGGCCGTGCTCTCGCTCATTGGCGTTTTTGGTTTCGGACGCGTGCCTGCGGTAGGTCCCGCCGGGGCTTCCGGAAGTACCAGATCTCGACGAGCGCCGGCCAGAGCTCGAGCGCGGCACGGACGTCGCTCACGACGTCGTCGACGATGCGGCTCGGGTACGTCGTCACGAGTTCCCCCCGAGCGCGTCGAGCGCGAGATTGAGCGGGAGCACCGCGACGACGGCTTCACCGAAGAGGCCGAGCTGACGACCGTTCGTGTGCTCCGCCACGAGAGCGAGGACGGCGGCTTCGGGCACCCCACGGGCTCGCGCGACGCGGGCCACTTGATAGCGTGCCGCCGCCGGGCTGAGGTGCGGATCGAGGCCGCTGCCGGAGGCGGTCACCAGGTCGATCGGGACGGGCGCGGCATTGCCCGGGTCGGCAGCGCGGAGCGCCGCGACGCGGCCCTCCACGGCGCTCGCGAGATCGTCGTTCAACGGCCCGAGATTCGAGCCCGACGAGACCGCACCGTTGTACGCCATGGGACCCGTCGCCGACGCTCGGCTCCAGAAGTACTTGGGGTCGTCGAAGGGCTGGCCGATCAGCGCCGAGCCGACGATCATGCCGTTGCGCTCGATCAGGCTGCCGTTCGCCTGTCGGGGGAACACGAGCTGCGCGATGCCGGTCACCGCGAGCGGGTAGACGACGCCGGTCACGATCGTCAGTAGGACGAGCGAGAGCAAAGCGGGTTTCAGTTGACGCATGGTCTTTCCTCCGTGTGCATCCGATTTCAGGCGAGCCCGAGCAGCACGAGCACCATGTCGATCGCCTTGATGCCGATGAACGGCGCGATGATGCCGCCGAGGCCGTAGACGAGCAGGTTGTCGCGCAGCAGCACCGACGCGCCGACGGCGCGATAGCGGACGCCGCGGAGCGCGAGCGGGATCAGCCCGATGATGATGAGGGCGTTGAAGATGACGGCCGACAGGATGGCGCTGGCCGGTGTGGCGAGGCCCATGACGTTGAGCGCGCCGAGGACCGGGTAGGTGCCGGCGAACGCCGCCGGGATGATCGCAAAGTACTTCGCGACGTCGTTGGCGATCGAGAAGGTGCTGAGCGCGCCGCGGGTCATGAGGAGCTGCTTCCCGATCTCGACGATCTCGATCAACTTGGTGGGGTTCGAGTCGAGATCGACCATGTTGCCGGCTTCCTTGGCCGCCTGGGTCCCCGTGTTCATGGCGACCGCGACGTCGGCCTGCGCGAGCGCCGGAGCGTCGTTGGTGCCGTCGCCGGTCATCGCGACCAGCCGGCCGCCGCGCTGGTACTCGCGGATCAGCTCGAGCTTCTTCTCCGGGGTGGCCTGGGCGAGGAAGTCGTCGACGCCCGCCTCGGCCGCGATGGTGGTGGCGGTGAGCGCGTTGTCTCCGGTGATCATCACCGTCTTGATGCCCATGCGGCGGAGCTCCGCGAAGCGATCCTTGATGCGCGTCTTCACGACGTCCTTCAGCTGGATGACGCCGAGGACCTGCGGGCCGTCGGCGACGACCAGCGGGGTGCCGCCCTCGCGCGCGATGCGCTCGACGTGGGCCTGCACCACCGCGGGAAACTTTCCGCCGCTTTGCTCGACGTAGGCTTCGATCGCGTCCGCCGAGCCCTTCCGAACGTAGCGGCCGTCGAGGTCCACGCCGCTCATCCGGGTCTGGGCGCTGAACGGCACGAACTTGGCGCCGAGCGCGTGGATGTCGCGCTCGCGGAGCCCATGCTGCTCCTTCGCGAGCACGACGATGCTGCGGCCTTCCGGGGTCTCGTCGGCGAGCGAGGCGAGCTGGGCCGCGTCGGCGAGGAGGTCCATGCCGACGCCGTCGGCGGGGATGAAGGCCGTCGCCTGGCGGTTGCCGAGCGTGATCGTGCCGGTCTTGTCGAGCAGCAGGACGTCGACGTCGCCCGCGGCCTCGACGGCGCGGCCGGAGATCGCGATGACGTTGGCCTGGATCATGCGGTCCATGCCGGCGATGCCGATCGCCGAAAGCAGGCCGCCGATGGTGGTCGGAATGAGGCACACCAGGAGCGCCGTCAGCGCGGTCAGCGTGATCGGCGCGCCCGCACCGACCTCACGAACGGCGTAGATCGAGAACGGCAGCAGCGTCACCGTCGCGAGCAGGAAGATGATGGTGAAGCCCGCGAGCAGGATGTTGAGGGCGATCTCGTTGGGCGTCTTCTGACGCTTGGCGCCCTCGACCATCGCGATCATGCGGTCGAGGAAGGTTTCGCCCGGATCGGTGCTGACTCTGACGACGAGCCAGTCCGACAGCACGCGAGTGCCGCCGGTCACGGCGCTGCGGTCGCCGCCGGCCTCGCGGATCACCGGCGCGCTCTCGCCGGTGATCGCGCTCTCGTCGACCGACGCGATGCCGACCAGGATCTCGCCGTCGCTCGGGATGAACTCGCCCGCTTCCACGAAGACCACGTCACCCTTGCGGAGCTCCGCGCTCACGGTGTTCTTGTAGGTGGCCGTGCGGGGATCGAAGTTCCGCTCGACGAGCGCGCGCTCGATCTTGCGCGCGACGACGTCGCGGCGGGATTTCCGCAGGGCGTCGGCCTGCGCCTTCCCGCGGCCCTCGGCCATGGCTTCGGCGAAGTTGGCGAACAGGACCGTGAACCAGAGCCACAAGGAGACCGCCAGAATGAATCCGGCGGGTGCCTCGCCCTGGCCGCCGAGGGCCTGGAAGAAGAGCAGGGTCGTGAGGATGCTGCCGATCAGCACCACGAACATCACCGGGTTCCGCACCTGATGGCGCGGGTCGAGCTTGGTGAACGACGCGGCGATGGCGCCGCGGACGATCGCGGGATCGAACAGCGGGCGTGCCTTGGCTTGCGTGGACATGGGGTGGCTCCTTATTGGCTGCGCACTACGCGATCACTTTGACTGCGCACGACGCGATCACTTTGGATGCGCACTGCGCGCTCACTTTCGGATGCGCACTATGCCGCTCACTGGAACAGCATCAGGTGCTCGACGATCGGACCGAGCGCGAGCGCGGGCACGAAGGTGAGCACGCCGACGATGATGACGACGCCGATCAGCATCGCGACGAAGAGCGGCGTGTGGGTGGGCAGCGTCCCGGCCCCAGCCGGCACGTGCTTTTTCCGAGCCAACGAGCCGGCGATCGCCAGCGTCGGGATCGCGAGCCAATAGCGCGAGATCAGCATCGCGAGCCCACCGGTCGCGTTGTAGAAGGGCACGTTCGCCGAGAGGCCCGCGAAGGCGCTGCCGTTGTTGTTCCCCATCGAGCTGTAGGCGTAGAGGATCTCGCTGAAGCCGTGCGCGCCCTTGTTGTAGCGGCTGGTGAGCCCGGCATCGGTCATGACGGCGAGCGCGGTGAAGCCGAGCACGACGATCGGCGGGATGAGGATCACGAGCGATGCCATCTTCATCTCGTAGGCCTCGATCTTCTTGCCGAGGTACTCGGGGGTGCGCCCGACCATGAGCCCGGCGACGAAGACCGCAATGATGGCGAAGATCAGCATGCCGTAGAGACCGGATCCGACGCCCCCGTAGACCACCTCGCCGAGCTGCATGAGGAACAGCGGCACGAGGCCGCCGAGGGGCGTGTAGGAGTCGTGCATCGAGTTGACCGAGCCGTTACTGGCCGCAGTAGTGGCGGTCGCCCAGAGGGCAGAGTTCTCCACTCCGAAACGCGCTTCCTTACCTTCCCAGTTTGCCGCCGACGCCAAGCCAAGGCGTTCGAAGGCGGGATTGCCCGCTTGTTCGGCCACCACGGTGGGGATCAGGAA